>DUZQ01000095.1 GCA_013349435.1 Planctomycetota bacterium | reverse complement strand
GCCGCCAGTCGCTTCGCTCCGCTCCGGCTTCGCCTCCGCTACGCAAAGCGACTGAGTTAAACAAAACGCTACAACTTGCACCTTAAACAAAGGAAACATTGGTCTTGACAACGGGTAGGGCCTCTACTCTCTCTGCTATCCCCCAAAGTCCCGATCTTGGCAGACCGAAGATCAAGTGTAGCTTTTTCCGGTGAATCAACATCCGTCCATAAAAAATTTCCACCAATTTTAGCGCTGTAAAAGTTAACCTTACCCTCGGCCTTGAAACCGTTACGTAAAAAGACATCGCCATTGACCTTCAGTCTTTCAGATATGAGTGCATATCCATTTGGATTGATGAACTTGGCCTTTTCACAAACGAGGTTTGCATTGATTATAGCATCGGTCAAATATACTTCACCTTCAGCATAAAAGCCATTGCTCATAAAAACAGTTCCCTCTGCTTTTAATCCAGTACAATTTATAGCTACTCCTTTTCTATTAAGAAATCGGCTATTTTTTAATTCAAGATTTCCTCCAACTTTTGCTCCAACCAAGCGAACTTGACCCTCGGACCTGAATTCATTAGATAATAAAAAAGCACCTTCTACTTTAATTCCGTCTGCTGTTATGGCTCTTCCTTTGGGATTAATAAAACTGCTTTTACTGCAATCGAAGTCTCCGCCAATTGTTGCTCTGGGCAATCGTACGACACCTTCAGATCTAAAACCATCTCGCAGTAAAAGGTCATTTTCAATTTTCAACCCATCAGCATAGATGGATTTCGTGTGAGTTCCATTAAGATATAAGGCGTTGACTTGTGCACGGTGCAAGATGAGTTGTTGTGTGAAAGCACTTTTCTCAAAATGAAGTGGAAACGAGATACTTGCAAACTTTAGATCGGTCTTCCCATCTATACGAATCCCTTTAATCCAAATGCCAATACGAGTTATTTTCTTTGACGCTACTGGATCTATACATAGCCATTCAATGCACTTTGCCCTAATTGTGCGATCATTGGATCACTGTTTAGCATTCGCCGGGTCATTATCTTTTTCATCAGTCTTATTGTAGACAGCTTGTTTTCCTGTAGAAGAGGCAATAAAAAGACCCTTCTCGGCTGTTGTAAGATCACCGAATTTTGCCTTGGCTAAGTCGAGGAGGTTGGTTTCATTATCGAGGGTTGGTTGTACAGCATCGACCTGCTGAGGTAAAAGGATCGACACCCCTATAAACACCGCAATAATTAGTAAAAATGGTGCGATTCATCGCACCCTACGTTTTTCACGGCCAAACAATCCATTCGACTCCGACTTGTGCCAGTCGGCACAGGTCTCCGCTCAGGGCATGGTTTGACCGTGGCACCCTTTGACAGGCAAAGGCCCACCCTATGAGTTTTCTCGATAATGAGAAATAACTACGCCCGGCAGTATTCAAACCTGCGACCCCTGATTTAGGAAACCAGTGCTCTATCTTACTAAGCCACGGGCGCTAAAATATATCGAGGCGGCCGGCCGGCATCTTCGCCGGAAAAGAATCAATCTCGGTCCTCGGCAACTATGATAGACTGTTTTTTAAATTGCTCGGTCGAACGTGGGCAATTTATAAGTCTGTTTATTAAGTTGCACCATTTTCTGTGCGGTTGTTGCGATTTTTTCCCGCAGCTCCATAGGTGCCAACACCTCCACCTGGTCGCCATAGCCGAGAACCCACCAGCTTATTTCGCCCAATCCGTCAACCCGGAACTCGGCAATCAGCGAGCCGTCCTCATTGAACTTTGTCTTCTGAGTGGCGTGCCATTGCACCTCGGCCACGTTGTTGGCTACCTTGGGTGCAAACTGCAGCTTTACGTGATAGATTTTCCCCTCAGGGATCATTGACCATGCTCTGCCGAGATACTCATAAATATCGAAGTTGTTTCCGTTGACAAAACACCGGTTCAGTACTTCAATTTTTCTGATACGATTCAGGTTAAACGTCCTGATACTCTTGTGCAGGCTTGATTCCCCGATAACATACCATGCCCGGTTGTTGTACATCAAATGATAGGGGCGCAAAGTTGTGGTGATCTCTTTTCCCTCGTACAGAGAGTGATAACCCATTTCAACGTATCTTTTTTTCCGGACGGCTTCCTGCAGCTTGGAAAAATTCGAGTCCAACGAATCCATTGAAGCATGCGCATTGGGCCGAACAGTTATTTTTTGCAGACTCGTATCGCAGTATTTTCGGATTTTCGCCGGCAGGTTGTTTTCCACCTTCAGACCCGCCAGAAGGGCCGAATTTTTGAACGGCATCGGAAGATAATTGCGACCTTTGTGTACAAGAAGCAGAAGACTGAGGGCTTCCGGCAGGTTAAGGTCTATGGGCGGCAAAAAAAAGTCGGGGTCGATACCGTAGCCACCCGTTCTCGTATTAAATCTATAGGGCACACCGATTGCCTCAAGCTCCTTAAGGTCGCGAAACACTGTTCTTCGGCTCACACCGGCGAGTTTTGCCAACTCATCCACGGAATGGTTGTGACCCGACTGAAGGGTTGTTAGTATCTTTACGATTCTGCTGACTCTGCCCAGTTTCACCTGCTTTTCTCCTTCATCAACAATATTAATCGAACACTCAACAAGTAAAAGATTTTTCATTATAAAAATTCAATCTTTTGCTGTCAACAAATCCCCTCTTTATATTCTCATAAAATGCTTGCCGAAGAAATTAAATGAAGCGGTTATCTGAATGCAGGAATGTAATTGCTTATAATCACGGTACTTTAAGAATTATTTTTATACCGAGCTTAAATATATGTTATAATACAGTACAGTATATAGTACTATTGCTCTATAAAAATACAATTATTGCTATATAAAAAGTATATAAATCAAAAATAAAATTATAAAACCCATAAAAATATTTGACAGACTTAGAAAAATGATTATTATCTTATATTACTAAGGATATTATTAAGTATTGAGGCCAAACTGGGTAAGATGCAAAAAGAAGATTCAGCCGGGGAGTCGGGGTGGAGGGGGAACCAATGTCTATGTTTTTCATTTCTTCTCAAAATCAGAATCAAGCTTACTTTTTTCATGCTATTTTTCCTTCAATTCATTTTGTGCGGATTTTTTAACAGACAAAATATACATATTTACAAGGGAGATTAAAGTGTTTAATGAGATTTCAAAAGTACGAAGAGCGGCCAGGCGGTTGGTAATGTTTTCATTTCTTTTCTGTGCATTTTCTGCTGCCCTGGATTTTGCAGTCGGTCAGACGTTTGCAGATGTTTTAGCAGACTTTGACCAGGCGGAAGTTTATGACAACAATGGGCAATATGCACAGGCAGCGCAAGCTTATCAGAATATCATTTTGCAACATGCCGGCACAGAGCATGCCCTCACTGCCCAGGAAAGGCTTACACGTATGTGTGTTTACTCGAGCCAATTTCAAGAGGCGCAAACTGCTTATCAGGAATTGGTTAATAATTACTCCGAGCAGGCAGGAATAGTTGAGGCAATTTGTGAGGTTGCCGACAGCCACTTATATTTGAATCGACCGCAAAAAGCCCTTGAGATTTGCCGATACGTGTTGGAAACCTGGCCAAACTCGGAAGATATAATGTGGGCACAGGCCATTATAGTGAAGGCATATATTCAATTACAAGATGCCGATAGTGCTCAGGCAGCTTATACAAACCTGCTTAATAATTATTCATCACACACAAAAATCCCCGAGGCGATCTATGATATAGCCCAGGTCTATCGAGAGCCTAATCCTCAAAAGGCCCTTGAGCTTTACGAATATGCAATGAGCACATGGCCTGACTACAGCAATTGGGGTGATAAAAATGATGCGATGTTGTATCGGAGGGATCTGGTACTCTTGAAGCTTGACCTTAAAGACGAAGCCGGCGCACAAGCGGCATACGAAAGTATGACAGCTTTATCACAAGATAACATCGTTACAGCAGAAGCAGTTACAGATGTGGCGGATGCCTATCTGAGAACGGGAAATGCCCAAAAAGCTCGCGAACTGTTCGAATATGCTCAAAACTTGTTGTCTGGTACCGGCGTAAGCGAAATGTGGAATCAATTTAATCTGGTTAAAACAGATATTTCCAGTGGAAATGACCCTAACTTTCAGTCTCTTATGAGTTTAATCTCGGGATTTTCGCAGGAGCCGGATTTACCGGCAGCCATATTTACTATCGCTGAACATTATTACCGCCAGGCGTTTGTGAGGGAAAATGCCGGGCTGGGCAAAGATGCCGAGCGGTACTTTCAAAATTCAATAGCTTTGTGGGACAGGGCAATAGAAGAATTGCCGGCATATGAAGCGGACATCGCGGCAGATAGTTATTATTTTACAGGCGAGGCTTATCGTCGTTTAGGTAAAATCGAAAAGGCCGTAGAATGTTATAAGTGGGTCGTTGATAACCAGCCCGACAACGAAAACGCCGCGAATGCTCAGTTTCTAATAGGCTATAGCTACGGGCAACTGAAAAAAAACGGTGCAATTTCCAGATTCGATGCTGAAGACAAAACAAGGTCGGCTTATGAGAAGGTTATCCAGAACTATCCAGACTGTATTGAAGCCAAAGCCGCACAAAGCTGGCTGAAAAGTCACATCAAGTCAAATTAAAGGAGTAATGATATGCACAAGAGATTTCCAATAAGCATTTTCTCATTAGTCTGTATTTGTCTAATTGCCGATAAAAGCAGGGCGTGCAACCAGTATCCGATAGCAGTTATCGATGACTGTCCCAAGTATGTTCTTTTAGATGAGGTGGTGCAATTTGACGGGAGCAATTCCTATGACCCCGATGGTTATATAACAGCTTATGATTGGGATTTTCCTCCGGGGGCTTCGGATATTAAGGGAGATAGCACGGCGGAACCAAATTGTGTGTTTGAGTCAGCAGGAATTTATTTAGTTAAGCTGAGAGTTCAGGATGATGAGAACGCGTGGTCCACATGGGATTCCTGTAATGTCTTTGTGGCTACCGACCCGAATCGTGTGCACAATATCATCCGGGACAAATGGTTCTCCCACATCCAGCTTGCAATAGACGATGCCAATGAAATGGACGAGCTTGAGGTTCAACAGGGAACCTGCTATGAATTCGTGGACTTCGGCGGAAAGGATTTGGTTCTCAGAAGCTGCGACCCGAACGATTGGAATGTTGTAGCGGCAACAATTATCGACGCCAATTATATGAACCCGGCGGTAACATTTTACGGAACTGAGAGCAGCGATTGCAAGCTTCTCGGCCTTACTCTCACCAAAGGTTATGGACCAACGGATGACTCCGGGGGAGGCATTTGGGGGGCATCCGGAGGTACAAGTACAAATGCCACCGTTTCTAATTGCATAATAAAAGATAATGTTGCCAAGAAAAATGGAGGTGCGATAAGGGTTTTCGACGGCCTGATTGACAGGTGCAGGATATTCGGGAACTCAACGATCAACAATCATGGTGGAGGCCTGAGCGGTTGTAATGGTGTGATTCGTAATTGCCTGATATATAACAACACGGCAACGCTTAACGGCGGCGGTATGGTTATGTGTAACGGCGAAATCGTCAACTGCACAGTTGCCGACAACACTGCCGGTGTCAGCGGCGGGGGGATAGCCTGGTGCGATAACGCGACTATAACAAACTGTATTATTTGGGGCAATGACCACAACCAGGTGTCGGGCGGGGCACCGACTTATAGCTGTATCCAGAACTGGACCGGCGGCGGTGAGGGTAACATCAGCACGGATCCTAATTTTGTTGATCCTGATAACGGAATTTATCATCTTAACTCGATTTCCACGTGTATAGATACGGGTGATCCGAATGGCACTTATACCGGCCAATTCGATATCGACGGTCAGGTACGAGTTATGGATGGGGACGGTGATGCCAATTCCATAGTGGATATGGGTGCCGATGAGTACATACCCGCCTACATTGTCGGTACCATGCAGGGATATGCGACTATCCAGGGGGCGATAGATGCCGCTTTGGCCGGGTATATTGTTGAAGTTGCTCCCGGTACGCATACAGGAGAAGGAAATCGCGATTTGGACTTTGGCGGCAAAGCCATCACCGTCCGTAGTTATAATCCTGAAAATCCTGCTGTAGTTGCTTCTACTGTAATTGACTGTGACGGGAGTAGCTCCGAGCCGCATCGCGCATTTTATTTTCACTCCGGTGAAGAGCCTAATTCGATAGTCGATGGTTTCAATATCATAAACGGATATGGTCTCAGTGATTGCGAGTATCAAGGTCAGATGCGGTCATCCGGGGGAGGCATCTCTTGCTATCAAGCCAGCCCCACGATAAAAAACTGTGTGTTCAAAGATAATGATTGCGGCTTTTGTGGTGGAGCGATTCATTGTTATTTCAGTGATGCACAGATAAAAAATTGCCTTATCGAAGAAAATCATTCCGGTGACATTGCTGTTGGTATTTATTCAAGTACAGGTAATCCTATAATAAGCGATTGTATTATAAGAAACAATATCGCCGAGCAGTCGGGTGCCGGGATATGGATAAAAAAATCCTGTGGTGGTGTTGTAAAAGATTGTCTAATCGAGCGTAATGTCGCAAGTGCAAAGCACAGTGGCGGAATATTTGTGCGTGATGGCAGTCCCCAAATCGTTAACTGCAAGTTCTACGCTAATTCAGCCGGTGCAACCAACCCGGCTAACATCGAGGGTGGCGGTGGTTTGAAAATTGGTAGTAGCGGAGCAACTGTCATCAATTGTATATTTGTTGGAAATACGTCCAATCAGTATGGTGGTGGGATTTTCATTTCAGACGACTCCAATGTAACGATAAGCGGCTGCAGCTTCACGGAGAATTCAGCGGCAATAAACGGTGGTGCAATTACAAGTAGAGGTGGCAGTTCGACGGTCGCCAACAGTGTACTCTGGAGCAACAGTTCTCCGGAGGGGGGAGAGATCGGTTTGTTGAATTCATCGACCCTTGAAGTCAGGTACAGCGATGTTGAGGGTGGCCAAACGGGTGTAGCAGTGGAAACCGGCAGTACGTTGACCTGGGGTGCGGGTAATATTGATTCCGACCCGATATACACGCTCGATCCAAATGCGGGCGCTGATAGTATATGGGGGACCGCTGATGATGATTATGGAGATATAAGTTTACGCAGCAGTTGTTCGCCGTGTATTGACGCCGGTGATAACAGCGATGTTCCAGTTGGCATCACCACGGACCATAATGGTGATGACCGTTTTGTTGACGATCCATATTCGTCAGATAAAGGCATCGGCACCTCGCCTATTGTGGATATGGGTGCTTATGAATTCCCGGATACGACAGGCCGGAATCAGCCGCCGATTGCATATGATGATTTTGCAGAATGTGACGCAGTGTCAATCGTCATTGATGTATTGTTCAACGATTGTGAGCCTGAAGGTCAGGATATGACGGTCTCTCTTGAAGGTTACACTGCTGCTCTTCACGGTATAGTAAATAATAACGGAGACGATGTAACATATACACCTGATGGGGGCTTTATAGGCATTGACAGCTTTACTTACAGGGCCTGTGACAGCCAGGATTGCTCCAACGCGGCGACTGTTACGGTTGATGTTGTCAATGACGCTCCGGTGGCCGAGCCTGACAGTTATGAGGTGTTCTCGACAAGCACCTTGGTTGTGGATGCTGAAGAAGGTCTATTAGCTAATGACAGCGATGCAAATGACGATGAACTTGAAGTCGAGGTGGTAGAAAATGTTCCGGCTGGTGGCGGGGCGCTATTGGTGAATTCGGAGGGTTCTTTTACGTTTAATCCTAACAGTGAAGATTTCGGGCAGGTAACGTTCACTTACAAGGCGATAGATGAGCGCCAGGCGGAATCCGGGTCTGCAACGGTAACGATAGATTTGATTAAGTTAACCGCCGGTGTCGCGCCTGTTCATATAAATCTTTCATCGGCGGAGACGGTGAATCTGGATGGGGCTATCGAAGGGAGTGAAGGGGATGGTGTTGAAGGAGTCGATTCGGTTCAGTGGCATGTCATACCGCTTGCACCAAACGGCAGTTCCGATGTCCAAATCGGTGGGTACACAAAGGAGAATCCGGATACTACGGCGACATTTAGCGAACCCGGCCGGTATTCAATATATCTGGAAGCGATGAAAGGTGGTGTCGGCGGTAATTCCAACAAAGTTGATATTTTGGTCGAATCTGCCATCAACGAGGCGCCGAATGCCGAGGCTGGGGACAATCAGGTTATCATTTGGCCGAATAATACGGTAAGTATTGACGGTGGGTATAGCGATGACGGCCTGCCATACGGCCAGGTAAAACCCACATGGTCGCTTCTCAGCAGCACCAGAGGGGGCGGCGTTCTGTTCGGCGACCCTAATGCTTGGTGTACAACGGTCACATTCAGCAGGCCTGACAGTTATGTGCTGCAGCTTGAGGCTTATGACTATGGCAAATCGGGTTATGATACATGCCGGGTTGTTGTTGAGGAAAGATTTCCCCCGGATGCCAATGCAGGTGCTGATGCGGTTATACCTTTTCCGCCCGAAGCAGAATCGGTCAGCTACACTTTTGAAAAAGACGGGACGGGGGCAAACGGGGTTTATGTGCGCGACCATACCGGGGCTGATTATTCAGGCCAGTGTACGATTATATGGGAGCCGGTTGGCGGGGAGATGAGCGCGGTGAGTTTTGACGATGCGCAGGTTTTGGGTACTACGGTGACATTTACGGCACCGGGGCAGTATGTACTGAGGTTATATGCCAAGGCGAATGATACGGGGCTGTGGGATGAGGATTTTGTGGCGATTGAAGTAACTGGTGAGTATCCGCTTGAGGTATATGCAGGGGCGGACCAGACTATCTTTGGGCCGGGTATTAGTGAGCTTTCGGCCGAGCTTGCCGGTGAGGTTCTGAAGGGTGAGCCTGATACAACGAGATGGTCGTTAATCGAGGGGGCGGGATTGGTTACTTTTGAGGACCCGAATTGTCTTATAACCGAGGTCAGATTTAACTGGCCCGGCACATACAGATTTGAGTTAAAGGCCGAGTCGGCCTGGGGCCAGGCAACAGACGAAGTTGAAATTACGGTTAGAACAATGATGGTCGCCGGCGGGGCTTATCATACGCTGTTTCTCGATGAACACGGTATATTGTGGGCCTGTGGTAAAAACCCGGAGTCGGACACAGAGCCAACAGGCGTTTTAGGTGTGGGAAGTGACAAGGCCGCGATAAAATATCCTATGCGTGTAGTCGGTCCGGAAGGAGAGGGCTTTCTTGAAAATATTGTGTGTATAGAAGGAGGCACTGATCTCTCTTTAGCCGTGGATAAAGACGGATATGTCTGGAGCTGGGGTGTTAACAATTATGGTGTTTTGGGTGCAGGTACGGATCCGTGTGAATTGCCGGACAGCCCAATACCCGTTCAGGTTGCAGGCGGCGAGATGGGCACTGATTTTCTGCAGGATATTGTAAAAGTAGCCACCAGCGGGAGCACCGCTTTGGCCCTGGATAAGTATGGTTGTGTCTGGGCTTGGGGAAGCAATTGTAACGCTAAATTGGGTAATGGCAGTTATACGCCTGAATACGAAGCATCTCCAATCCAGGTTATGAACGAAAATGGTTTGAGTCCTCTTGAAGATATTATAGATATTGATGTGGGAAGGAGCTGTATAGCTTTAGATAAACAGGGTTGTGTCTGGAGCTGGGGAGGTAATCCTTTCACAGAATCTGGAGGGGAACCAAACTTTTTAGCACCTGTTTGTATTATGGACTCAGACCCAAACAGGATAGAATCTCCCGGAAAGGTTGTCGATGTGGCGGCTGGTGGTCAAATGAACATATTTGCCCTGACAAAGGCAGGTGAGGTCTGGTCATGGGGCGGTTATAATCATTATTATGGACAATTGGGTTGTGGAGGAGGAACTTGTTACTTAGATAAACCAAGCCCGCGTAAAGTAGTTTCGGGCGACCAGGATGGTGACTTCGAATCTGAGACGCCACTAAAGGATATCATTGCAATATCGTCAGGACCAATAGGGAACTTAGCATTAGAAGAAAACGGGAAAGTGTGGCAATGGGGAGCCTGGCATCTTGACTATTTCCATTGGAAAGAAGAAAATGGTGATAAAAGTATTATTTGCTGGGGTAACATGCCCGCACCGGCTGAGGTTACAAACCGGGATGATCCATATAATCTGACAGGTGCATCATATATTAATGCGTCTCGTAGTCACTATCAATGTTATTATGCAATAGATAGAGAAGGGCAATTCTGGGCATGGGGACCCAACGGATATGGGAACCTTGGATTGGGTTTTACGGGCGGCACAAAGGATTGTAATTATGGTGTTCCTCTTCCGCAGCCGGTGCCTTTGGGCAGGGTGTTTAATGTTACACAGGGTAAGCGGTACGGCGAGATTCAGCGTGCGATAGATGAAGCTGACGATGGTGATGAAATTGTGGTTTACGAGGGTTACTTCTTCGGTGAGATTTTATTTCCCGATGACGGCAGGGATATTATTCTGAGAAGCTCCGACCCTTATAACCCGGAGGTGGTTGCCAATACGATTATTACGGATAGTAATTCATTGAGAGCAGAGAAGGACGTGGTAACCATCACGGGCAATTCGGTAATAGAAGGCTTTACAATTACAGGTGGAGTTGACGGTATAGTCTGTGTTGAAGGCTCAAGTCCGGTTATTCGGAACAATATTATCCGTGATAACGGTGAAAACGGGATATATTGCGGTAGATACTCGACACCTTTTATCGAAAATAACATAATTGTAAACAACGGTTCAAGTATCGCTGAGGAAGGTGATGGTATAAGTCTGCATCGCAGGTCAACAGCCCAAATCAGGAATAATACCATCGTCAGAAATTACAGGTATGGAATCATTCGCAACGATTATCATCAGGCTTATCAGCCGGAAATTATTAACTGTATTATCTGGAGCGATGGCACTCTTGACAGGATTGTTTATCCCGAAGATCCTAATTGCCCGATATACAATTGCCCCGACCCTAATTATTGCTGTATCGAGGGCTGGCCTGAAGGTGAAGATTATGGGGTAGGTAATATCAATTCGGACCCATGTTTTGTAAATACCGACCCGAACGTTAATGATTACCATTTAAGACCCGTTTCGCCCTGTATCAACGCCGGCGACCCGTGCTACATTTCCACATCAACCGATTATGATGGCGAGCCGAGAATAATGGGGTGCCGGGTGGATATCGGTGCTGATGAATATGCGCATTTGAAGGTCGAAGCGGGGGGCTACAAACACACTACGTTAACCAGTCCCGATGTTAAGCTTGCCGATGCATCGGTCCTTTACAACGAAATGCCCGACCCGCCGGGCGCGGTAACCGTCGAGTGGAGCAGAATTGAAGGCCCGACAAACGGCGTGACATTCGACGATTCAAATAAAGTTAAGACCACAGCTACATTTTGTATGGCCGGGACATACGTCCTTAAGCTTATTGCCTTTGAAGACGACTGTGTGGCGGGCGAGGATATAGTGCAGGTCGATGTCGGCCTGGGAGTTGAAGCGGGAGCATCTCAGATAATAGATATTTCAGACCCAAACGCCTTTCTGGCCGGAGATATTATAGAGTTTTGGTGCGGTATCGGCTTAAAGGGCTGGTGGAAACT
>DUZQ01000094.1 GCA_013349435.1 Planctomycetota bacterium | reverse complement strand
TGATTGTACCAGGTTGGTCTGTGCCCATATTAACTCACTGCTTTCAGGCTGGTTGTTCAGTATGTATTCACTCAAACTGATAACCTCGTCATATTTCTTTAATTCAATATAAACCCCGGAAACATCAACGAGCGATGACGTTAAATCTGGATGGTCGGCAAAGT
Organism: Planctomycetota bacterium; assembly: GCA_013349435.1. Taxonomy (GTDB): domain Bacteria; phylum Planctomycetota; class Phycisphaerae; order Sedimentisphaerales; family Anaerohalosphaeraceae; genus QNBT01. The sequence continues at coordinate 11,507 of DUZQ01000094.1, read as the reverse complement.
CGTTTATAACTTGATTTAAGACCGCATCGGCCTGGGCCGCTTTGTCCCAGGTGATGTATAAAAATACAAGCTGTATCTGTGCTTCAAAAGCTCCATCGCTGCCGGGGAATTGTGTTATTATATCCTGACACATCTGCTCAGCTTCGTCGTAACGGCCTTGCTCCCGATAAGCCTCTATCAGACCTATCTGCTCGTCAAACTCGCTCTGAACAGGTTCGGTTTGTGCTGTTGCATGAGGGAGTTTTTTGATTGAGAAAAAGATTAGTCCGAGAATTGCAAACAGGAGGACGATTTTAATAGCTACTTTGCCTGCACGTAAAATTAACTTTGCCATAATTTCACCCCTTTCATTGCATCAAGTTTCCACTGACAACGTATTTACTCCCCCCCCAATCAGACCATTTATACTTGACAGATATTAAGACGAAGATTTATAAATGTCAAGGCATTTCTTAAAAATATTTTTAATTATGGCCGGTTGTTAAAAAGTCTTTCTCTGTAAATACCTGTGAAATCTGAGCTTACAATAAACCAGAACTGGTAAAATTATTTTTAAAACCTTAAAGAAATGCACTTGTTTTTACTCTATCTCGATGAAATTCCTAAATTATTTTAGTTGGTAGAAACAAATTATATTTGGTGTTTATTTTGTTAGCTATAGTTGTAAAGACTTTATCAAAAACGTATGGAAAACCAAAGGGCAAAGATACTTCAGCCTGCCGCTGAGCTTATGGTGAATCCGTTTATTTTCGGTGCAGGGGTTTGCTCTCAAGTTCATGGTCCGGTATTACAAGCCAGTTGACAACATCGCCCGCCACATCTTTATAGCCGCAATACGGCTGTAGTGAAGTAGTGGAAACAAAATTACACGTCTTTACCACGGGTTCTACCCCGGCAGGTGCCGAAACGCCGTCTCCAAACACTCCTCTCATAAAAGGTTTCTGAGAGAACGGCATTATACACACAATAAAGTACACAAAGCTTAAGATGCAAAATCCCGCCAAAAAACCGAGTACCCCGGCGCCTGCGGTATCAAAGAGCTTCGGACAAAAACAGTCGCCCAGTTCTCCGAAAAAAATAACCGCAACCGTCTCCAGAACGATAAATATCATAACCGTAGTTACCCCAACAAACCCAGCCAAATAGTAATAGTTCTGTTCCATGTCCGGCCTTACCGCCGCCAGAGTCGGGCTAAGCATCACGCCAACATATATCGAAACCAAAATGTTAAATAGCAAAAGCCACGTCCCGAAAAAACCGTTCCTTATGCCGATTACAGCAAAAACCACACCAACAATCACAGCCAAAATGAATATCATAACCGGTTACCCCAGCTTTGAAGTTACTCTTTGCACCTCTTCAATTGTTGTTATACCCGCCAATACCTTTCTCAATCCTTCTTTCCTCAAAGCAGACATGCTCTCTTTGTCCCCACGCTGTTTCATGCTTCCCAAGGAGAGCCTTTCATTTGCCAGGTTTGCTTTGACGTCCTCATCAAGACGCATTACATCCATAATCGCGGTCCTGCCGACAAAACCCGTACCCCGACACCTTTTACATCCATTAGCCTCCATTATAGTCCGGTAGTCTATCTTCTTTCTCTCAAAATTGGCAATCTGTGTCTCAGTAAGGCCGGCCGGCCTTTTGCAGTGCTCACAGAGTCTGCGTACTAATCTTTGTGAGATAATCACATCCAGACCCGACGCCAAAAGCAACGGTCTTACTCCAAGGTCCATCAACCGAACAAGCGCTGCCAGGTTACTGCTGCTGTGCAGGGTCGCCAGGACCAGATGTCCGGTCTGTGACGCCTGAAGCGCCATATCCGCCGTCTCGACGTCCCGAATCTCTCCGACACATATCACGTCCGGGTCCTGTCTTAGGATATTTCGCAGGGCGTTGGCAAACGTTATGTTCGCCTTGACATTCACCTCGATCTGGCTTGCGCTTGGCAGCACGTATTCAATCGGGTCCTCAACAGTAACTACATTGCGCTCGTAGAAATCAACCTCGCTGAGCATCGCATACAAAGAAGTCGTCTTGCCGCTTCCGGTCGGCCCGCATACCACTATCATTCCTGATGCTCTGCTGATATTATCAAGAACCAGCCTTTGTGACTGAGCCGACAGCCCAATCTCATCAAGCCTCAACAGCCCTGCACTTTGGTTCAGAATCCTTATGGACAGTTTCTCACCGCCGAGAACACCTGCACTTGCAACCCTGAAGTAAACATCCCCTTCCGGTATCCTGGCCATAAACGAGCCATCCTGCGGACGCCGTCTTTCCGCAATATCCATATTCGAAATTGCCTTGATACTGTTTACTATCGTCCCAGCCTTGTCGGCCTCCATCTGACTTACCGTGCTCAAAACACCGTCTATTCTGAATCTCACGGTAAATACGGACCGGCTCTTCGGGTCTAAAAGAATGTCGCTTGCCCTGTCTCTTATACCGTCAAGGATTATACTTTCTGTTAAGCTGAGTATCTCGCTCGTTGTCTTTTGATCTCTGCCCTGTGAACTATAAACCTCGGCAAAGCTCCTGCCCGCTGAATCCAGAAGCTCTATCCCCTTTTCAGCTTTATAACGCGCCCTGCGACGCTTGAAGGTATCACCGAATATCCCTTTTAGAATATTGCCTGGTCTGATTATGCCTTCCTGCAGCTTTATTGTCACATCGGCAACGAACAATACAAACAGGAAAAAAGGGCCGGTCAGAAGCGCGAGAATATTCGCTTTGGCCTTGTGACGGACCGGTATCAGATTGCTGCCCTCTACACGCAATACCGAATACACGCAGAAGTAAACCCAAACGACCAGCAGTATGACTCTGACCGGGCTAAACAGCAGCCACGCTGCAGGAAATATCTGCTGCCGGGCAGAATCCAGCAGCATTCCTGCGGCAAAAATGAGCGATTCGGTTTCTAACTGAGCACAATAAAACATATTGCCTTCATACTATGCTATTAATGATAATACTGGTAATGTAAACACCTATTGCCCAAATTGCAACTAAAAATTTGATAATAAAACCGAAACCACCTGTCCCGAATGCGTAGATATGGAAATCGCTGAAGGTTAGCCCCCGACCGGATAAGATTTTGACACTGTTGTGAATCTAAGGCCCCTGATGGGCGCCCCGAGCCCGGCAGGCCTTTATCGCCCGGCACAGACCCGGTGTTATCCCCACCACCCTTTCAAGTTCGGCACGACTGAATCCGCTCTCCGACCGACGGTACAACAATATAAATCCCACCGCCTCGCCCCAGCGACCCAACGGAACCGCCGCCGCACAAATCCTGCTCAACTCGCTCAAATTGCCCACAAGACCCATCTCGAACATATCCTCCAGCAAGCACACCCTGTTGCTCCGGCAAATACCATCCGCCACTTCGCGGGTAAAGTAGCTCTCCAGTCGGGCCAGGTCAATATCAATGTACGCCTCTTCATCGGTCAGGTGTAGTTCAAAGCCTGCGCTGTCTGCCAGATAAACCGCGACGTTGCAATCGCCGATCCCGTCCCGGATAAACTCCGCTGATGTTGTCAATACCCCCGATGTATCGTTCTGGGACAAAAGAGACTCATACAACTGTACAACGAAACCAAGATTGGCCAACTGACACGAAAAGTCGCCGTGGGCACTGATTATATCATTGCACAGGATATCAATCTTTCTTGCCTGCTCATTGGTTGATTTTCTGAGCTTGCGGATGACCTGCCAGGGCCGCATTTTCCGAGCTTTACCCAAATTAACTGCTCCTGCCTAATTCCCAAATAAGACACTCCCCTGACCCTTTTCGACCTAACTAACCGGCGCCTTTAGGAGCTATTTTCAAACCCAAAACACCGAGAAAAACAAAGATTGCCACCACTTTCAGCTTAGTTGCTCGCGGGTGCTGATGCAGCCAAAGGTGAGTGAATGTACCAAATTTCAATCTCGCCGAATCACTTTCTAAAAAAAATTGCTACTTTTTTCTTGACAAAGCAAGAGTAAAAAGGGTATATTAACACCTGTAGTTCTGTAGCTTGCAAAGTACTGGAATACAAAAGGATTAGGCACTATGCAATTTCCCGGAGGAGTGTTTGCAGCGTCTTTGAGCCTGGTAAATGTACCGGCCCGAAGTTTTATTGTGCGCAACGTTTGCGCCTTATATAAAATAATAAATATCACACAAAATGAACCATTCACTGTTTTTTCAAAGAAAGGAGGTTTGCGAAGGAAAAATATAACCACTAATCATTAGCACTTAATTTATTTGTAAGCTAATCAGAGCAGGAACAACAAGAAAAAGAATGATTGTGTATGCCCCTTCATAAAGGGGCAAGTGCTCTCCAAGCTGTTTGAAGCCTGTAAAGAACGCAAAAGGAGAGCGCAAAATTTAATGGAATCGTACAGGCAAATGGAGGATTTAATTATGAAAAAATTGATAATGTTTGTTATGGTAATGATGTTATGTATGGCCACCGCTGCCATGGCGGCCGATCCTGTCGTTTTTCACAGCCTTGATGAGCTGTTAGACGACTGTAGCGGCAATGGATACACAGCTGAAATGTTTAAGGGTACTTTGGCATACAGTTACGATTCACCCGCTTCAGGATCATCAGGCGGCAGTTCGTTGTCATTAGACGGTGCAAGTGCAGCAAAGAACGGAATTGATACTTGCATATTTGATGATACCCCCTGGAGCATCGTATTTTGGTTTAAAACGACCGGGGTCGAACAAATGATTGCTGCAGCCGCCTCAGCGGAAGTCGGTCTTGGTGAGGATTTCGCCGTTGGCATATGGATTGATGCAGTAGGTGCGGTAGTTGCGGATCTCTGGTACAACAGTGCAGTCGGAACAACAACTGAAGGACTCAATGACGGCGAGTGGCACCACTGTGCGGTCGTTTATGAAGGAAACGATAACGTTACCATATATATTGATGGCGCAGAAGACGTTAACGATGATTTTGCAAATCCTTACAATTTTGACTGCTCAGCTGCCAACTCAACCTTCTCATTTGGAGATTCTTTTAACCCGGATCACACAGGTGACCTCGAAGCATCTCCCTACACTGGTCTTTTGAAAGACGTCGGTGTTTACGCCGCAGCACTCGACCTGGCAGGTGTAACCGAAGCCAAGAACAATGGTGTTTCATGCTACGGCCCGGCGAATCCTCTCCTGGTTGACCCCAACACGACACTAGTTTATGAGACAGGTGAGACCATGGGCGACTTCGATGTTTCTTTGAAGTTCCCGCCGTTAGGTCAGGGACCGGCCAATCAGGGTACTCCCTACACCATAACCGTTACGATTGACCCCAATGGTGGTTTCGGTGGCTGGGGCGCAAGCGCTGAAGGCGAAAAGGATATTCAGCTCCTTGCAGGCCAGGGTGCCGACAACCAGATTACTCTGACTTTCGATAACACCAACTGGAATCAGCCGCAGACAATTCTGTTCAAGGCTCTCGATGATACCGTCGCGGAACCGCCGGAATTGATTGAAATTAACAACATAGGTGTTACGATAACATCGACGGTCGCAGAACCTAACCTCAATGGCGATTTAGAGGGCAATCCCTGGGTCAAGCTTGTCGAGGCTCAGGTATGGGACAACGACCAGGCCGACATCTTGTTCACGTACACCCCTGCGGAGAAAGATACCCCGAAGTATCCTGTAACTGGTCCCGTCCAGATATGGGAAGAGCCCAGATGGTTCTTCGGCAGCCCGTATGACAGATGGCGGAAAATCGGCATTACGCTGCAGGTTCCGCCGCTGGTCGATGGGGATCCGTGTCAGCCTACTTCTGTCAAGCTTCAGGCGGCGGTGGAAGGTGACAATCCGCCTCTGACGGATCCAACTCTGCCTTTCGCAGAGACCGACGACCCGAACGGTATAATATTCACCGCGGCTAACTACAATGTAACGCAGTCCATCAAGGTATGGGGCAACGACGATCAGGATCTGCAAGCCATAGATGCCGTCGCTGACGGCGACGAGGATTATCAAGCCACCCTCGTAGTTACCGTTATAGACGGCGGTGGTGATCCCCGTTACCAGTGGCAGGAATTAGAGGATCCGGAAGATCCGTGTAGTCCTCTGATTGATGTCGCACTCGAGCGAACAGTTACTTTCGACATCGAAGACAACGAATGCGGCGCCTACGGTATTCTGCCTATGGACGTCAGTAACTCTCACTATATCACTGACCCCAACTGGGCTGAGGATGACCCGGATTGTTACGTGGACATCTATGACGTAATCAGAATGGCCAAGCAGTGGCTCAAATGTACCGACCCACAAGGCACGGGTTGCGCAAAACCACCGGAAGAGTAAAGGTCAGCTTGCATTGGCTAAGGAGTTTATGACTATAACTTAAACAATAAAAAGAATGGAGGATTTAATTATGAAAAAATTGATAATGTTTGTAATGGTATTTGCGATTGCAGCCCCGGCCGTGGCGTTAAAGCATGAGCCTCACTCACCGGGATTTGCCGGCTGTGCAAACAGCGGCCAGGTTCTGTGGGAGTTCACAGAAGATGGTTGTAATCCCACAAGCGATGTGGCTGACCCGGCTTATTATTTCGACCCGGACCTTCCGAACCCCCTGTTTGGAACCCGCTACGCGGACAACGGCCCGGTTTGGACATGGTCAGCGGGAACCTATTATATCGATGAAGAGGACAGCCTCAATAACCCCATACCTGAACGCGGCGACAAGCAATACCTGAGGGAGTATTTCGAGGTCGTCCATACCGTCGATCCCTGCACAGCAAGTGATGATTCACTTATCGGTATGGGCCTTGAAATCTGGAATATGGCGGATGTAGAATGGCCCGGCTGCCCCGAGGGTTACCAGCAATACTTCCCAGCAGGTGATGAAGGATACCTCGGTGGATATGAATTTCCAGAGCCGACCTTAACAGAGGACCTCGGCGACGGCTGGTTCCAGAGCTACTGGGTGTTCGACTTCGCCACAGAAGATGGTGTATTCGAAGATTATTTTCCGGACCTTTTTGATGCTACACACGCCACCGCCATCATCGGCATGATCGACTTTGGCGCAGAGGACTTCTACCTCGAAGAGGTGTACTGCAACTACATCTGGTTTAATGAAGCTGACGGAAGTGATATCCCTGAAAACGATTGTATATTAATTGCCAATCCTCAAAAGGCTCCGCTAATCCTGGAAACCGTTGATATCCCTATCTACGAGCCGCAGGATGCCGGTGGTCCGCCTCCGATGGGTCCGACCAGCGGTACTCTCAAGGTCAAGCTTGCCTGGAGACCCGGTGATCCGACATATCCCAACTTCAACTGCAAGGTTTTAATCGACCCGGATCCGAACCAGGAAAATGTAGGCAACGCCGATTTCAGCATTACCAATCCTGTACCCCCGGATCCCAACGGAAACATTGAGTTGACCTTCACACAGGCTAACTACAACGTCTTCCAGGATGTTACCATCTCGGCTACCCAGGACATTTATAGAGAAGGTCAGGAAAGCGGCAATATGCTGCTTACGGTAACAATCGACATCGACGACCCCAACTTCGGTTCCGACCCCTGTGAGCCGGTGACAAAGACCAAGGGTATTATCGTGGTTGACAATGACATACCGTACATTTCGATTCTGCCTGCCGACCCGTGCAAGCCGCTCAGGGGAACATTGTCTGAGAATAATCCCGGCGTGCCTGTGGTTGCCAATGTTACTCTCTCACACCTGCCGACCAGCAATGTTGAGGTCCGTGCAGGAATCGATTCGGAATTTGATTTACTCTTTGATATGGTTGTCATTGACCCGAATTTCGAGGATTGGACCGACCCGAACAATCTGTTATTCACACCCGGCAACTACAACGTTGCCCAGACGATTACTTTCAAGGCCATTGACGATGACGAATTGGTTGATGACGGGTTAGAGTGGGTTCCCGGTTGGATATACTTTGACACTGTAAGCGATGACTTACGGTACAAGTCTGTCGAAGAAGAAGACGGTGAACTTGAACCGCAGAATACCCTGTTTGACGTTCAGGACAATGAATGCGGCGCCTGGGGTTACCAGCCCCTCGACGTCAACTTCGACTGTGTCGTGGATCTGTATGACTTTGCTCAGTATTACGACCAGTGGCTGGCCTGTACGCAACCGTATGATGACGACGAAGTGTGCGACAAGTTATGGAACTTATTCCCCGAAGAAGAAGAAGAGTAACGCTTGATTGACACCTTAAGTTTCATACACTAAGCTGTAACTATAAAGGGCTTCGGATTTGTTCCGAAGCCCTTTTCTTACGTGTGCCCTGCGGAAAAGGCAAAACAAAGGGGCAGGTGCAACTTGCCCCCTTTTATTGTACCTTATCGATTAGAACGAGTCGAGATGCATGAACCACCGCTCGTACCAACTGGCTAATTTGACGGGATTTACCGTTATGTTGATTGTTTGGGAATCCTGGCAGAATCCATCCGATGCAACAAAGGTTACATCATAGCTGCCCGCATCGCCGTACCAGGGCCTCCAGTTAAAGATGTTACCGTCAAAGGTTGCATCCCCTGGGAGATTTTCGGCCCAACACGCTATCGGTTCGCCGTCGGGGCCGGTTGCGATAACCTCGAAAGTCAGCGTTTCTTTCTCATCGACGATTTTATCGCCGATTGGTTCTATCAAAGATAAGTTTGTTGTGAAAGTTATGATATACCGGTCGGCCTGGACGCCGAAGGACTCGACCGTCAGTTCCAAAGTAATTTCTTCAAAGCTGTACGAGCTGATACCAATCGGGTCGAAGCCGAAACCGAAACCTGTACCGTTGCCGGCGTAGTCGATTAGTTGCAGAAGCGTCGAGGAATAACCGGCCATGCCCGGTTCGTTGCGATTGAAGATATTCCATAATGCGGAAGATTCGTCATTCAAATCGCTGAACCCATAAACCAGGTCTTCGGAGCCGGGGACAAAGTCATAATAAACCGGCTCAAGAAGCAAGCCCTGGTTTTCAAAGTTATTATCTTCGGTGCCGTCCGAGGCTGCAAAACCCAAAGGTATGTTGTCCAAAAGCCGGATATGGAGAGAGTCATTTTCGTTTTCGTTGATGTTGGTAACGCCGTGAATTGTCAGGACCGCCTCGGTTATGATTGAGCCTTCGGTAATTTTTAAGTTCGTGTTGCTGATGCCCCATGTGTAACTTTGTCCGGCGTTAATCTGCCTTGCAAACGCCGCCGAGCTTATCCCAAAAACGGTCGTAAGCAAAAGCGGCAGTGGCGGCACAACAGTCAGCCTTTTCATCATACACCCCCCTCGTGTAAAGAAATTTCTGCTATTGTGTTATTGTATTATTTGCGTTTAGCAGGGATTTGTTTGCCGAAATCTCCCTTCCCGAAAGATTTGTAACAACGAATTAATTCTCCGGTCGCTGCTTCAAAAGCCTGTGGGCTTTATTTGTTGGATTCTTTATAGCAATCCGAGATGCTCAAGCCATGTTTGGTACCAGTTGGCCAATTGGACATCATCCACGACCACCGTAACCGACTGAGAATACTGTGGCTGCTGCTGGTCGGTTGGCACGAAAATTAAGTCGTATATTCCCGCCTGGTCGTACCATGGATTCCAGGAGAAGGTTCCGTCTTGGAATGTTGCGCCGTCCGGCGACTGGTTAATTTCATACGTCAGGCCTGTGCCGTCGGGATAAGCAGCGATTACGTCAAAGGCTAAAGCCTTATTCTCTCTGACGGATTCATCCGACATCAGGTAAACGTTGATAACTTCATCCGGTGTTAAGGCCCGATAGTAGATTCTGGCGTCGTCAATATGACCGGCAAAGGCGTTTTCGTATGTTAGAGCGCCGCTGTTGCCGATATCCGCAAATTCACTCAGAGCGGTCAGCCCGGTGTAGGGGCCGCTTGCCTTTTCAATTCCATCTACATAAACCACATAGTTTGTTGTATCCCAGGTCAGGGCGATGTGGTGCCAGGTCTGCGAATTCAGGTTATTGATGTTCGTCTCGCCGGAGGTGCCGAGGGTAAGATTCAGGTTCTGGTCGAGGGTGTAAAGCTGAATTTTATCTTTACCGGAGCCTGTGGTATGGCCGAACAGGTAGTGAGTGCCGGCCAGGTCCTCCGGATAAGCCCACAAAGCGATCGTACCACCGTCGAGGCTCCAGTAGTTTGTTGGGATCTCGACCGCATCGTCGATACCGTCAAAGACAATATCGCCTTGTTCAGTCCATACGGGTCCGTTTAACAAGGTTGCAGTGTTATCGTAACCGGATGTATCCTGGGCCGTATTTCCGCCGTCTGTATTAAAGTTCCAAAGTCCTACCAGCCCGGAGTCATAGGTGTACTCGACGTCAGATTCGAGTATGGGATTGCCGGCGAGGTCCTTGACACCGGTAATAGTTAAGGTGTAAATGATATTCTCTGCATGGGCTGTGGTATATAGTGTAACGTTGTCGTTTTCGGCGTTAAGTAATGCAGCATTTACCAAAACGCCGCTGCTCAGCGCATAATTGTTGGTGTTTTCGGCAGATGACTGCTCCAATTCCTCGCTGAAGACCACCTCAACAGCGAATTTGGCGGCTGTGGCCGATATAACCGTGGGCGGAACGGGGATTACAATAATAGTAATATCTTTTCCGACAATTACTGTTCCATCCGAGACATCTACGTGCAGTATATAATCGGTCGCCGCCAGGTCGGGTGTATAGGTGTAAGTTAATGTATCACCAGTGTCTGGATCTGTGGCAAGCTCAATTTCCCGGGGTAATATAGACTCATCCTCGTATTTCTGCAGAGTGTCCGGAATGGCCGAGACATCCGGAGGGTCGTTAACAGGCGTTACTTCAATCTGTATTGTTGCGGTGTCGGTGCCACCGTTGCCGTCGCTGATGGTGTATGTAAAGCTGTCGGAGCCGTTGTAATCGGCTGTGGGTGTATATGTGAAAGTACCATCCCCATTATACACCACCGTACCGTTGGCCGGTTTTGTAAAGACGGTAACGGTTAATGTGTCGCCGTCGGCGTCGTTGTCGTTTATAAGAACATTGCCGGTTGTTACGACTGTATCCTCATCTGTGAGGGCCGAATCATCGGCTGCGACCGGATTGTCCGGAATACCGTTTATAGTTACAGTAACGGTGGCTGTATCGGTGCCGCCGTTGCCGTCGCTAACAGTGTATGTAAAGCTGTCGGAGCCGTTGTAATCGACTGTGGGTGTATATGTGAAAGTGCCGTCGCCGTTATACGTTACCGTGCCGTGCCCCGTCTGTGTAAAGCCGGTTACGGTTAATGTGTCGCCATCGGCGTCGGTGTCGTTTGCCAGAACGTTGCCGGTTGTTACGGCTGTATCCTCATCTGTGAGGGCCGAATCATCGACTGCGACCGGATTGTCCGGAATACCGTTTATAGTTACAGTAACGGTGGCTGTATCGGTGCCGCCGTTGCCGTCGCTGATGGTGTATGTAAAGCTGTCGGAGCCGTTGTAATCGACTGTGGGTGTATATGTGAAAGTGCCGTCGCCGTTATACGTTACCGTGCCGTG
>DUZQ01000093.1 GCA_013349435.1 Planctomycetota bacterium | reverse complement strand
GCCGCTTGCGCGGCTCGGCTTCTGTTGAAATTCTCGCACGGCCCGGCTTGTGTTGATACTATCGCGCGGCACGGCTTCTGTGCCCGGCGCTTTTGTCATACCGGCCTCCGAGCCGGTATCCAGTTTTTCTGGTTGCCGGAAACGGCCTTCGCACAAGGCTACGGAGGGCAGGCAAGCCCGGCATGACAATAGAATCACCAAAAAAACAGAAGCGCGGCGGCGCAAGCCGCCCGAAAGATAATCTTATTATTCCACCCTTTAATTCGGCCGCTTGCGCCTCCTCAAGCACAATATTGTTACATTACCCTTTAATTCGGCCGCTTGCGCGGCTCGGCTTCTGTTGAAATTCTCGCACGGCCCGGCTTGTGTTGATACTATCGCGCGGCACGGCTTCTGTGCCCGGCGCTTTTGTCATACCGCCCCGACCTTTCCTTCGCTTTGCCGAAGGAGCATAACCGAACGGGTTCGGGATGACGCAGAGAGTAATCGGTCCGAATTAACTGAAGTTGATATTAGTTGATGAATTCTGTAGCTTTTTTCAATGACTTCGTGAGAAATGCCGGATAAAGCAGCTGAGAAACGCGCGCTTAAAAACCTCTATTTCTCCTCCATCAAAGTCAAACCTCTTTCTGCCAGGCGTAAAGACTTTTATAAGCCGTATTATTTAACCACTTCCAGGCGAATCCGAAGCCCCCGGTCTAACGGAGCTTTCTCGCCTTCTTCGGGTCTTATAGAGCCCCCGTCATCAACACGATTAGTACCTGTGCTGTAAATGATGTAACTTTCTTCATCCCGGCTGTATAGAAGTTGCTCTCCGGTAAACGTATCCAAAGGAACCTGGTCAAAGTAAGCTGGAACAAGAGCATCAAGTGTATCGGGCAATTGGCCCTCGCCCTCGTGGCCGCGATAAAGCTCAGTAGCAACAGCGAGTTTGGTACACCGCACCGCCACTAACAGTTCGGCTGTCAGGCGCGTAAACAAAGCCATGCTTGTTACCAGCTTACCCGGCTTTTTAGTGGACTTGTACATCCTGTCAAATATCTCTTCCAACGGACCAGGCCAGGGGCGACGGGAAGCGGTTACTATCCGGGCCATATCGCGAAAATAGTGCCCGGCTTTTTGGCGAAGGCGAAGCCGACCTACGAAAGAACCGGGCAGCCCTAACCGTTCAGGTATATCCGGGGCTGGGTCCTCAAGAAAACGTGAAGCAATCTTTTTAGGCACCAGATTCCTTCCAATCTCGGTCTGATACACACGCTCGGCCAGAAACACTTTTTCCAGAACATCAGCTCCAACTACCTCCGACAGCGTTTTTTCAAGCTTAGACAGCAATTCAGCCGACGCGTTGCCTCGTTCCAGTAACAACCGGATGTCTTCACATGCCAAACCCAGGAAACCGGCCTTAACCGAATACACTACCAGGGTCGGGTGGAAATCAAATATGCGCAACATTTTGAGCAGGCTAAACACCGAATTCGCCGCATCATCATCCCGCCCCTGCAATATCAGGTCCAATGTCCGCAAAGATAACAACAGAACAACCGTTTTCATTCTCTGAATACGTGTTCCGAATACTTCCACACCATTTATTATACCTATGTCAAACCGGCTCAGAGGCAAACCGGCTGCTTTGTCGAGCTTTTCAAATATCCCGGCCACGGCTGACAGGTTTTGAGACACAGAATCACGCAGGTCGCTCGGGAACTGCTTGGCCGGCAGAGAGGCCATATTTTGTCGATAGAAACTGTGAATGCGAGTCAGATTCGGCAGGCTGGCCGGACCTATGTTGCCAAGGGCCTCAACATAATAGACACCCGCATCTTCATTAGCCAAAATTTGGGCACTATTCGCATTTGCCACCCCGGAAAATGTTAATGGCTCGCCTGATTCGCTGATTTTGACTATTTCGGAGCCTAAACGCCTTCCCATTTCATAGCTGCCAAGCATCACGCCGGCAAGCAACACCATTGCTGCAATTACAAACCAAAATAGTATCCTGCGCCAATGAGGCAATTTTCGTTTTTCTTCCAATGTCTCGTCCATAATACCTCCATGCAATCCTGATTATCACACCATCGCTATCGGTCGGGTAAAAAATGAATATGGGCTTAATATATCGCCCAAATCCCCGTCTGTCAAGCAGTTACTTATCCGTCTTTATCGGCTATCCGCCACCAGCACGTTGCAATTTCTCATACATAGAAAGGTCAAAAAGCAATATCCCTCTGCCCACACCGGCAGGGTCACCCTTTCTGGCAAATTGAAATGCCATAAATCTGCCGTCATCGCTCACCACGGGATTCGTGGCCTTGTAACCCGAATATTCGTTGAAAAACGTCAGCCTCTCGCTGTTTCCGCTCCCGTCAAGGTCCAGTTTGTAGATGTCGATATAATCCGTGCCTCTGCGGCTATGTCTGTCGCATTCGACAGTCGTATATTTGCCCTCCGGGAAGATGCCCTCCGGCTCATCGTATTGCTCCGGAGCCAGCGAGTAGTTGGTCACCCTGCCCGTTTCAATATCGACGCCCATCACTTCCGAGCCTTGATAGCCGTATGCACTGAAAATCAGCTCTTTTTCATCCGGCCCCCGAAAATTCTGAGTCTCAAGGTCACAGTCGAACGGCAAATCACGAGCATCCAGAATCTTTTTCTTTTGGACCAGCCTCGCCTCGCCGCTTTTGTAAACAATATCGCCTGTATAAAAGGCATTGTCCCTCGTCCATGCTATCGTCATCCGCCAGCGAGATACGGCGGGCCCTTCAGAGCAATGCTCACCCAGAGGCGTTGGTGCACAAGACAGGTCCTTCTTCAACACCCACAATTCGGCATTAACCTCGTCCCTGCTCGGCCAAGGGTCGCTCGCATTGAACCAGCGAGCACCTGACAGCAATATATCACCGTTACTCAGATACAGAGCCCGCGTATAACCTTCGTGAAAATAATGATGCGTCATCGGCCTGATAATCTTCGTCTCAAGGTCGATTTCATACACATCCCCGAACGTCTTTTCGATAAAAAGTATCCTCTTGCCGTCATGCGACCAGTCCGCACGCTGCCCGAAGTGCGTCAGGCGACTTATATACACCGGCAGCTCATCAAGCGGCGATACACCCACACCAGGCTCCGGCGCCCACAACCTACCCGACTGACAACCCGAAAGAAACAATCCCACAAAAACCGTCAATGAACTTGTGATAATTTTTTCGCACATGTTTTTCTCCTGATAATAAACACAGAGAGATATTTGCCGGTACACTAACGACTACGCAACTTTTCTATTGCCATTTTTGCTATTTCGTTATGGTCGAACGCCATGTCCGGTAGTTGGTCTATATCGAACCAGGCGGCGTCTGCAGCATCGTCCCCGGGCCTTAAACTTGCCTGCTCAGCACGCACTGCACCTGTAAACGCTATGGAAATCTGACGACCGCGCGGGTCCCTCCCGCAGGAGCCGAAGGTGTGCATCTGCTCTAACTTAACGCCCGCCAAACCCGTCTCTTCGGCTAACTCCCTTCTAACGGCGTCTTCAAGCTCTTCCTCCATCTCCACAAAACCCCCCGGAAACGCCCATTTGCCTTTGAATGGTTCTTTCCCTCGCTTTATCAGCAGCAACTTCGGCCTGGTCCCCTCCAAAAACACCACCGCATCGACCGTTACCATCGGCCTGGGCCACTCGTAAACATATTCGCCCTTTTTGGCCATAAAACACCGCCCCCTCAGCGGAACTTACAGCATAAAAATCATTCAGCCCTGCCGGTCCCGGACACCAGGCCCAAATAGTAACAGATATATCGTAATTGGTAAAGGGTAATTCGTCATTTTTGATTACAGATTAAAATCCTTCCGCACCGGTTTGCTGAAAACGCTCCTTTGGCGTATAATAACTGCCCGATGGCAAACGAAAGCAAAAATCAATACGTAGAACCGGACATCCTTGAAACCGCGTCCATAAAACCTGCTCCCGGCTGGAGAGCACGGGTGGCGCTGTCGGATTCGGACGGCCACAGCTTTACGGCAAAAGACTGGGAAAAATGTCTGGCCCAACCGGATTCGCTATATCAAAACGGCGAAATTATTAAAGCCGGCGAAAAATTTATCGTATCGGTTAAAAAACTTCGGATTTGTGGCAAAACCCTCGATGTCGTCGTAAAGTTTCAACAACTACACTCCAGTCCACTGAACCTCATGCGTTCGCTGCTTGCACCAAGAGCTATCCGAAATTTTAGAACCGCTCAGAAACTATACCGTAAAAATTTACCCGTAGCTCGGCCCCTTGCGGCAATATGGAAAAAGTCCGGACCATTTGCAAAAAAAAGCATCTACATCTCAGAATATATCTCCGGCCCCGGAGACCTGTACACCTTCATCAGAGACAATGCCCGCTTTCTTGAAAAAAACGGCTCAGCACTCAAAAAAGACTTAAGCTACCAGATCGCCGCCCTTTTCGCCTCTTTACACAAGGCCTCATTATGGCATCGGGACGCAAAGGCAAACAATTTCCTCGTCCAAAAGACACAAAAAGCTCGATACAAGCTTGCCCTGGTTGATATGGACGGAATAAAACCTTACGGCCTCAGACGCCAGAGACAAAGGTTTCGCTGCCTAAGCAAAATCGCCTCTACGCTATTATGGAACCGGTCGGTCAGCACCTCAGATTATCTCCGCACTTTCTACATATACAGCAACCTTACCGGGCTTGATTATAAAAAACGCCGCCGAGTCTTTAGGTCTCTAAAACACCAAGCGGTCGCTGCAAGACTCCTGACACTGGCAAAGTCCGCTATGAAATCCCCCATATCAAAAGTTTCAGCAGAAAATAAAACCCGGACTACAAAAAGAATTTTGATAATCAAGCCGTCCGCTCTCGGCGACATCGTCCTGGCCTTGCCTGCATTAGCATCGCTGAGAAAAAGCCTTCCAGATGCCGAAATATCATGGTTCATTCGTTCAGAATATGCACCGCTGCTGGCCGGTGTTGGCGGCATCGACGACATAATCATCTTCGACCGCAAACTCCTGGGTAAATGGTGGTACAATCCGAAAGCTTTTGCCGCTTTGCTACGGCTGATTCGTCAGCTTCAAAGTGCCGATTTCGACCTTGTCATAGACCTCCAGGGACTCTTCAGGACAGCCTTATTTGCCTGGCTGACAGGTTGCAAAAAGCGGTTCGGCATGAAGGATGCAAGAGAATTCGCTGCCCTGTTCTATACACACAAAGTCGAACGGGACTACAACCGCCCACATATAATCGACTGTTATCAAAAAATCGTCTCCGCCGCCGGAGCTTCAGCCAAATCTTACCGGTTTAATCTTAAACCGAACAAAAAGGCTGTTGACGGAATTAACGCTCTTTTGTTGGAACAAAATATAAATCCAGACAGATATGCCGTTTTTGTCCCAAGCTCGGCCCACTTTTGCAAATGTTGGCCTGTGCAAAATTTCGCCGCTCTCGCCGATAAAATCACTTCACAGTTTGGCCTGTCGATAATAGCAGTCGGAAAAAAAACCGAAAAAGCCCTCATACATACCCTCCAGTCAGAATCGAACGTCAAAATCGCCGATTTCGCCGGCTTGACAGATATACCCCAACTGATTGCACTAATCAACGGTGCAAAAGTCGTTGTAAGCAACGATACAGGTCCCGGCCACATTGCTGCAGCACTTGGTGTACCGATTGTTATCATCTTCGGAGCTACAAATCCGGCAAGAATAAGCCCTTATGGCAGAGAAGAAGCAGTTGCCGCGATAGACCCTAAAAGCAGGGGCAGCGAAATTGAAAGCTCAAACCCAAAACATGCAATTGAAAATGTTACGGTAAAACAGGTGTTCGAGAAAGTAGCCTTTCAGTTGAAACAAAACACCAAAAATCCGGCAAAACAACAAGCTCTTAACAACCAAAATCGGCAATCATAAATAGATACCATCCCAGAATTATCTTCTCAAAGGTTGACCATCCGATTTCTGTGCGGCGCATCGAATTTCCGCTGCCAACAGGTGTACCTCTGCCTGTAACTTCTCTGATAGTATGTAATTACAAGTCCAGGAAATAAGTTTGCAAAACCGCGCCATATCCGTATAATAACGCTACAGCCCAACCCGAAACCCGGCGCTATATCCTCGTAGGGGCGGATGAATTATAAAATGAATCGGCCTGTTGAGATGAACCAACGGCCTACAAAATACAGAAATATAAAAGGGCAAAAAAACGGCACTGCTGTTAAGTTCTTAATTCAAAAAGAGTTGCAATGACCGGCCGAGTGGCGGAATGGCAGACGCTGGGGACTTAAAATCCCCTGCCCGAATGGGCGTGTGGGTTCGACTCCCACCTCGGCTACTGTGACAAAAGAAGACACGACCGGCCTGCTCCGGCAAAATGATTCGCTTATTGGCAATGAGGTCGCAAGTGTGTGCTATGTTTAATAAGTATCGACAAAATAAAGACTTGGAGAATAACTATGACAAACGAAGACATGAAATTACAGGACGTCCAAAGGCCGAACCTTTATCGTGAGACTTTTCCATACACCGAGTTTCCCAGAGTCATATTCGACGGCAGTGTAGTCCCCTTTGAAATTCCGGACAGCATATGGATAACTGACACTACATTCAGAGACGGTCAGCAGGCAAGACCGCCTTATACGCCAGAACAGATACTTAAAATATATGACTTTCTTCATCAAATCGATGCTGGAACGGGCCTGATTCGTCAGTGTGAGTTTTTTCTTTACTCGAAGCGTGACCGAAAGGCTGTCGAGCTGTGTAAAGAGCGGGGATATGAGTTTCCTCAGATTACCGGATGGATTCGGGCGGTGGCAGCCGATTTCAAGCTCGTTGCAGATATGGGGCTGGCCGAGACCGGGATTCTGACCTCCGCAAGCGACTACCATATATTCCTCAAGCTTCGGAAAACCCGCAGCCAGGCTCTGGCAGGTTATCTCGATGTCGTAAAGACCGCTCTTGACAGTAACATTATTCCCCGCTGCCACTTCGAGGATATTACCCGGGCCGATTATGAAGGTTTTGTACTGCCCTTCGCCGCAGAGTTGATGAAACTGGCCCAACAGTACGATTTGCCGGTGAAGATTCGTTTGTGCGATACTTTGGGATTTGGTATCCCCTTTCCAGGTTCAGCCCTGCCGCGCAGCGTACCGAAGCTGATATATGGGCTTAGAAAAATCGGTGTACCATCCGAATGGCTCGAATGGCACGGCCACAACGACCTGCACAAGGTACAGGTAAACGCCGCAACTGCATGGCTTTACGGGTGCTGCGCTGCAAACACCTCAATTTTCGGCGTCGGTGAGAGGACCGGAAATCCACCCCTCGAAGCTCTTGTGGCGGAACATGCACAGATAAAAGGTACTGATGCCAGGATTAACTACGGTGCAATCACCGAACTGGCAAATTATGCAAGCAGAGAGTTAGGATTCAATATACCGGCCAATTATCCGCTAGTCGGTATGAACTTTAATGTTACCCGTGCCGGTATTCACGCGGACGGACTGCTCAAAAACGAAGAAATTTACAACTGTTTCGACACCAGGAAACTTCTAAATCGTCCGGTGGGGGTCGCAATTACGGATAAGACAGGAGCTGCAGGAATCAAGCACTATATAGAGGAAAGATACCAAATCGAAATAGCAAAGCACGACCCGCGAGTTGTTGCTATAAAAGATAAGATTGATTCCGAGTATGCCGCGGACCGCGTCTCGGCAATATCTGATGAGGAAATGAACGCCTGGATAAATGAGGCTTTCGGAAAGGATTTACCCCCTTTGAGGTAACATATCTTGGGGCAAAAAAAAATTGAAGCAATTCTCTTTGACCTCGGCGAAACATTAGTCAACTTCGGAAAGTTTAACAGAGGCACTGTCTTCAAAGAGGCCGGCAGACGCTCTTATTCCTTTCTGAAGAAGCTGAAGCAGCCGGTAGAGGGATTCCGTAAATACTTTTGGCGAAATATGTTGGGTCTCAGGCTCCGGTATTATATATCCCTGATTACCGGAAAAGATTTTGATTCCCTTAAACTGCTCGAAAAATACGGCACGTTAAAGGGTTTCAAGTTAAGTCCCGGGCAGTGGCAGGAGCTAAACTGGCTTTGGTACGAGCCTTTGAGGCAACGCTCCTGGACCGAGCCAGATCTTGCAGATACACTAAACAAACTTACCGGCGCAGGACTGGCATTAGGAATAATCTCAAATACCTTTGTAAACTCCAGTGCACTTGACAGACACCTGGCGGAAGAAGGTTTGATACGTTTTTTCCGTACCCGCCTTTATTCGTGCGACTTCGGTTTCCGAAAGCCTGACAAACGCATTTTCCTTGAAGCCGCTCGTCAGCTCGGGACCCGGCCCGACAATATTATGTACGTAGGCGACCGTATCAATAAAGACATCAAGGGCGCTTTGCGGGCGGGAATGTATGCCGTGCTGAAAAATGCCTACACAAACGCCGGAAAAAAAACACCCGCCGGAACTGAACGAATCGAGCAAATTTCACAACTGCCTGCACTGGTTGAAAAAATCAACGGAGACTTGTCAACTTTGAATACTTCTGGAGAATAAAAGAATAACTCGTTAACGTAGATTTTATCACTACAATGCTTAAGTGTTTTGTCTTCGTGGAAAATCAGGTGCTAATATCGTCACCTCCCATGTATGTAATAATTATAACTCAAACGACATGATTTAGTTTTTACTTCAATGAGAAGATTAATTATAATATAATTCAAGGTATATATCTCAAAACAAAAAAACCGAGTCTTATGGAGCTATGCAAATGGCTGAAGAAGAAATTGGAAAAGTGTCGGATTTCTACGCTCACCCGGTAGTTGCCGGTATAGAATTAACCGCGGGTCTGAAAATCGGTGATAAAATCCGCATCAAAGGTCACACAACCGATTTAGAAATGACCGTTGAATCAATGCAGATTGACAATGCCGACATCCGGGAGGCCAAAGCCGGTGATTCAGTCGGAGTCAAGGTGCCCGAGCACGTAAGAAAACACGATACCGTTTACAAAATTGTCGATTAGATAGGCCCGCACCTTACACCTTAAATTGAGCAATAAGCGGAGTATGGTCGCTGGGTTTATCGGCTGAGCGCGGCTTTTTATCTATCCAACAGTTTGTGCATTTTGCAGCTAAGGTCTTCGTTGCCATGATATAATCCAGCCGCCATCCCATATTCTGCCGAAACGCACCTCCCCGGTAGTCCCAGAACGTATATTGCGCGGCCTGGTTACAATGCCGACGAAAAACATCAACAAAACCCCACTCCATAATTTTATTAAGCGCGTTTTGAACTTCGCTGCAGTAGCAGACATGGCCCCACAATCCTTCGGGGTCGTAAACATCCTTCGGCTCGCGTGCGATATTAAAATCCCCGGCCCAGACAATAGAATCGTTGGGTTTGAAGTGTCTTTTGAAGTATTCGGCTAATCGGGCAAACCACCGGAGCTTGTACTGGAACTTTTCCGACTCGCGGTCGTATCCCTGTGGAATATAAGTATTGACGATTGTGATGCCGTTTATCACGGCCTTTATCAGCCGGGCCTCGTCCTTCGGCTCATCAGCAAGGCCGAAGCTGACGTCTGAAATCGGGCTTTTGCTGAAGATTGCAACGCCGTTATATTTTTTCTGGCCCCTGAAGACAAATTCGTACCCCGATTGGGCGAAGGCCTCGACTGGAAAATCATGGTCCTGTACCTTCGTCTCCTGAACGCAAAGTACATCCGGCTGGTTCGCACCGAACCAGTCCAGGATTATTCCAAGGCGGGTTCTCAGTGAATTTACATTAAACGTTGCGATAATCATTTTAAGTCTCTTTGCGAATCTGCAATTTGATAAAAAACTCTTACCTGACCAGCGAAATAGTAAATACAACACATACAACAGTCAACCAAATATCGGTCTTTTCTTTGCCTGAATAATTGGGTTTTGTGCCTTTGGGCACGTAGGAACGGCGTTATTGAACATCCTTCAGGGTGATAAGGTGCAGGCATTTTACCCATTTTAACATTGGGTTCGTTTGGGTTCGAATTGGGTTTGTTTGGGTTTGTTTTCTTAACATCTGGTTTTGCCGAAATCACAGTAAGTCCTTATTTATCCGTCAGATACATCCATTTTTTAATTGTTAAGATTGGGTTCGTTTTGCATAAAAAAGTTCGTAATTGGTAGCTTTTTCATTGGCTTTGGGGTCCTGAATTGAGGTTTTTGATGAGTTTTGAACACATTTTTTGGCCTCCTTTTTTGGTTAAGTTGTTGTTCGTACAGACCTCGCGTGAAACCCCGGCGCGCCGAGATCTCAATAAGTTCAGTTATAATAACCCCAGCCACAGGTGCCGGGGCTAAACGATCTGAATACTTCTATCGGTCGGCTTCCGGCTTCGCTCTGTAAGCTACGCCGCGACAGGTGCGCCGACGCGCTTCTGTCGGTTGATTGTTAATATGTTCTCTGTCATTCGGCCTCAGCCCTCCATTCTCTGTCATCCGTTCTCCGTTGTCAGTCTTCCGTCTTCCGACTTTGGGAGGTATTATAAGCAGTTTTTTGCAGAAGTCAAGCGCTTTTTGGCCAAAAAATGTTTTTAGCGGTTATTTTGAGCGATTACTGCGTTGTTCTTGCTTGACCGCACGTACTCGATGTATCTGCAAGTACGCCTCCGGTTTTTAGCGGCAATTTTGTCCCCTGGCTGTGTTCTCGGCCAGTCGATGATGCTCGACGTATTACAATACGCCTTTGCTCATCGCAGACCTTCGGCCTTGCCAGATGAGCAAAATCTCGCGCTAAAAAAATATAGATTGATATAGAGTCAAAATTCCGCGCTAAAATGGAATTTGAGTTTTTAGATTGTATCCCGCATCCCTTCAAGCTTGTTCAGGACAGGCAAGTGCGGGACGAGTTTTTGAGTTGGTGGAATTTAACTGCTTTTTGTTTTTTAGACGCTGATTGAAAGAACAAAGCTATATTGCTCTTTTTGTCGTAAGCGATAACTTGACAGGTGCATAAAGGGTAGCGGCTTATTATGCTGTCATGGCTAATCTTATGAAAATAACAAGCGTTCTTATTGCTTTTCGGCTTTGGGATTCGGCGCTTCCTGCCTCCGCAGTGACAAGCTTGGCGGGGGTGACAAAGCACTGTATATTTTCACAAATATAGTTTTGACAGAATAATAGTTGCAGTAGAAATGCGAGGGGTGAGGATTTCAGGTTTTGTGCGAGTTGTGAGTGCAGGTGCTTCATACGGGGTGCATCGAGCGGGGTGCGGTTGCGGGTGTGTATAGGTCCAGGAGCGGCAACGGGGTGCTGGAGCGGGGTGCGGGGATAGAAATAGTTTTGAGTTCATAGTTAGATCCCGTAACGAGTACGGGACAAGGTTTTAGTTGAGGAGCCGCTTACTACTTCGCTCTACGAGCTTCGAGTCGCGGGGATTTCAGCAGGTTCCTCCACTCCGGTCGGAATGACATAGAAAATGCAAAAATCAAAAATTAAAGTGCAAAATTGTGGTGTCGCTACGCGACGGCAGTTTTATCCTGGATTCCGGCTCGTGGGTCGGAATGACATAGAAAATGCAAAAATCAAAAATTAAAGTGCAAAATTGTGGTGTCGCTACGCGACGGCAGTTTTATCCTGGATTCCGGCTCGTGGGCCGGAATGACATAGAAAATGCAAAAAT
>DUZQ01000092.1 GCA_013349435.1 Planctomycetota bacterium | reverse complement strand
TTTACTATGTCAACGAACCAAGTCCCTTAACCTTCCATTATAAACAGCCCAACGAATTTCGCAATCCCTGGCGTCAAAGTGAATTGGCAAAAGTGCCTCAGTGTTTTGCAGGTGGATTTTCTTTCGGGCGGCTTGCGCCGCCGCGCTTCTGTTGTTATGACGTGCCGGTGCGTTTCTGTTTTTGTCAAAAAGGCCGTTATAATGCAAAAAAAGTGGACCTGCCTCAAAACTTGGAGCAACTCCAAGGACAGGGGCCTCAATACTCGGGCTCCGAGGCAGGCCCTTATTATCCCCTTTTCGGGGAAACGGACGGAGGAGACCTCTTACATTTTAAATGCCGTCATCGGTACCCTAAATGTTGATTATTTTTTTAGAAAAAGATCGTCTGCATCTTAAAAGGCAACAAAACGTATAATCAGCATCTTTGGACGAATTGTGAATGGAAATTTGACTTGGTGTCATAAAACGCTACCGGAGAGAGACTTGCAGTTGATAATACAAGTGCGACCTGCCCCTTTTATATGCCTCTCTTCGTGGGCAGGCCGCCTATTTGGAGGATAAGAACTTGCTGTTATAGTTCTTCCTGAATTAAGCCGCCGCAGAGACCTTAAATGTTGACGAAAAAATGGAATTTGTTGACCATGGTCGCAAAAAGCAGTATATCATCTCATGCATTATAGTTGTTGTTCGCGCACGCGCTGTTACCTTTGAATTTGTTGCTTCTTATTTTTACAAAATTCTGAAAAAATGCAAAATTTTTAATCAACATTCCGGCGTGTTGTAACGGCTATTAGGCGAGAATGTGTATCTATTTCTTTGCATTGGATTGTGAGTCTATGTTAAGGCCGGGGTAAAAAAATATTAAATTACTAATCGGCAAATAAACTGACTAAGCGTAAGTGATTCATTTTATAAAGGAGTCAACTGTGCCAAGCATTAAAGAGCAGATTGTTAATGACATCAAGGCGCATATTCAAAGTAACGGAGGTGAGTACAACAACTGGCATGTGGGCGTTTGCTCGAATATCCACTATCAGACGTTGGTTGAAGCGAAAGCCAGGCATCAGTTTATAGCAAGGCAGGCCTACTCGGCCTACGTTGCAGCCGAGGTTCAGGATTATTTTGTTACAACTATCGGAACTGACGGCGGTACATGTGCCGAAGGTACAAATGCCGACATAATCTATGCCTATAAAAAGTCAGCGGATATTTCAGAACGAAACTTTCGGTCAAAAGACACATCAAGTGAAAATGTCAAGTAATAATAATTCAAGACAAAAAGGCCCGATATGCGGTGCGACGGTGGTAATAGTCGTCTCGGATTAACTGAATTTGGTATAAATGAGAATAGAGTTTAGTAAGTTAAATGTTTTTTGCCTGGCACCGGAGAAAAGGGGTCGGCCCAAAGGCCGTCCTTCGAAGGAGAGACGTTTATATAATTCTGATGCGGGCACATACTATTGTCTGCCGAAGGCGTGAACCTTTTCGGGTTTGCGCCTTCGGTGTTTTTCGGTATTAAAATCGTCGACCGAAAGTTGAAGAGCGGCAAAAATTTTGGATAAGGAATTCTAATTTTGAATTCATAATTACGGGTGCTTAGGGAATGGATGCCCTTAGCACCTTTATAACAGGCAAAAAATATCCAGAAGCGGCCTGTCAGCGTGGATTCGAAAATGGGCTTTGACAGTGATGAGTAGTTATGTTATAGTAATGTGCAGTAGGTATAATGATTTAGCTCAATTATCATCGTTTTTCGCTATCGATGATATATGGGCAGTTATTGGAGCAGGGAGCAGGACCAAAATGGCTTCGTCTTCTATAAGTGATACTCGCAATCCGCCGGACAACTCGGCATATGCCAACAGGATTCTGGTTGAGTATGAAGATTTTATTCGGGCAATACTTTCTTTTTACGTTGGAAATGAGGTGGAAAGAGAAGACCTGTTTCAGGACTTTTTCCTCGGCCTGATTTCCAAGCCGATACCCGAGGACGTTCAAAATATACGAGGTTACATCTATCGTATGTTATGTGATAACATTAAAGACGCGTTTCGCAGAATAGGACGATATCAAAACAGGCTTCGCAGATATGCGGAGCGTCGCAAATACAGCGTTGAAGGTCGGCCGGAAGATAACGTCATAGATGCAGAAGAGGTCGAAAAGATGTTCGAGCTGATTAGCAGCCGCCTGCCTGAAAATGAGGCTACTGCTATGGCACTTAGGTACAGGCACAATTGCAGCATCCGTGAGACGGCCGAGAAAATGAATATAAAGCCCAGGTCAGTCAGTAGGTATCTGTCTGCTGGAACCAGGAAACTTCGACAAGTTCTTGGTGTAGGCGAAAGGAGTAGCCAATGGTAGCACCTAAAGACAATTCTAAATGTGAACAGGCACGAGGTTTTTACTATGACTATCTCTGCGGAACGGCTCATGAATCCGCTCCACCGGAGATATTCGCTCACCTGCGTCAGTGTAGTTTTTGCAAGACCGAAATTAACCGTCTCAAGGCCGAACTAAAGGAAACCGGAAATGCGGTTGCCGACAGCGTCAAAGAAAGTGCTTCCATATCCATCACCAATCTGAAGCTCCACTTTGCCTATATCGGCGCACTGGTAAATTGTAAAACGGTAAGACCGTTTCTGCCCGGTCTGGCCGATGCGGTGCTGGAGGTTGGTGTACCGACACCCATAACGGTACATCTTGATAAATGTCAACAGTGTTCGGACGACCTGGAGAAAATCCGACAGATGAAACTGGGCCACAGGCAACTGTGTCGGCTGGCTCAGTTGTTTGCCGAGGAGGCTGCTTTTGATGAGGAGCTTTGTGCGGAAGCCCAAAACGCTATATCCGCTGTAGGTGACTGTAAATTAGAGGGTGCTTCGGTTGACATACTGCGGCATTTCTGTTTGTGCCCGGACTGCAGAGAGCAGCTTTACAAATACCGACGGAACAAAGCGGAGAAGCTTACCGGTAGCGCAGAGCAATCGGGGATACCGTGTGAGGCTGTTTCGGCCACCGATATCTTTGATTATGTTGTGCTGTATGGGCTTGAACCTGATAAAGACGAGTACAAAAGGTTCCGTTCCGCATTGACGTCGCATTTAATCAGTTGTCCGGGGTGTCTGGGCAAGATGCTGCAACTGCACAAAACTATATACGCTATTATGCACAGAGCCGAATCCGGCATCGTAACGTGTTTCAAAGCAAGCAAGTCCGCACAACAATCGATTTCAGCCGGCAAAGATGACATTTATACCGATTGGCCTATAGAAGTGGAAGTATTTGACACTTCGCAAGAAATTGGTATGACAAAACCCAAAGAAGCGGATGTGGGGAGACTCGTTAAGGCAAAGGCCAAGCATAATGCCAGGCAAAGACTTTCAAAGCCGGGTATTCGACCGTTTATTAAACCTGCAGCAGCGGCGGCGGCGATTTTGATAGCAGCTCTTTTGGTTTTGCAGGGTCCTGTCGTCGGGGCGGTTGAACTGGACCAGATTTATGAAGCCCTTACGCGGATTAAAAATGTTTATATTGCCACCTTTGCCCCACAAAAATCGGAACCTGTGCAGAAGGTGTGGATATCCACGGATTTGAAAATCAAGATGATTAATACCGGGCTTCAATACGCCTTGTGGGATTTCAGTAATGAAACGGTAAAAACGAAAGGTTCGGACACCGATACAATCAAAACATCCGGTCCGGGCAAAGATGCGTTCTTGAAGGCCAAACAGACTATTGATGTCCCCTGGGGACTGTTGCCGTTTGATAATTTAAGCGAGGTTCCACGGCATGCCAAATGGCAGCGTGTGGACAGTCAGCGTATCAAGACCACAATTGCAGATACACAAGTTTATGATTTAATATGGACGGAGACAATCATCGGCGGCGATTCTGTAATCCATAAGAAATGGCGGGGCTATCTGGATACCAAGACCAAGTTACCAAAGAGAGTTGAGAGATGGGAAAAGCTTCCCGACCAGGAAGAATATAAACTTGTCGTCTTGATCGAAGTAACTTATCCGACTACAGCCGAAGTTCAGGCTGATATCGGAGGAGCGGGTCTTTAGACAAATTTTAGGTTTCTACGGCAGCCATAACGGACAACGGTTTTCGAAATTATCGCCTGTCTGCTGAACAAACAAATCATCTGCCGGGACGGCTTCCGAATGGCCATCGACAAATACCACGTTAATGGTTTTGTTCGGATGACGGCCTTGTAAGGCGTCAGATTCAAAGCCCGCCGAAATAGTTCTTTCGCTGTTAATCCTTGCACCGGGAACGTAAAAGCACTGTTTTCTGTCTGAATTTTCAAAGGGCTTGTCAGAGCCGGTGGCATTTGTAACGCCCCACCAGCTTATCGAGCTGTATCCACTGTCAAGCAACAGCAAAGTCCGGCTCGGGCCGGGAACCTGACTCAAACCCAAAGGCTCCCCCCAAAATTCGTTACTCCCAATCCCTATTGCATCTTTGCTGACAGCCCGGTTGACTCCGTAATTGCCACAAAGGATATTCGGCTTTGCTGTTTTTTCCTTAATATTTCTGGCGGGACACCAGAAAACGGTTCCTTCGGATAAATCATTTCCAAGAATCGGCATCAAATAATGAAACCACCACCAGCCTGGCCCGTCACGTGTTCCGATACCTGCATAACCAGTTGCAGGTGGATTGACCCTGGATTTATCGAAAGCATAGGGGAAGGTGCCGTTGCCGTGCTCGTATATGGATAAGGCGAACGATAACTGTCTGAGGTTTGACCTGCAGTTGATGGCTCTGGATTGTTGTTTCACTGAAGCCAATACAGGTGTCAACACACCGACCAGCAGCATGATTATCGCAATGACCACAAGCAATTCAATGAGTGTGAAAGCTGCGCGTTTCATAACCCTCCGATAATATCAAAATTCAGGTGGTAAATAAAGAGAAATTTCAGATTATAACAGAAATTCTCTTATAGTGTTGGTGTATAGTTAAAAGAATCGACTATACACAAAGATATGCTCATCTATAAACGGAAATATTAAGATTCTTTTGTATTATATAACTTATAGAATGCGGCTATCACTTACAGGCTCTTATGTACCGGCTATACCATTCGTCAGACCATGTACACTCTCCCGGCCAGTATAGTGATTCCACACACACGCAACACCGGCTTCCTATCATAGGCTCTCCCCTGCATTCACCTCCATCCGGATCCGGCCGACAAGCGTACCTTTCAAAGATATTTTGGCATATACTTCCACACATCATCCACTTCATCGGCTCGCAGAGTACTATATCGTTATACTGAATCTTATCCGTGCAGGAGTAGGTTCCGAAGCCGTCGTCTGCTCCGATTATTTTGTGCAAATTTTCATCGCTGACACTGAGAACACAACCTTCGAGGTTTATGGGTTCTACGGATACTAATAAAGCATACCCGTCCCAGTCGGTTTTAAATATTTCAAGCTCGATACGGTCGTAAAATCTATCATTGTCCAGGTCCACTATCCACGCATAGTCATCGTCGATATGACTTAGCGCGACATAATGTTTTTCCTTCGGCAGATATAAAATGGCCTGGCAGTTTGTCAAAGCCCTGAGTGTTTGAATATCGGTTTTTACTGCAAGACAATAAAAGCCCGACTCTCGTGCAAACTGTTTAAGTTCGTAGAGACTTGTTTGCCTGTTTGGTGGCTCTACCAATCCGGCAAGAGCCTTGTCATCGACGCCTTTGCCTAATTTTTCTACAACATATCTCATTGCCGCTGTCGCGCAATTTTGCTTTTTTCTGCTGTTCTCAGCGGCAATTGCAAGTCTGTTTTGAAGCAGCAACTCGGTATCGACATAATCCGAATAGTAGTATGACAGCGCCCCGTCCGTGATTGAGGAATGGTATTCTATAAAAGCGCCGGGTTCATAAGTAACACCGAAAGAATCCTGTGTAAGCGGATTTGTATCGACTTGGAAAAAGTCCCAGTAATCGTAGGAAATTAATTCGGGCGTTTGCGTTTTGTTATCATAATGTTCAATTGTGATAATATTTGGAATCCATCTACCGGAGACTTTTTCGTAGTTTTCGTAACTTTTTGATACAGAAGAATGGTTGTTATAGCTCGAAGATGATAAGACCGCATATTCTTTGCCGGGATCCAGAACGAAAGTCCATTTTCGTCCGCCCCGGCTCTCAAGTGTAAGTTGTATTTGTTTTCGGTTGCCGACTTTGACTTCAACCGCGGAGGATTTAATTTCCGACAGTGATTTATATGAATAGAAACCATGCCCCCATGGAACTATACCTGCTGTTAACGGACCCCTGGCGACAGATGAAAAACCACCTGGTTCCTCGGAAACAATCGCATCATTGCCCGGCCTGAAATACGTCGTATATCGCCGACCATCCCAGGCAAATACACGTTTTTTGTTCCACTCCAGGTCGGACCCCTCGAAAAAGGGTGTGTCATTGGTTGGTGCTTCGCTAATCTGAGAATCTATATCGATTTCCCAATAGAACCTGTCTCCATCGTACTTTACGATAACAGTTGAATCTATTGTGCAACCATACGAAGATTTAAACTCGTTATGCTTTGCCTTAATAATTCCTGCCGAGACCCACGTATCGCGTGGTTGTGCTGTGAGCGTCTGAAAAATTTGCAGAATCTCGGCTCTTTCCAACCGCCTGTCCGCCAAGGCAAAGCCCTGAGTGAACGCCAACAAAATTGCAGTTACTATAAAATCTCTTGCTTTCACGATAACACCCTTTCCTTCTATACTATCCAATCAACATTAATCTGCTTGTTTGCCGCATACCAAGTGTCCAGGATTTTCACTTGCCATTATTTACTTCTAATCAGGCTCATTCTGGTGAATAACTATGCTTTCAAGCTTAGCAGTGTATGATGTAATCCAGTTTATAAGGTTCAGGGTTACATCGCCCTGCCCATCGCATGTAAACACGAAGCTGGCTATACGGCCGTCGGATATCGGAGCTCCAAAATTTACACCGGATAGCTCGATACCTTCTTCTTGTGCTCGGCCTGGTCCCCAATAATCGAAAAATGAGGTTCTGGGTTCCGCAAGTATCCGCGCGGTTCCCGGACCGGGCGGGTTATTGGGGTCATAAGCTCTATTGTCAATAGAGCCTGCGTTCGGGTCGGAGATATTAACTTCTACGCCGAAGATATTTATACTGTTATATTCCACAGCAGTCATGTTTACATAAAGGGTGATGCTTTCATTGGCATCTATTGTAATTTCGCTCAGGCCGTTAGCGTCCACAATGCTGAATATTACATCCGGGACAATATTCGGCTCAACCGGCGGCAGCCCCCAGAGCCAGAACTTGTCAAAGAGCGCAAAATCAACCATATCCACTATACCATCTCGGTCGATATCGGTTCCGCCGCACCAATCAGGCTCATCACAATTGTCCAAAAGCCAATAAGATGCAAGTATCGTACAGTCTGATATATCCACAACTTCATCATCATTGAAATCCCGGGTAGGTACATGGTGAAAAGTCAAAATCAAGTTAGGTTCGTACCAACTGTCACCATAGTCATAAAACTCTACATTGGGGTCACCAAAATCGACAGCTTCGTAGTCTATAACAAACCAGTCACCCGCGGTGGCATTTATGTCGGAGCCGTACAAATCAAAGCCCCATATATACGAGTCGGTCCATTTCGTAACCTTGGCCATACTGCCTGCAGCAGGGTAATGCGACTTGGTGTAATCTCTTATATTTGGGTCTGAATCTCTGCCGTACAAAGTTGCCAAAGCCCTGTCCTGGCCTCTGATAAACAGCCCTCCGCTCCAGTAGTCGTTGGCATCAGAGCTTACAATAAGTGACATTTTAGAACCGACCATAATATCGATTCCGTCAATTGGGGTTACGTCATCAGGCTCGTACAGCTTCAGTGTAATTTGGGCGGTCGAAATCGGTACTATAAAAAGAACCAATACCAATACCACATATTTCCTTGCAATGTATCCTCTCACAATCACCTCCCACAAATTATAGTTAATGTTTTTCAGATGCCGTTAACAAAGGCACACTGGTCTTTCAGGCGCGCAGAGCCTGCGCTAAATACTTGAATAAACACTCGCTACGTGCGCGTTACGTGCGACAAAAACTCCAAATGGCAACTCCACACGGGACGAGTTTTCCGAACCTCCCTGCAAATACAAATTAATAACAAAAGATTCCTGGTGGTTTATCAATTGCTTGTTCTTTGTATATAATGTCGTCATAGAAGGGGCGAATGTTGATTAAAAAAATTCCGGAATTTTCCAGTATTTATGGGACAGATATTAAAATAGCAGCCTGCTATGAACCGTAACAGGTTTGCATGGTCTGAATTTTTTCTCTGAACACGAGCGAACGGCGGTGTTGTTATGCAAAAATCTGTGAGTCCGCTTTGCCCGGCGTGCTTTGTCTGAAGCGGTCAACCTGATTTTAAAAAATTTATCAACATTTGCTAATCCGGAGACGGCTTATAACTGATGTGGGCGTTTTCGGTTGTCCAGGGTGAAAAATGTGAAGCAGGCAACCCTGGGAACAGCACCATGTAAGGACAAATCGCAACAGGAAAGAATAAAGGACAAATACCCAAATGAGTTTATCCAGAGTAAGAAGAGAATTTCAAACCCTGTTCGTTATTCAGTCCTGCCGGAAGTATCGGCCTTATGATTTGGCGGGGATGCTGAATGTTAGTAAGCGAGCTTTGCTGCGAGAGATGAAAAACTCCGGAAGAATCGGTATGCTCTGTGATTACAATCCGATAGGCTGTTTTTTCTACAACGAACATATTGCTTATATTCATAAATACTTTGAAAAAGCATGGCTGATAAAACCTCAGGGCCGACTTTACAATATTAAGCTCCGTTTTTCACCAAAGGTAGCTCGAAAGGTCGCCGATGTTCAATGGCATACGACGCAGATTGTTGCCGGAAACAGGGACGGCAGTGCAATTATCGAATTTTTAGTGGACCGCTTCGCAGAAATCACGTGGTGGATTTTGAGCTATGGTAAACAAGTGGAAGTCCTTGCACCAGAAATTCTCCGGGACAGAATCAGCAAAATAGCAGAAAACTCATCTAAATCCGATAAACACATTTAACAAAAGTCACAACTCGGGCAAACTGAAAGTAACCTGCAGATTTACCTGTTTGACATAAATGCGTCCACCCTGGATGTAAACATGTTTTTTCCAGCAGAAAAACTCGACCGAAAAAACATGATGCCTTTTAAGAAAGTGGTTAAAAAAACGCGCCCGGGAGGACTCGAACCTCCAACCTTCGGATTCGAAGTCCGCGACTCTATCCAATTGAGCTACGGGCGCTCAAACTCCTCGGCGCTTAGAATATAACAACTTTACAAACCTTATGTCAACCTTTTACCTGTTATAAAAGGTTGACGGGGTCGATATCTGCAGCTATCTTTACGTTTGGCCGGACAGGGCCTGCGGAGCGTAAGGCCTTGAAAAGCTTTTGCAAGGGAGCCGGATTCGGGGCCTGAAGGATTATCTGCATACGGTGGTATCGCTGAATCCTGCTGATAGTGGCGGGCATCGGGCCGCGGAGCTTTATATTCAGGACCTTCGATTCGATGATGGCATCGAGTCGCCATTTCATAGCTTTGCAGGCGGCGTCCAACTTGTCGAATTTTGTGTCTCGCAGGTGGATTATCGCCATGCGCCAGTAAGGCGGCAGATTGCACTTTTTTCGCTGAGTTAATTCTGCGTCAACAAAGCCTTGATAGTCATTTTTTAATGCAAACTGTATCGGGGGCTGGTCGGGCATAAAGGTCTGTATAAAGACGGTGCCGGATTTTGCGCTTCTTCCTGTCCTGCCGGC
This sequence comes from Planctomycetota bacterium, assembly GCA_013349435.1. Taxonomy (GTDB): domain Bacteria; phylum Planctomycetota; class Phycisphaerae; order Sedimentisphaerales; family Anaerohalosphaeraceae; genus QNBT01. The sequence goes on along the minus strand of DUZQ01000092.1, from coordinate 2,397 downwards.
TACCTGTGAAATCAATTGAAAGGTTCGCTCGTTCGAGCGGAAGTCGGGTAGAGCAAGCGCGGTGTCGGCGCTGATGATACCAACGAGGGTAACGTTCGGAAAGTGCAGCCCCTTTGCCAGCATCTGTGTTCCGGCGAGTATATCAATCCTTCCGGATGCGAAATCCCTCAAAATGCGCCAGTATCTTCCGGCGTCTGCGGCGGCCATAGAATCACTATCTACTCGGCACACTTTTGCGTTGGGGAGCCTGGCCGCGAGTTCTTCTGTGAGTTTTTGCGAGCCGAGTCCCATCATAGTCATTCTTTTTTTGCAGAGGGGGCATCTTTGCGGCACGAGTGTTTGTGCGAGGCAGTAGTGGCACATAGCGTAGCCGGAGTGCATGTGCGGGCCTGTTACGGTGGGCGAGGTGTCGAGATTGGGGCGTTTGTGGAATGTGAGTGTTACGTCGCAATTTTGGCATCTTAGTGTGTGTCTGCAACTCGGACAGAAGACAAAGCTGCTGTATCCCCGGCGATTCAAAAGCATAATGGCCTGTTCACCTTTAGCGATAACTTTTTTGAGGGCCTCTTCAAGTTGGGAGCTGATGATATTTTGTCCACCGGTAGCCGGCTGCACGGACATATCAATAAGTTTCATCCGGGGCATAGGCAGGTTCAGGACTCGTTTCCGGAGTCTGACGAGTTGATAGTGGCTTTTTGTGTTGCAGTTTTGGAGGGTTTCGAGTGAAGGCGTTGCCGAGCCTAATATACAATGCGCACCGGCGAGCTGTGCCCTTTTTATCGCGACATCGCGGCCGTGGTAGCGGGGAGCGGTATCCTGTTTATAGCTTGGCTCGTGCTCCTCATCGACGACTATAAGGCCGAGGTTTCTCAGGGGCGCAAAGACCGCTGAGCGTGCTCCGATGACGACATCCGCTTCGTTCGACTTTATTTTTTGCCACTGAGCGTTTCGCTGGCTTGCGGTTAGTCGGCAGTGCATAACGGCGATACGATTAAAACGCGAGTTGAAACGCTGTATGGTCTGGGTGGTAAGCGCTATTTCGGGCAGCAAGACTATCGCGCTTCGTTTGAGTTTCAGAACGGTTTTAATCGCGCGGATGTAAAGTTCGGTTTTTCCGCTGTCTGTAACGCCGTGCAGGAGAGTAACACCGAAGCGTTTTGCGCTTATCTTTTCATTGATTTTTTCGAGGGCGTTTTTTTGTTCGCTATTCAGGACAAGCTCGGCGGGTGGTGCAGAGAACTTTTCGGGTATGGCGGGCAGGTTAGAAAAGACGATGCGCTCGGTGATTTTGACGAATCCTTTTTGGACGAGCTTTTTTAACGGTCCGTCTGTGGAAACAACAGCCAGCTCGAGGAGCCTTGATTTTTCTATGCCGGCGGTTGCTTTTAGGGCTTGTCCGGCCTTTAGGATGTCGATGATTGCCTGCTGCTTCTTTGAGACCTTTGTATCCTGCTTTGAAGTGAGGTAAGCATATTTTGCTTTTTTTACTCCGATGTCTTTTTTTACGGCTGCGGGTACCATTGCGGCGAGGACCCGGCCGAGAGGACAGACGTAGTATTTGCTTATCCAGTCGGCAAGGGCAAGAAGCTGTGCGTCGAGCAGCGGAGCTTTGTCGATTATGCGCTTTATGGTTTTTAGCCTGAAACTGTGTCCTTTTTCCGGTTTTGTTTCTGTGGTGACACAGAAGCCGGTCAGGAGCTTGTTGTTCCGTCCGAAAGGAGCTTCTATTCGGCTGCCCGGCTGGACGGGCCAGAGTTTTTCGGGGAGGAGGTAGTCATACTCGTTATCTGCGCCGGAATCGAAGGCGACACGGATAACACGACCGCTCGGTGTTTCGTGCTCGTTTGAGTCGAAAAAAGTTGTCGTTTCGAATTTTGCCATATCCCTTTATTATAACAAAAGGATTTACGATTTTATATTGCAGATTTGAGTGAAGGTCAAAGTGTCCGGTACATTTTATAGTAAGCTAAAAGTGTAAAATGAAAAGTGGAAAAAGTGTGGAATCGCTTCGCTCTGCTGTTTAGATAGATTCGGCTGCTTCAGCCGCGGCGAGACCGCGTCTCGACGGGTGCGCGGCACGGCTTCTGTTGATATTATTGCGCGGCACGGCTTCTGTAAGTATTATCGAGAGACAGAACGGGCATTAACAGCTGGATTTTTTTGGCTTTTTGATTGGCTGTTTGCCGAAGAAATATAAGTACCCAGTTGCGTTATTAAAAGCAAAGAGTCAAGGGCCGATAATGAAAAGGTTTATAATATCTGCAATTACGGTTTTTTGTAACCGTTCACAGTTTTTGACGGATTAACGATGGATATTTTTTAGTACTCCAGTGAGCAATAACAGATTCATGGATAAAATCAAAGACATTTCGCTGTTGTTTTTTGCAGGTGGCTATG
>DUZQ01000091.1 GCA_013349435.1 Planctomycetota bacterium | reverse complement strand
GTGAAACCCGGGGCTAAATAATAGTATATCGGTTGGGTGGATTGGGGTGAGTATGGAAAAAGACGATGGACGGGAGGAAGTTTTGGAAATATAAAGATAAGGCCGGTGAGCTTGTCTATATTGTCAATTAAGAAAATGAGGCGGAGAGGCAATTAATTTTCTATTTTCAGTTTACTATTGACTATTTTATCCCTGTTTCCAGTTTTCACAGGTAGATGCTTCGCAGGGAGAAGCATTTGCTGTTTTATATTGGTATTTAGATTCTTCGGCTGCGCCTCAGGATGATCCCGCGCTAACGCTTTGGGGAGTCATAATTACAGGATGCCGGATCCCTTCGTCAGTACTCAGGGCAGGCTTTTCGGGCAATTACTTCGTTGTTTTTGCCTGACCACACGTACTCAATGTACCCCGGTGATTCCCATTTTGCTAAATGTTGCAAAATGGGACCCGGCGCCTTTCCGTGCGGCGGCAGGCAAACGGCTTGTACTGACCCAAATCTCCACGCTAAAAATAATAGGGTATCTTAGGTCAATATGACAGAGAAAAATTGTAACTGATGCGTGTCTGAGAGCAAGTGCGGGAGGCCAAAAAGGACGACCGCGTGGCTCTTTGTTTGTATTGAGAGATTTATGGTAATTTTGTTTTGCCCTTTCAGGGCTTTTTTATTTTTTTGTTACCTCTTAGTTACCTAGGGCTTCGCCCTGGGCTACGATCTACAGCCCCTTCAGGGCTGATGTGTAAACCCGGCGGAGTGGGGATGCTACTGACGAGGGACGAACTTCCGTGGCTGAAGGTACTGCCGATATGGCTGGGGTTTTCAGGATAGCAGTGGCAGTTGCAGGATTTGCCACACCCACATTTTTCTTTATAACATACTACCATACAAGTACTTACAAAGACACCGCTTTTTTGGCACGGATTTTGTACATAGTTAATCAGGTGCAATTAAATTGTTCAATGCACAAGTTAATGAAAGTAACGTATAATGTTTAATGCAGAAAGGAGGTAATAACGATGACACTTTACAGCTTAGTACCGTGGAAAAGAAACAGAAGCAATATTGCCGTTAGGCGTGGCGGATATGAGCATCCTTTCTGGTCGCTTCAGCGGCAAACGAACCGGTTGTTTGATGATTTGTTTGACAATTTCGGGATTGAGCCTTTTGGCAGGGCAGGTGAATGGGCCGGCGGCTTCAGCCCCGACACGAATGTAACCGAGGATGACAAGAACGTGTATGTATCAGCGGAGCTGCCGGGTATGGATACCGGTGATATCGACCTTTCTTTGAACGACAACATTCTGGTGATAAAAGGCGAGAAGAAACAAGAGCAGGAGAGTCGGGGCAAAGGCTGTTACCACATTGAGCGAAGCTACGGCACATTTGAGCGGGTTTTGAATCTGCCATGCGAGGTTGACCAGAGCAAGGCCGATGCGAAATTCGAGAAGGGAGTTTTGAATATCACTTTGGCTAAGAAGGTTCAGGACGAAAGAAAGGTCAAAAAGATTGCAATCAGGAACAACTAAATTGTTGTTAAACTCAGAAGAGGCGGCGGGCTCGGTCTATATATCCGGCGCCCGCTGTCTGTTTTTTTTGGCTTTAGGCGATAAAAAAGTTTTTGAAAGGATAGTATAATGGAACGGCGAAGGGCGAGTGTTTTATTGGCGTGCTTTTTTTTATTTTCGATAATCGGTTTGCCGGTTGAGAGTCCGGCCGAGACCGGTAACGGCCTTGAGACGCTGCGGGAGACCTCAAAGGCCTTCACGGCGGTGGCGAACAAAGCGATCCCTGCGGTTGTATTTGTGAATGTCGAGAAAATCATTGAGGTAGGCTCAGCCTACGGGGGCCGGTCTCCGTTTGGTTTCGACGATTCTCACGGTTTTTTCGACGAGGATTTTCTCGAGCGGTTTTTCGGCTACAGGCAACCGAGACAGCGTGCCCCCCGTAAGTACCAGGAGCGTGGTCAGGGTAGCGGTTTTATCATCAGCAGCGATGGTTATATTCTGACGAATAATCATGTGGTCGGCGAAGCGGACACGATAACGGTAACCCTTCAGGACGGGCGCAAATTAGACGCCAAAGTTGTTGGGACGGACCCCAAGAGCGACGTGGCGGTAATCAAGGTGGAGGGTAAGAATCTTCCGAAGATAGAATTAGGCGATTCGGACGCACTTGAGATAGGCGAATGGGTCATTGCAATAGGTAATCCCTTTGGTCTCGATGCGACAGTAACGGTTGGTGTGGTGAGCGCCAAGGGGCGGGGTGATGTCGGAATTGCGGATTACGAAGATTTTATTCAGACAGATGCAGCAATAAATCCGGGTAATTCGGGTGGTCCCCTTTTGAATCTTGAAGGCAAGGCGGTGGGTCTTAACACGGCGATATTCAGCCGAAGCGGGGGTTATATGGGTATAGGATTCGCCATTCCGATAAATATGGCCAGGCATATCAAGGAGCAGTTGGTCGAGACGGGCAAAGTTACTCGCGGCTACTTAGGTGTCTATATGGAGCCAGTTAAGCCCGAACTTGCAGAATATTTCGACCTGAAGCAGAACCAGGGGGTTAGTGTAAACCGTATTGTACCTGACTCACCTGCGGCCAAGGCGGGTCTCAAGGCCGGCGACATAATAATGGAGATGGACGGTCGAAAGATTGACAGTCCGCAACAGTTCAAAAACGCGATTGCAATGGTTGAGCCGGGGACGGAAATAAGCCTGCTTATCTACAGAGATGGTAAGCAAATGACGAAAAAGTTAGAGGTTGGTTCTCTGAGTGACAGCTCTTTTGGCGGCGATGTATCAGAAATCAGCCTGCAACTCGGCCTTCAGGTTCAGCCTCTTACGGATGACCTGGCACAGCAATTCGGTTATGAGCCGGACGAAGGAGTAATAGTCTCACGAATAACTCAAGGTGGCGTGGCAGACAAAGCCGGCATACTACCAGGTATGCTTATAGAAAGTGTAAATCGCAAGAATGTTCGCTCGGTGGCCGAATTTAACACGGCTCTTGAAGAGACTGCAAAAACAAGGAAAGTATTGCTGTTCATTAAATACGAGAACTTTGCGCAATATGTGGTCTTATCCCTTGATTGATTAGAGGGAATTGTTGCCAGAGATGCTCTGTAGAAAAGCTTGGTTAGCATCAATATGGGCGTTCCGTTAGGCTGTGCACTCGAATTCTGTTATGAGTACGACTGCCAAAACGGCCAAACGGGTAGGGACCACAGTGTAGCGCGTGGCTTGTATTTCGTCGTTCGTAACTCGATGCTCTGTTTTCATCGCTCCCTTCGACTGCGCTCAGGGCAGGCGAAGCAATTTACTATTTTCTATTGACTGTTTACTATTTGGTTTGAATCACTTTGTGATGCTGTTTGAACATATTCTTCGGATGCGACTCAGAATGACCCAATGAACGTCGAACGTTCAACGTCGAACATCAAACTTCCAATAAGGAATCGCTTCGCGGACTTTGTGATGCTTTTTCAATAGATCCTTCGACCTGGTCCCGACTTGTCGGGACTTCGCTCAGGACGTAGCGATTTACTATTGACGATTTACAATTTACTATTATTATTGGCCGCTTCGCGGGGTTTTTTATGCCACGAAGTCAACAACCAAACCGTGAGGAAGGTTGGCAGTTGAGCAGGTGAATGGTTTATTCGTGGCGTTAGGATTTGACAGCCGCTTTCGCAGCCACCTGCATTTTATATTGTAAATTGATTTGAGAATCCGGGCTATATCGCTTTCGACAGGCTCACACCAGGTCGGGTCTCCGGCCGATGGTTCGCTAAACTCGGTCGATTCCCTGTCCTGAGTGAAATCGGAGGCCGACTCGGTGAACAAAGATCGGCGGCTTAGACTCACAGAATTCAAAACCCTGCACTGTATCCGTTTGACCATCCATCACCCCCCGAGGCCAGTTTTCTATTTACTATTTTCTAATGACTATTGTAGCTGAACCGCAATACGCATCACTCACGACGCAAGAACATCATTCCCAAAAAGCGGCTCCACATTCGATGTTAAACGTTCGTCGTTCGATGTTCTTCCCCCTTTATCCCCCATTTGACTGTCGCTTATTATACCAAATCACCCTTACAATTGCAAGCAAAAAGTGAACCGGATAGCCGGTTCACTTTGTAGCTTACTGATATCAGCCTTTTTGCGGCAAAACTAACACTTGAATCGCCTGCGGTTTGAGCGTAAAAAAGGCTCAGGAGATTTTGCTATGCAGATACTCGCCAAATGCCCGAGATGCGGCCAGATATTGCAGCTCAGTCCGGCAGGTGCCGACAGGAGGATAACCTGTCCCCGTTGTTATCGGTTGTTCAAGGTGCCGGACCTTAAGAGTCTCCAAAAAGCTATGGAGGTAGTTAAAAACGCTCATGGAACCGTTTTTGTGGACCAGGATGGAAACGTCTATGGGTAAGCCGGCCCCTCGGCTTACATCGTCCGATAAGCACACCGCCGTAAAACAACGGCGTTTAGCCGATATCATAGAATATAGACAAAATTAATCAAATTCGTCAGTCTGGACGATAAAGCCTTCCGTCTGTTGATGGACGGCAATGCCTGTCGCTGCAGCGCTTGACTTTTCACAATACTTTAATTAAAGTGAAGTTATGAGAAGAAATATCGTACATGAAGGCTCGGGGCAGCTAACCTATGAAATCCGGGAGATTGTGGCGGTCGCGCACAAGCTGCAGGACCTGGGCGTCGAAATCACCTGGGAAAACATAGGCGACCCGATACAGAAGGGTGAACGGGTACCACAATGGATTAAAGACATTATGGTAGAGCTTGTTTCCGAGGACAGAACTTACGGTTATGTGGCGACCCAGGGTGTGCCCGATACCCGCAGGTTTCTGGCTGATGAGGTCAATAAACGTGGCGGATGCCGAGTCACAATGGACGACATCGTGTTTTTTAACGGTCTGGGCGACGCGGTTGCCAAGATATTCGGATTCCTGAGACGAGAAGCCCGTGTAATCGGGCCTTCGCCGGCCTATTCAACCCACTCATCGGCAGAGGCAGCACATTCCGGATATGAGCACCTTACCTACGAACTGGACCCTGCAAAAAACTGGATGCCGGACCTCGATGACCTCGAGAATAAAATAAAGTACAACGATTCGATAGCGGGGATACTCCTTATCAATCCCGACAACCCGACCGGTGCGGTTTATCCCCGCCGACTCCTCGAACAAATCGTAGATATCGCAAGGCGCCACAAGGTTTTTGTTTTGTGCGACGAGATATACACCCATATTGTGTATAACGGTGCCGAGACGGTACATCTAAGCGAGGTTATCGGTGATGTTGCAGGGATGGCTCTTCGTGGGATATCGAAGGAATTGCCCTGGCCCGGTGCCCGTTGCGGCTGGATTGAGGTATTCAATCAGGACAAATACCCCTCATTCAAACAATACATTCAGAGTCTGATAAACGCAAAGATGTTGGAGGTATGCTCGACCAGCCTGCCCCAGTATGCGATTCCTCTTATAATCGGCGATTCGAGGTATATCGAGCACCTCACCCGACGAAAAAAGATGTTTGAGGACCGTGCAAAGGAAGCTTTTGAAATACTGTCTAAGGTTGACGGCACTATAGTAGTAAAGCCTCAGGGAGCGTTCTATATGACGGTTCTTTTCGCCGACGGCGTTCTGAACAGCAGCCAAACCCTGCCGATTGAGAATCCGCAGGTGCAGGACTTTGTCGAATCAAATCTGCCCGGCTTACCAGCCGATAAGCGGTTTGTGTATTATCTCTTGGCTTCGACCGGTATTTGTGTTGTGCCTCTAACGGGTTTTTGCTGCGAGAAGCAGGGGTTCCGTGTAACACTGCTGGAATCGGACGATGAGAAACGGCGATGGACCTGGCATACAATCGCCGAGAACATACAAAGATACCTTGCCTCCGCCGGAAAATGAACGCTCAGCCGCTCAGACTTTATGAAATCCGCTCTGACTTGTGGCCTGGGTCCGAAGCCGTTATTTCGGGTTAGCTTTAAGACCCTGTATGCATAGCCATCCATAAGCTGTCGAGTTTGTAACTCCCCATAATCCTGGGCAGGTATTCATCACCCACTTTCCAGAGCCTGACTTTCCCTTGAACTAAACGATAGACTGCAAGACCGTTTGGGCTGTCATCTAATATTATCGACTCGGCCGCGGGGTTCTTGCGCACAGCTTCAGCCTTAAACTTTGGGTCCCGCACAAGTTGGACTTTTCCTCTGATTCGGACCTGAATGTTGTCTAACTCATTATAAAAACATAGTTCAACCGAAGGATTTGCCATCAGCTGTTTATGCAGGCTTTTAGTCTTACAGGTATTAAAAATTATTCCTCTCGAATCGGCCTGATATACCTGCATTGTCCTGACGCGCGGCTCGTTTCCCTGGCAGGTGGCAAGAAAGAAAACGGGGTTTTCGTTGATAAATTTGAAAATCTCATTTTTTGTCATTTCTTGGCCTCGGCTAATTATAAAATATCGTGTATAACCTTTCTTTCCGCTCGTATAATTGTCAATACGTTATCTGCAAAGATAAGGTCATTATTTTTACTAAATCTCAATCTCTCGCGGCCCTGCGATTTCTTCATTAACAAAAAACCCCATATTTTCCAAACAGGGTGTAACATTCGCTTGCGAAATTCAATTCGGGGATTTATGATGATAGATTATGGAACTTGAGGGTACTACGGCTGTAATAACCGGTTCGAGCGGCAAGTTGGGCGGCTCAATAGCTTTGGCGCTCGCTGAGGCGGGGTGCAACTGCGTTTGCCATTATCATACTAATCAAAGGGGCGCCGAAGAACTTGTCAATCAAATTACAGATATGGGGCGCAGGACGGTTGCTGTTGGCGCCGACCTTACCAAAGCTTGCGAGATTGACAAGCTCTTTGCAGCCGCAGTATCTGTCGGGCGGGTGCGACTTTTAGTGAATTCGGTCTCGGTTTTTCAGAGGCAGCCGTTGGCTGATGTTACATTCGATAATGCGCGCGAAGTGATGGATATTAACCTTACAGGGCCGGTCCTTGTGTGCGCTGAATTTGGGCGGATGGTATGTTCTCAGCCCAATACCGAGCCTGAGAATCCGGTCGGCAAGATAGTCAATCTGGTTGATATAGGCGGCATTCGGCCGTGGGCGAATTATACGGTGTATTGCGCATCCAAGGCGGGCCTTATCGCTGCTACAAAGTCGATGGCAAAGGAGCTTGCTCCCGCCGTTTGTGTCAATGGTGTAGCACCTGGGGTGATAGCGTGGCCGGTCGGCTTGGGCAAAGAGGATAAAAAGCGGCAACTGTCGTTTATTCCGGCGGGCAGAATCGGCTACACAAGTGAAGTAAATTCGGCTATAATGTTTCTACTGAGAAACGACTACATCACCGGCCAAATCCTGAACATTGACGGCGGCAGATGTATTTAGGTATCAACTTAAGACTGTCAGCCTGTGTGAAGCAAAGTGTCTGATAGAAGCCGGGTATAGAGATTCTTCGCTACGCTAAGAATGACCCGTCTTCGTCAAAAGTACGACGCGGCTGGCGGACTGGAGTGTCAAATGGTGGAATTTAGCGGGATAGAGGATGTCTTAGATGACCTGCGGCGTGGTAAGATGATAGTCCTGGTCGATGACGAGGATCGTGAAAACGAAGGCGACCTTGTTGCAGCGGCCCAGTCGGTTACTGCAGAGACCATAAACTTCATGGCCAGACACGGCAGGGGGCTGATATGCCTGCCGATGACCGGTGAGAAGTGTGATTCTTTGGGGCTTCACCCGCAGTCGCCTGAAAACACGGCCCGTTTCGGAACGGCGTTCACCGTCAGTATTGATGCGAGGGAGGGGATAAGCACGGGTATAAGTCCCGCCGACCGTGCGCATACGATAAAGGTCGCAGTTGCGGATAACTCAAAAGCAGCCGACCTTGTCAGGCCGGGCCATGTATTTCCGCTCAGGGCGCGCTATGGTGGTGTGCTTGTCAGGGCGGGGCAGACGGAAGGTGCGGTTGACCTTATGAGACTTGCCGGGCTGAAACCGGCGGGCGTGATTTGTGAAATCATAAATGATGATGGCTCGATGGCCCGCGTACCGCAGCTTCTGAAATACTGCAAAAAACACAACCTGAAAATCACATCAATCGCAAGGCTTATCGAGTATCGCTTGCAGCGCGAAAGCCACATCAGGCGGATACAGGAGGTAAAACTTCCAACCGACTATGGTGAGTTTAACCTTATCGGTTATGAAAGCCCGAATTCTGCGGAGCCGCATCTGGCACTATGTAAAGGCGATGTCGGCAAACTGGACGAGAAGGGAGTTGCAATTGAGCACAATGAGCCGGTACTGGTCAGGGTGCACTCGGAGTGTATGACGGGCGATTTGTTTCATTCACAAAGGTGTGAGTGCGGCTACCAGTTGGTAACGGCGATGCAGATGATAGAAAAGCATGGCCAGGGCGCCCTTATTTACCTGCGACAGGAAGGAAGGGGGATTGGTCTGCGCAACAAGCTGGATGCTTATAAGCTTCAGGAGCAGGGCTATGACACTGTGGATGCGAATATAAAACTGGGCTTTATGCCGGACAAGCGCGACTACGGCATAGGTGCGCAGATTTGCCGGGACCTGGGGCTAAAGAAGGTCAGGATATTGACAAACAATCCGAAGAAGGTGAGCCGGCTGGAGGTTTACGGGATAAAGATTGTGGAACAGATACCCTTAAAGGCAAAGCCCGGCCGGCACAATATTGACTATCTGCGGGCGAAGAAGAACAGGCTGGGCCACATTCTCGACGAAGACCTGTAGCGTATAGAGCACGGCCGAATAAAAGTTTGGCCGAGGCACCCAAGTGGAAATGTGAAATGCGAAGTGCAAAGTGTAAAACTGTGAAACCGCTTGGCGAAACTTTTTGAAGGATAAAAAGTTGAGAATCACCGCAAACGTCATTTTCGCTGTTGTAATAGTAGTTTGTTCGACGGCTTGTGAGCCGGATGGTTCGTCCGGCCGAGTATCTTGGGGCAGGAACGATGGTACGTTGGCTGCTTATGTGCCTTCCGAGGCGCATATTGTGGGTCTGACGGAGATTGAGGCGGTTTCGTCCGGGCCGTGGCAGGGAAAACTGACAGTTTATGTCGATTTGTTGGACACATTCGGATGCCGAGTGAAATCACCCGGCCTGTTCAGATTCGAGTTGTATGAGTTTGTGCCTCGTTCGTCACAGCCCAGGGGCAAGAGGATATTCTTCCCCCGGGACATCGACCTTACCGATGCGGCGGAGAACAACAAACGCTGGCGTGATTTTTTAAGGGCTTATGAGTTCAAGATGCCCCTTGATTTTGAACCACAGCCGGACCAGAGCTTTGTTTTAGAGGTAACGTTTACAACGCCATACGGCAGCCGGCTCAGAGATACCTTTCAGCTCAGATACCAAAACCGGTAAGCTGTGGATTTACATAATAAGTTCGATTAAATATATGGAAGAATAAAAATGGAAGAATTTGAATCGGATGAAGAAATTTTACAATTTGCCATCGGCAGAGAAACATCTTCGTATCAATTTTACACCGATTTGGCGCAGGAAATGGAAAATCCGATGATGAAATTACTCTTTGAGAATTTTGCCAAAGAGGAGCTCAGGCACAAAGCCATGCTCGAACTGGAACTAATGAAAAGGGGCCTGGTGGTACCGGAGCCGGTTGATACCGACGACCTTGACCAGACCGATGTTATGGTTGCCATTGACCCCGAAACAGGTGTCGATTACAAGAACGCACTTGTTTTGGCGATTAACAAGGAGGAAAAATCATTCAGGCTTTATATTGAGCTGGCGGCAATGGTAAAAGATAAAAACTCCCGCGAAACACTCTTGTCATTAGCTCAGGATGAGGCGAAACACGAGCTGCAATTTGAAATAGAATACGGTGCCGTGACAAAGGGCAAATGATATATACCGGACCGGTGGGCCTGTCTGAAAGATGCTGTAACATTTTTAAGGGCGGCAGAAGATGGAAGAATTTAAGGGCGATGAGGACATTTTGAAATTCGCGATTGAAAGAGAAAAGCAGGCCAACAGATTTTATGTTGCTTTGGCAAAGCGTGTGGCTGATGACGAAATGCGAGAGGTATTTGAGGTTCTTGCCGGGGACGAAGTGGAGCATAAGGCGAAGCTCGAACTTGAAGTTATGAAGACAGGCAGGGTCGTGGTTTCACAAAAAGATGCAAAAAGATTCGACCCCTATCCCTTAGGGGACACCGAATCGATGCTGCATATGGATTTCAAGAGCGCCCTTGCAATAGCAATCGACAAGGAAAACGGCTCTTTCAGGCTTTATGCCGACTGGTTTGCAACAGCCCGTGACGAACAGCAGCGTGAAATACTGTTGTCGCTGGCCCAGGAAGAAGCCAAGCACAAGGCCCGGCTCGAGATTGAATACGAGATGCTGATAAAAAACCAGTGATGTTACGACCGAAAGGAAAGACGAATGAGAGTTATGTTTCCGGCGATAAGCGTGTTTTTGGCGGTGTTGATATTAACCGGCTGCCTGGAAGGTATCGGTTCGGGTTATAACGATTTGACGGAGGGTATAACAAAGATGGTAATCGAGAACAGCAAAGAATGTTATGAAAGCTCATGAAGTTTACGAGACAATAAGGCGACACAAGATTATTGTAATCGTCCGTGGGGTCGGCGGTGCCAAAATAATCGATATAGCCAATGCGCTGTATGCCGGGGGTATCCGATTGATGGAGGTTACCTGCAATACTCCGGGCGCGACGCAAATGATACAAAAGCTGGCTAAAGAGATGACAGGCAAAATGATTATCGGGGCCGGAACTGTAATCACCAAGGATTTGTGTGAGCAAGTGATAAAGGCCGGTGCAGAGTATATCGTAGCCCCTGACGTAAATCCCGAAGTTATTGATTATGCAATCGCTCACGATGTGGCGGTCCTGCCGGGTGCGGCGACGGCGACGGAGATATTAACAGCCGTAAGGGCCGGCGCACAAATGGTCAAGATTTTCCCGGCAGCGGCACTCGGCACAGACTATATAAGACAATTACGCGGTCCGATAGATAACGTGGATTTTGTTGCGGTCGGCGGTGTAAGGCTGGACAATATTGACGAGTTTATATCTGCCGGTTGCGTTGCGTTTGGAATAGGAGGAGCCGTGATAAGCCCCGAATCTGTGGAAAACTGCCGTTGGGAACAGATGACACAGGCTGCACGTTCTTACAAAGAGAAGCTTGCTGAGGCAACCGCCGGCAAATAGGAAAACAGACACGTATAAAGCAATCTCTGTGTGGCCCGACTGCACCGCGGGATTGCTTGACGAACCAGTTACGCTCCGATATAGTAAAGTCTGTGAAAAATGATAAAGCAATTCGGGCTTCGCGCATCAGCGAAGTGCAAACGATTGGGCCGGACGACTCGGCGAAATCCGGTCGAAGAGTGCTTTTTTTGCTGTTCCTCGTTATTCTTTTATCGGTCATCGGGCTGAAAATATACAAGGCCGACCGGACCGGAATCAGCTACGATGAGTCGTTAACTTTTCATCGCTACTGCGACAGCGTTCATACGGCCTTGACATCATTCGACCCTGCCGATGCCAGCAGTACGAATAATCACATCTTAAATTCCATATTCATCCATTACGCCCGGCGGTGTTTCGGCTTCTATGAGCATTTCATCAGAATACCTTCTCTTTCGGCAGGAATCTTGTTTTCGCTCGCAACGGCGTATATCATTTATAAAACAGTTTATTCGGCACCGATGCGCGCAGCATCAGTGGCGATGGTTTTGCTCATTCCTTTTGTTTTTGATTATTCCTATCTGGCAAGGGGCTATTCGTTCGCATTGGCGGGGATTTATGCCGAAATTGCACTTGTGCTGTGGTTGATTGAGCACAAAATAAAGTTTCGGTATTGGCCGATTGTTGCGGTGTTAATCTCGGCGATGAACTTTCTGGCCTTCGGCTCGATGATGTCGAGCATGATTGTTCTTGCCGGGTGTAACGCAACATTTATACTGCTTTATTCACACAGAATTTTCCGCGATGCATCCAACAGGCTAAAACCCGTTATCCTTAACCTTATGTCAATTTCGGTGGTTACGGCTGCTTTATCGTTCTTTCTTTACCGGTCGATATATAAAAATATTCTCAGCGGCAGGGCAATGGTCAAGATTAACAAGGGATGGAGAGGCTGGCCTTCTCTTGTAGATTACCTTAACAACTTATTAGTGAGAAAAGTGTTCGGTTCGGACGACACCATCGGTACGTTTATCATCTGGATCACGTTAGTCCTGATTGGAATCGGAATCGTGATATATATATACAGAATTTACAGGGTGATTAAGACCAAATCAGGGCCTGATTACTTCAAAATCGATAGTCCCGCGGGTTTCGTTATAATGGTTACCTGCGTAACGATGTTGATATTGTTTATCTACGGTGTTGTTCTGAACAGAAGCCCGGGCCTGCCGCGCAGGGTACGCAGCCAGATTTTTCTGATTCCGATGGTCGTAACTTCGGGCCTGATAATTCTCGACAGGCTTGCATGCGGTATTTGTCAAAAGAGCTTGCGCCGGATTCTGCGCACCGTTGTTATAACAATCGTGGTACTTGTAACCCTTCGTAATCTGCCTTCACCTTACCGTATG
>DUZQ01000090.1 GCA_013349435.1 Planctomycetota bacterium | reverse complement strand
TTTTTTGATTACAGTGTGTTTTCATAGGATGGCTCCTTGTTTCTGCCTTAACTTCTTTTTGATACAAAAGTTATACCAGAACAAGGAGCTTTTTTCAACGGGTCTGTGAGAAATGCGGGTTAGCCGTAAAAGACTTCTCAAATAACCGTGTCCTCGAAAAGCTCTTAATGTACGAACGCAGAATCGAAAACAGCCTCTACAAGACTTATCTCGAATATCAAAGACTAAAACTCATCAAAAACCTCAATCCCGAAGACTAAAAAATGAACAAAAACCATGATCTACGAAGCACGAGCGACGAGTCACAAGCGACGAACCCCGTGCGACGAACTACAGCCCGACCTGTCATCCCGGCCCACGAGCCGGGATCCAGGAAAACTGCCCGCAAAGCGTTGCCAACAACGAGACACGAGACCCGAAAAACGAACTACGAACCTTTTTTATGCAAAACGAACCCAATCTTAACAACTAAAAATAAGGCTTAATTAAAGATGAAACAAGGACTTACAGTCATTTCGACAAAATCAGATGTTAAGAAAACAAACCCAATTCAAACCCAAACAAACCCAAAACAAACCCAATTATTCCATCGTGCTCATGATTTTGTCGATTGTGGTTGCTGCTGCTGCGGTGGGTGGTTTTCAATTCAGGTTGAACTGGAATTGCTTTTCGAATATCTGCTGGAAATCATAGACATCGTCGAAATCTTCAATTGTGTCGGTTTCCTGTGCGGTCATCCACTGATGGCGTATCATAAGGTAAACAATCTCCCCGAGGTCCCTTGTGGTTCTGACTCCCCAGTGGTTTAATACCATCCTGCTCAATCTGCCCCACCTTTCGATTGCCAACTTTGCAAGGCCCCTCGAGAACTCGGCTCCGGTAATATGGTGCGGCTGATCTTCGTCTGCGGCTTCTTTTATTTTCTGGATAGTCGCACCGAGGCCCTCATAAACAAACTTCAGGGCATCGGCGCTGTATCGGCCGTCTTCGGAGGCGATTTCTTCGATTGTCTTTCTCACTTCATCACTCCAGCGTTATTAATGTACCCTCTGGCCCGGCTCGGCACCATCGTCGGCGGTGAGCATGAATATGTCTTTGCCGCCGGGGCCGGCTGCCAGAATCATTCCCTCTGATACACCAAACTTCATTTTTCTCGGTTTTAAGTTTGCAACGCACACGACCTTTTTGCCGACCAAATCCGCGGGTTTGTAAGCCTTTGCGATTCCTGCGAGCACGACTTTTTTAACGCTCCCGAGGTCAAGCTCCAGTCGCAGGAGCTTGTCGGCTCCCTCGACCGGCTCAGCGGAGTCAACCTTGGCGATTCGCAGGTCAATTTTCATAAAATCTTCAATCGAGCACTCAGGCTCAATCGGCTCGTTCGCAACGGCTTGCTGCTCTGTCGCCTCATCCGGGCTCTGCCCGCCGTGTCGGGCACTTGGCGCGACAGGTTCCCTGCTTTGGTCAATCATTGCTTGTACCTTTTCGGTTTCAACTCTTTCAACCAATCTCTCGAAGGGGTCTATTTTATGTTCTTCGAGCACGTTGTCAACATCGGCATAGCCAAGGGGATTTATTTTGAGGAATCTCTCTACCGTTTGGGCGTATTTGGGCAGGACGGGTTTCAGATAAATCGTCAGGATTTTGGCCGCATTTACGGCAGCGGTCAGGGTTGCACGTGTTTTTTCAGGGTCGGTTTTTATGGTCTCCCATGGCTGCTCGCGGTCGAAGTACCTGTTGCTTTCATCGGCCAGTGCCGAGACGGTTCTCATCGCCGCGGCGTAATTGAGTTGGTCGAAGTCGGCGATTATGCTGCCTTTTGCGCCCTGCAGTATTCGAACAAGTTTTGCACCCTTCCTATCAAGCCTGCCCAGGGTGCCGTCAAGATTTTTGGTGAGCATAGGGACGGAGCGGCTGGCCAGATTGGCGATTTTTCCGACGAGGTCCGAGTTGATTTTTGTAACGAAATCATCGAAATTCAGGTCGATATCCTCGATACCGCTGGTCAGCTTGGTTGCATAGTAATATCTCAGATACTGCGGGTCGAGATGGTTGAGGTACGTTTCGGCCCTGATGAACGTTCCTTTGCTCTTGCTCATTTTCTGTCCGTTGACCGTCAGGAAGCCGTGGACGAACAGTTTGTCGGCCGTTTTGAATTTTGCGCTCATCAGCATCGCGGGCCAGAAGAGCGCATGAAAATACATGATGTCTTTGCCGATAAAGTGGTACAATTCATATTCATCGCTGTTCCAGACCTTGTCGAAGTCCAGACCGTTCCTGTCGCAGTAGTTCTTGCACGAAGCAATATATCCGATGGGTGCGTCGAGCCATACGTAGAAGAATTTGTTTTGCTCGCCCGGGATTTTGAATCCGAAGTACGGCCCGTCCCGCGAGATATCCCAGTCTCTCAGTCCGGCTTTGAACCACTCATCCAGTTTATTCTGGACGGATTTTTGCGTATGACCGCTTTCGAACAGCTTCCTGAGTCTGTCGGTGTAATCGCCCAATTTGAAAAAGTAGTGCGTGCTTGTTCTTCGGACAGGCTCTGCACCGCAGTTAGCGCACACCGGGTCGATAAGCTCAGTAGGCCGGTGCGTACCTCCACAGGCGTCGCACGAATCGCCGTACTGTTCCGGAGCCTTGCATCGCGGACATATTCCGCGAATATACCGGTCGGGCAGCCACATATCACATTGGGCACAATAGGCCTGCTCGACATCCCGCTTTGTGATAGAGCCGTTTTCCAGGGCCCGCTTGTAGAGCAGTTCACTGAATTGTCGGTTTTCTTCGGAGTGGGTTGAATAATAGTTATCAAATTCGATATTGAATCGGGTAAAGTCCCTGATATGCTCGGCGTGCACACGCTGTATAAGCTCCTGGGGCTCGATGCCGTCGGCTCTTGCTCGAATCATAACGGGCGTTCCGTGAGTATCATCCGCGCAGAAATAGAGGCACCTGTTACCGCAGGCTTTTTGGAATCTGACCCATATATCGGTCTGGAGATATTCCACCAGATGGCCGATATGTATAGGCCCGTTGGCATAAGGCAGTGCAGATGTAACAACGATTTTACGTGACATAGTTTCCTCCACGGCCAAAGCTAATCCTTATCATCGGTTTGTTTTTGGTTCTTATTATTTTGTCTTTGGCGTTTGGGGCCGACTTTGTTTTTGTTCTGTTTTGTAACTTTGGTATTGTTTTTTTCGGTTTGGCCGGCTGATTCGGCATCTTCAGCATATTCGTCCGTGCGGTTCTGATCATCGGGCGGCTCGGGTCTGACCGGCCCTGCAGCTACTTTTTCCACACTCTTGTCGCTGATTATCTCGATTTCATCAAGGTTGAAGGCCTTTTTTTCACCTGCTTCATCCTGCACGACCACCAATTGAGTCAGAATCTGCATATCGACGACCTTTCCGGTTCCCTGGCTTGTCCTGACCATGGTATTTTTCTTCGGCATACGTTTCTTCAACTCCTTGTAGGTGGCATCTTCATAACGCAGACAGCACTTTAGTCTGCCGCAGTGTCCGGATATTTTTGAGGGGTCGAGGGTAGCCTTTTGCAGTTTTGCCATCCGCATATTTACAGGTTCGAGAATCTTCAAAAACTGCCTGCAGCAGCACGGCAGTCCGCAGCTTTCGTAATCACTTACAATCCTTGCCTCGTCCCTGGCACCTATCTGGCGAAGCTCAATTCGCGTTTGATATTCCCGTGCGAGGCGTTTTACCAGCTCTCTGAAATCCACCCTTCCGCTGCTGGTAAAATAAATAACAATCCGCTCCCCGCCGAACACATGCTCGGCATCGACTATCTTCATCGGCAGTTCCATCTCGCTTACAAAGCGCTGGCAGCACTGCATCTCCTCTTTTGCCGAGGCATTTAGATGCTCTTCTTCCATCAGGTCTTCGTCCGTTGCAAAACGAACAAAAGTCCCGCCATCGGTAAGAGGGTAATCTTTCTGCGCCTTTCCGAAATACTCCTGAACCTGTTCGGGGGTGCTTTTAAATTGTCCGGAGCGGTAGTTAAATTGACCGACAAGCTCTCCCAACTCAAGGCCGCGATCAGTCTTTATCACTACTCGATTCTTCGTCTTGGGTATATAGCTTTCCTTGTGCTCAAACCAGCCTAAATATCCCATTTTGCCGTATCGAACGAGCATCAGCTTCTTATGCTTCGGTTGTTTCACTTTATACTATTCGGCTCCTGATTCTATTGAACCTGTGAACTACTAATTACGAACCAATTATATTACCACACCCGGCGTATTTTAACAACAGCTCTTCGAAAATCAGCCTCTCGTTGACGCTTCGCTGCACCCACTCCAGATTTACATACGCCCCGGCAATCTTTGCGGCTAAGTCCTCGGCGTCGGATTTTTCGGCAATTTTCTCAATTTCGTTCATTTGGTCGCTATTCACAAAGACCGCGTCATTGCCGATACACATCTTCATAGCATCGTCCAGTGCGGCGATTATCATCCTTATAAGGCCTGTCTGCGTTCTTCGATTGATGTCCTTTTTGCTGACGTTGGGCAGTTTATCGACCCAGGCATCGCTTATTTTCTTTGCCATTTGGCCGAGCCACTCCGCAAAGTCCAGCGCATCGGTCAACGGGTAATCTGCAAACCGGCTGACAAGTTCGGTCTTAATCGCATAGCAGCTTTTTCCCTTCGGCTCAAGCCCGGCCCAGGCCAGTGCCGTACCCAGGCTGCCCTCGCTAAAAGCCGCCCAGTATTGTGCCTCTTTCGGCTCGACTTTTATCTGACCCAACTGCTTGACGATTTGTTCTGCGTCCACCGGCCCGAAACGGATAATCTGGCAGCGGGACCGGGTTGTCGGGAGCATCTTTTCGATTCGGTTGCAAATCAGGATGATAAAGCAATGCTTCGGAGGTTCCTCGAGGACCTTCAAAAGGGCGTTCTGCGATGCTTGATTGAGCCGCTCGGCCTCTTGAACGACATAAACAGTTGCGTTGCTCATTTGCGGTCTGCCGGCTACTTTTTCGATTACAAACTCTCGGATAACGTCTATCGGCAGATCGAGGGGCGTCTTGCCTTTGCCGCCTTTTGTGTACTCGATGAGTTCCTTGTATATGTGGTTAAAGTCGGGGTGTGCACCGCCGGCGAATACCTCGCACGACCGGCAGGTGCCGCAACTGTCATAGAATATACCTTGAGGCGTGTGGTGTTCTGTTTTGTTATTACACAGCAGCATCCTGGCCCATTGTTCAGCAGTTTTGAATTTGCCAACCCCATCCGGGCCGATGAATAAATAGGCGTGGGCCAGTTTGTCGGCGGCAAAGGCCCGCTGCAAGATGCCGATTGCTTTATCCTGACAGAAAACACTACTTAGAGACATTATCGCTCTTTAGCAAAATAAATAAACGCTGACATTGAAAAACCCAAGTTCTAAATCCTAAATCCGAAACAAATTCAAAATTCAAATGCTCTAACGCCCAAAAAAGTTGTTTCCAGTCAAAAGGTGCTGTTTTGGTCATTTGTAGTAATTTGATATTGTTTAGAATCCCCGTTTCCACGGGGACAAGCTTCGATATTAGGATTTATAAAAGGTTGGTGGGCCACAGGCCCACCCTACTTATTTAGCCACAGGCCCACCCTACGAATATCATTGTATTTGCCTGACGGCGTTTATCACCGCCTGATGTACTTGTTCAATATTTCTGGTTGCATCAACGATAGCAATGTTATCATTAAACTTACTTAGCAGTAAGAATCCTTCCCGGACTTTCTTGTGGTAGTCGGCGCCCTTTTGCTCCATCCGGTCGAGTGCGCGGTCCATTCGCTTGGCTGCCGTCTCTACGTCAACATCCAGCACAATTGTTAAATCGGGCCAGACTCTATCGAGACTCGCTTCGGCGATATCAACAACCCTTTTCGCTCCAAATTCCCCGGCGAAGCCCTGATATGCACAGGTACTGGTCAACCATCTGTCTAATAGTACGCATTTTTTGGCATTGAGTGCAGGGGCGATTTTTTCGGCCCACAGTTGCGCCCTTGATGCCATATACAGCAACAGCTCGGTCCGGACGCTGATTTCGGCGTGCAGGGGATTGAGCAGGATTTCGCGAATCTTTTCCCCGACAGCCGTTGAGCCCGGGTCGCGAAAGGTTACAGTATCAATCCCCTGTTCTTTTAACCAGTCGTAGAGCATCAGCGTCTGGGCAGTCTTTCCGGAACCATCCGGCCCATCCAGGACTATGAACTTACCTGCAAGCTTCTCTTTCACTTAGTCGCCTTTCGTCAACAAATTTACTAATAACATCGTGATTATACCAGCGATATAACTAAGAATAACCACAATCCAGTGATGCCTGTATTCCGCAAACAATAGTCCGGTTCGTGTCCACCACCAACTGTACTTCCTCCCTAAATCATATCCTTTCACATTTAACTCTACGATTATAACTCCAGAGTCATGTTGATGTGGGATCAGAATTATAAACCCTCTTTGGTTAAGTGCATCGTTAGCAATCTTAATCCTATCTGAGTAATTCATAAACCTTTTAAAATTTTTCGCGTAATCTCCTCCAAGCCATTCTAACAGCTTAACAAATATTGACTGTAAGCGTTTACCTAACTCTACATAATTAAACCTCTCTGTTCTGCCGGGCGCCTTTATTTTTACGAAATAATACGCCAACAACCTTCTTTCATCCTTTGGTAGCCACATATTAAAAACTTTCTTAAAAAAACCTTTTAACAAAATAAGCCTTTGTCTTCCTATAGGCATCTGGATTCCCGCTTTCGCGGGAATGACAGAGGCAGACAATTCTTTTTACTAAAGTCTCTAAAAATCAGCTTACTAAAGGCTCAAAGAATCAGCGAAAATCCGTGTTAATCCGCGGTTAAATTATCCTCTACAGGTTCTGCGGGCTCTGTGGCCGGCTTTGTTTTGCCGGCGACGAAGATGACCGCTGCGAGGGTAACGGCTACAATCAGGGCACTTGATACAACAGCGTATAATCCAACGGCGGCGTAATAGAAGGCGCCGTTCGGCTTAATCATACCCAGGAAGAATGAAAGCAGATAAACGGCCGCAAAGCAAAGAAAAAACGCACGTACCAAATCCTTCGCTTCGAAAAATCTATACTCCTTCAAAAGTCCGACCGCCTCCAAGACCATGCGGTCTCTTACAATCATTACAGCGGGTATAAACAGCATGGGTTTTGCCAGCACCACAAGGGCTGCGAAGGAACACAGGTGCACGACCCAGTCGGGTATGCCCGACACTTGCTTTGAGGCGAGTACCACCGATTGAACTACTGCCAGAATCACAAAAGATATCCCTATGTATATAACACCCAGGAGAATCTGAAACCGCAGCATCCGCCAGAAGAACAGCCTGCCGATGCTGACAAGCTGAGCGGGCTGCCTTGGTCCGGCGTCCTGGCTGCAGGCGGTAGCTAAGAATCCGAGATAAAGCATCTGCCATATAATTGCAAGAAGTGTGGTTCCCATTCCTAAAATGAAACCCATATGTCCCGGCAAAGCCGCAGAAGGGTTTTGCTGTGCCACCGAGGCCCGGCCTGCAATTTCTTCGAGCAGGACCATCAGCAGCGCCTGAAGGATAATAACCAAAGCGGCCTCGGGCCAACGTTTTCTGAAAACTGTAATCACGCCAGACAAAACACATCCTTATATCAAACCACAAACCATCATTTTGTTCTGCCGCTCGCGCGGCTCGGCTTTTGTTTGCTAATCACCGTTTTGTTCGGCCGCTCGCACGGCGAGACCGCGTCTCGACGGTTGCGCGGCTCGGCTTTTGTTTACTAATCACAAACTCCTTCACCGGTTCTTGAACTGTACATTCCCTGCGCCGACAACCGCTTCCAGGTCCCTGCGGAGGCTCGAATCAGGTCTTACACACAGTTTCTTATCCACAACAGCCCACACCCTGAAACCCCCTGTCGTTTTGACACTTACACCCACGGGGCTGTTGCCTCTGTGCGCTGAACAGATACTGCGAATGCGCGAGACTTTTTCGGGGGTTGCTACTTCAGCACCAAGATGAATCCAAACTTTAGCAGCCAGCTTGTCGAATACCTCATCGATACCAATCAGCTCCTCACATATAATATTAGGTACCTCCCTCCTGCAGTCCACCTTTCCCCTGACAAACAGGATATTGTCAACCTCGAGCATTCGGCTGTATCCACTCAAGGTCCGGGGAAACATCACAACCTCGCAGTCGCCCTGCAGGTCTTCCAACGTAAAGACCGCCATCTTTGAGCCTGCGTTTGGGCCTTTTCTTGTTACGATACGGCGAATCTTTGTTATCATTCCGCCGATGACGACCTCGCGGCCTTCCTTAATATCAGCTAATCGCCTCGTGTTTGCGGTCGAATAGGCCGCTAAGGTATCGGCGTGCCGGCTCAGGGGATTGGTGGTTACGTAAAAGCCCAACACATCCTTTTCATAAGTGAGCATCTGCATTTCGGGCCAGGGCGGCACATTCGGCAGTGTCTCGTAGTCTTTGCTGAAGTCCGTTTCTGCTCCGAATCCATCCAGTCCGAAGAAATTCATCTGTCCCACACGTGCATCCGATTGCATGTCCGAGCCTATCTGCATCGCCCTGTCCAGCGCCTCCATCATCTGCGCCCGGCTGCCGCCCATCCTGTCGAACGCACCGGCTTTTATCAGGGCCTCAAGCACCTGTTTGTTGGCCGAGCGCAAATCCACATTTTCACAGAAGTGGTACAGACTGTCAAAGCCTCCGGTCTTCTCACGGGCGGCGATTATCTGTTCGACCGCCTTTTCGCCGACTCCTTTTACCGCGGCGAGGCCGAACCTGACCAGCCCGGCGTCTTTTTTTCGGCCGTGCTCAGCGCTGTAAACAACCGTAAAATCGCTGAAGCTCTCGTTAATATCCGGTCCAAGTACTTCGATACCCATGTCCTTGCACTCGTTGATATATTCAACCACCTTGTCGGTGTTGCCCATTTCGTATGTCAAAAGTGCCGCCATAAATTCGACGGGCCAGTAAGCCTTGAGGTAAGCGGTCTGAAAAGCAATAAAAGAATACCGTGTTGCGTGGCTCTTATTAAAGCCGTATCCGGCAAACTTCTTAATCAGCTCGAAAATATCCGACGCGGCCCTTTTGCCGATGCCCTTGGTCATGCAGCCTGCTATGAAGCGCTCTTTTTCCTTGGCAATGGTCTTGAGCTTTTTCTTACCTATCGCCTTAATCAGGGTATATGCCTCCCGCAGCGGAATATCACCGAGGCGGTTACATATTCTCATTACCTGCTCCTGATAGACCATAATGCCGAATGTCTCAGCTAAGACTTCGGTCATAATCGGGTGAGGCACCTCCCACTTCGCACCGTGCTTGCGCTCTACAAAATCGTCAATCAGCGCCATCGGCCCGGGCCGGTAGAGTGCATTTGCGGCTATCAGGTCCTCGAATCTGTCCGGCTTGAGCTTCATGAGCAAATCCGCCATTCCGCCGGATTCAAACTGGAAGATTCCTTTTGTCCTGCCGCTTGCGAACAATTGGAGCACCTTTGAATCAGCCAGGTCGATATTCTCAATATCAATCCTGATTTCGTGCAGTTGCTCGACGAGCTGCACGGCCCGCTCAATTACGCTGAGCGTCCGCAACCCGAGAAAGTCCATCTTCAAAAGCCCCACCTTTTCGACCAGCGGTCCTTCGTACTGGGTAACAAGCTCTTCAGAGTCGCTGGCCTTATAAAGCGGCAAAAAGTTTGTCAGCGGCTCATCGCTGATAACTACGCCCGCTGCGTGTACGCTGGCATGACGCGTCAGGCCTTCCAGTTTCTTTGCTATCTCGATTACCTTCGCCGTTCGCTCATCCTGTTCACAGGCCTTTTTCAGCTCCGGCTCGATACGCAGGGCATCATTAAGGGTTATCCCCAGGGTCGCGGGCACGAGTTTTGCGAGTCTGTCGGCCTCGGCAAGCGGGACGTCAAGCACTCTGCACACATCCCGTATCACCGCACGGGCCTTCATGGTCCCGAAAGTAATAATCTGAGCGACCTGGCCGTACTTGGCGCGGACATAATCAATAACCTTCCCCCTGCCGTCCTGACAAATATCGATATCGATATCGGGCATCTCGTTCCGCTCGGGGTCCATAAAGCGCTCGAAGAGCAAGTCGTATTTAATCGGGTCAACACTGCAAATCCCCAGACAGTACCCCACCACCGTTCCGACACCGCTGCCTCTTGCTCCGACGGGGATATTATTTTTCACGGCATAGTTGCAAAAGTCCCACACGATTAGAAAGTAGCTCGAAAATCCTTTGCTCTCAATCACCTGCAGCTCTCTGTCAAGGCGTTCCTTTATTTGTGGGGTGATTTTGCCGTATCTTCTTTTGGCCCCCTTCCTGCAGAGGTTTGTCAGGTATTCTTCAGGACTGCCACCGTTTTGGGGTACGAAGTTCGGTGCATGTCGGCTCTTAAGGTCCAGCTTTACGTTACACCTCTCGGCGACAGCCAATGTATTGTCGCACGCTTCGGGCACATCTGCAAAAAGTGTCCGCATCTCTTCGCTGCTTTTCAGATACACATCAGGCGGATATCGCATTTTGTCTTGGTCGGTGAGCCTTTTGCCGGTGCTTATGCAGCAGAGCACATTGTGGGCCTCGTGGTCTTCGGCACTGAGGAAATGAACATCGTTTGTCGCAACCAGCCCAATCCCCATCTTTTTTGCCAGGTCTGTCAGTTCGCACCGAACATTGGGTGCATCGGTGTCCTCATGTTCCTGGATTTCGATAAAGAACCGGTCGGTTCCAAATATCTTTAAGTAGCTCTGGGCCGTTTGTTCTGCAGCGACCCTGTTGCCGACAGCAAGGGCCGAGGCAATCTCACCATTCAGGCACGCACTTGTGCAGATAAGCCCCTCATTAAATTCGGCGAGAATCTCCTTGTCGATACGAGGCCGATAGTAGAAACCTTCGGTGTAGCCTGCGGTCGCCAGTTTGAGCAGATTGTGGTAGCCGGTATTGTTTTCGGCTAAGAGTATAAGGTGGAATGCGGCATCTTTAATACGCAGCTTTTGCCTGTCGAATCGTGAGGCCGGAGCAACGTAAGCCTCAATACCTATTATGGGCTTGATTTTTGCGTTTCTGGCCTTGGTGTAGAACTCAACGGCCCCGAACATATTGCCGTGGTCGGTAATCGCCACCGAATCCATATTTAGCTCTTTGCAACGGGTAAACAGCTTATCGGGCGCAATAGCACCGTCTAAAAGCGAGTATTGAGTATGTAAGTGAAGGTGCACAAATCCCTTATCCGCCATAAGAGTCATCTACCCTTAAAAGAGTCCTGGTGATTTTTTGTTTCGTTAACCTTAAAATTCCTTTTTCCGGCACTTTGTTTAATAGTAAATAACTCAGGCGTTACAGTCAACAGTAAATGCCCGGCTTTTTGTATTGTAAATGATTCAGATAAATATATGATGCTCAAAGTATTGTTTGGTATGACTTTTTTGTACGTTTCTTTGAAATACATTTTACTTTTCTTCGGGGTTAAAGTATGAATAAAAAAAACAGACTAAATGTCATCCTGAATGATTCAAAGCTCGAACTTAGTAAAATTGTTATGCAAGGAAGGTTGCAGGATACCGATGTATCTATCCTTGTAAAACCTTTGACGCCCGAAGAGGCGATAGGCCAGCCGGGCAGGAGGGACTTTCCGATTATAATCGGCAAAGAAAGGGTGATCGAGGCGCAGGTTCTGGGCGCCAAGGGGCACTCATTTACGGATTCACCGGCTGATTTTACCGGGAGGCTGTCCGAAATTCTGGCTTTGCCCCTCGAGACGAACACAAATCGCGCCCTTTTTATAGCAGCGATGAATGCGACACTGAGGCATTTGAACCTTTGCGAGAAAACCGTGCACTGTAAGAATGAAGAACCCACTAAGTGCGCAAAAGAAATAGCAGCTCATATCCTTGAAAAATGGGGAAAGGTCAGGGTCGGTCTGATTGGATTAAATCCGGCAATCGGAGAGGAGCTGGTAGAGACCTTCGGTGCGGACAATGTCAAGATTACCGATCTTGATTTGCAAAACATTAATGCTTCGAAATTCGGTCTTAAAATCTGGGACGGCAGAGAGAAGACAAATGACCTTATCAAACAATCAGAAGTGGTCGTTATTACGGGCACTACGTTTGTCAACGGCACTTTCGATTATATTATGGCCGGTGTGCGTGAACATAAGAAGGATTATCTGGTATATGGCGTGACCGGAGCGGGGATTTGCAAACTGATGGGCCTGAACAGAATCTGCCCCTACGGCAGAAATTAGCTACACAAACAACAACAGCTTGAATCAGTATTCCTATGTGGACAGCACCGGCTACAGTTATGATAATAACGGTAACTTGACAGGGGATGGTAATTACACTTATAATTATGACTGTGAAAATCTGCTGATTGAGGTTTCTTGCGGCGGTTCGGCTATTGCCAAATATTATTGCGAATACGCAGATTGATGGCGATCAGCGAACGGCGTACAGTGAACGCGCACTTTTTAATTCGGCGGCAAAGAATGGATATTAAGGACAGCGAAGGAATTATTACTGGAATCTTCGTTAATGCAAAGAGGAAGGCCAAGAAAAGGTGTCTGACCCTAATGGCACTGTCATTTGTAAGCTGTTGTTTTGACATTAGTTACGCGTTCTGTGTTTTGGGGTTGATGCGTTGGTGCCGGTTCAGTCAATATGTCCGGGCTGGCGGC
>DUZQ01000089.1 GCA_013349435.1 Planctomycetota bacterium | reverse complement strand
GCACGGGCGTCAGCAAAGCATACAGGTAAAATGCAACTACCATCACCACAGCGGCAACGGCGCCGATTTTCAAAACTTTGCGCATCTTCGATACAACCGTGCGTACCTGTTGTGTCCTTTTTCTGCGTCGCAGCTCCCGCCGACGAACCCTGCGCCGCTCCAATTCGTCCAGCATCCTCTCCTGCTCTTCCAAAGCCTTTTCTTCCGCAAGGAAGGCCCGAATCTTAGCCTGTTGCTCCTCTTGAGTTAATATTCTTTCAGCAGGACCGGCGGTCTTTTCAATCTCTACAGACGGTGCCGATTGTTCATACTCGGCCAACTCCTGCCATGCATACCGAAGGTCTTCCGTTTCCAAAGCCTTTGTATCTTGACCTGATTCCTTATGAAATGAATGCTCTATCGAGGATAAATCAAACATAACCGCCGCCTGCCGGTTTCTGAGTTCAGAGCACAAGAGAATATAGTCGATGTAATACTCTTGAAACTGCGCATTGCCAGCGAGCAACTTGTCAAGATGAGCAAATTCCTCGTCAGCAATCTCTCCATCACGGAGTCTTCCGAGCAATTCAGACAGCTCTTTGAAACTATCGGCTTTTTCTTTCATATCGGCTCGTTCCTTGCTATGTAATGCCTGATGCAAAAAAGCAGTTGAGAATGAATTCGGTTTAAGACCTTATATATACTGTGAATGCTGCGTCCAAGATACTCCGAAACACTTTTTGTTGTAGCGCCGGGCCTGTATCGCAAATCAATAATTTCCCTGTCCGGCGGCCTCAGCTCGGACAAACAATGCTGAAGAGCTGCCCGCCGATTTTGAAAGGCATCGTTCTCAACTGCTTCATGCAATTTATTGTCAATGGCCTCCAATACAGAGAGGCTGAACTGCCGTCTTTCGGATTTTTTCTCTTTTCGGTAATTCAGCACTCGATAGCGTGCAATACTTAATGACCATGCCGAGAAGTTGGTCCCGGGTTGAAACTCATCGAATTTAGACCACATTACCAAGGCTGTTTCCTGGATTAAGTCATCCACATCAGCCCAGTTCGGAACCAATGCCATGATAAAGCCGTACAGCCTCCGCTCATTTGCAAGATATAGCCGCATAAACTCATCCCATCGAGGCATGGTATAACCATTCCTTTCTGAATTACTCAAACTGAACGGCTCTTGCTGTCATGTTCAGTCCGTCGTATATCCCGGGGTACCGGAATACGCCGGACGAAGCAACCGGCCTGTAAATCAGGATAATGTGTCAAGCTGAAGCAAGAGATTGTTCACTATGCCAGCACTATAGCGAAGCGAAGAGTTCAGGATGGTAAAACAACTCGTGTTTTTGCAAACAAACCACTTGCAGTCCCCACTCCACCTGCTGCAGTCAGCTTGAATTAAGGAGACTCACCCGCAAAGCCCTTCGTCTCTTAGCATTACCATAATGGATATAGATAATTGTAAAAATTTTAGAAGGTAAAAATAAAAAAATTGAATATTTCTTAGTAAATCCCTTTTAAGTTACTATATAATACGTATTATTCCGCAGTAGAATCTTTTGTGTTACAGACACAATGAATGCTATAGCACGACTTTTAAAGTATTTATTCGTTCTTATTTGGTTCGTCCAGCCAATCAAGGCTGAATTCGGGACCGAGCCGTATCACCTCGAACAGCGTTGCGATAAATTCATTGTCCGCTCCGGCCCGGTGAGGATTATAAAACTCCCATATTATTTCCTTGCCCGGTGTTACCTCAAACGCCCTGCCGTTATTGGATTCGGAAATGAGCGTATTTCCGTTCGGCAATCGCTCGCTGGAGCCGCAAAGGGCTGTATGGAAAGGCTCTTGGGCCGTTCCCGTGTAAGACCAGATTACTTCCTGAGAAAACGGGTCAAACTCAAGAACCTCCGATTGTCCGGGGGCGTGGTAGTTGTCAAAAAGCAAAATGTTCCCGTTTTCCAGAACCGTCGGCTGGTGCTGCATTCGCCAAAGGCCGCCCATAGCCCAGACAACCGCCTCGGCCCCCAAATCCACAACACAGATGGTGTCAAGACGCAAAATGGAAATCAAAACGTTTCCTTCTCTAAAAGCCGGCGAGCGATTTGAAAGATGACCGTCAAGCAACTCTATCGTATTGGTATGCAGGATGTCGCCTCTTACCTCGCGCGGCCCGGGCGCTACCCACGTTATGTTGTCCAGGATTGAAAAATAATTTGAATTTTCCAGACACTTCAAAACCGAAACGCTCCTCAGCTCGTTCCCCTCGGCGTCCAGAATGGTTATGAAGTCTTCCAGAAGCGGTTCTTCCTCATTGTACCTGGGATTAACAACCCCCTTTCTGGTCAGAACATAAATGTTCCCGTCGCCCGCGACAAATAGGTCGTGATGAACCCCTCCTCGATATACCCACAATAAATTGGAGTCCTTATCAAGCTTTATCAAACACAGGCCCTCGAAAATCGCCAGAATATCCCCGTTTTCAAACAGATGCACACGCCGCCAGAACTGATGATTGTGGCTGTCGTTCAGTGGTTTATAGCCCGGCTCGATGCGCGAATAATCATAGCCCCACTTATGTAATTCCCGGCCCTTCATATCAATAAGAATTGCCTCGGGCCCATGGCCCGAAACAACAAGGTTCAACCCGTTGCAGGCAAGTTCTTTATTGTAAACCGTAACACTTTCGTCCTGTGCGGCAGGCTTTGAGCCGGCCAAATATCCTACAGACTCAAGCTTCTTTATCATTTCCTTTTGACGGGGGGTTAATACCTGCCCAGGGTCTTCAGTCCTGACGAGTCGCCAGCGCCCCGGGACATTATCAAGCCTTTCCGGAACACCGGTCGGGGTCAGTATTTCCCTGAGCTTGACCAGGCCTGTCCTGGTGTTGATGTCAAGAGCGACAGTTGCCGCAAAAAAAAGATTGGCCGTCACAGACAGTGCAATTATCACATAGAGAAGCGCAGGTTGCAGACGTTT
The DNA here is from genome assembly GCA_013349435.1 of Planctomycetota bacterium. Classification (GTDB taxonomy): domain Bacteria; phylum Planctomycetota; class Phycisphaerae; order Sedimentisphaerales; family Anaerohalosphaeraceae; genus QNBT01. Next base: position 9,868 of record DUZQ01000089.1, on the reverse strand, counting down.
ATTCTTTGGCATCGCTTAGCTCCTATCTTACGATTCCCAACTTGCTGCTTATAACACACAAAAGACACTGTGTCAAAAGCAACCCGGCCCGGGCCAACTCGCCGCTGCAGGTGCTTATTTTATTTGCCTGTATATCAGGTTTGTTATATCATGTTTGCCGCGGGTATTTTTTTGCAACAAAAACTTCCGTAAAACACGGTATTTTCAATGGAAAAAAGAAAACGCGTATTGATAATCGGGCTTGACGGTTTTACCTGGCGGCTCGGACGCGGGTTTATGTCCGAGGGATTTATGCCGCATCTGGCGCAACTGGCTGAAGGGGGTTGCTGCGGCAATTTGAAAAGCGTTATCCCCCCTGAAACATCCCCTGCGTGGTCGTCGTTCCAAACGGGGTGCCGGCCGGGCAAAACGGGCGTGTTTGCATTTCATACCTACGACCGAAACCGAAACAAGGTGCGGTTGAACAGCTTTGGTGATATCGCGGCCCCGAGCATTTGGGAACTGGCCGACCGCGCGGGCAGAAAGGTTGTCAGCCTTAATATGCCTGTCAGCTCACCCCCGCCGAAGGTTGACGGGATTATAATACCGGGACTGCTTTGCCCCAAACTGTCGACAGCAACTGTTCACCCGCCGTCTGCTTACAAAAAATACATAAAACCTCACAAAGATTATCTTATTGTAAACAAGGACCCGAAAGAAACGGCCGGTGAATTCACAACCCAGGCGATTGCAACCGAAAGGGCGAGGATGCGGGTGGCGATTGAACTTATCAAAGACATCGACTGGGATATATTCTGTGTCCAGATACAAAGCTCCGATGCCCTACAGCATCGGTTGTGGTGGGCCCTTGACGCGTCGGCAAGGGGCTATTGCGACAAAAATCGCGCCGAAGCGTTGACTTTTTATAAATTCTGCGACTCGGCCCTCGGCAGGCTCGTGGAGGCGGCTGGTCCCGGCGCAGTAACATTTGTAATCTCGGACCATGGATTTTGCAAACTGGAGTATAATTTAAGCATTAATGTGTGGCTCCGGAAAAACGGGTACCTCAAATTGTTAGACGAACCCGTCGATGCGTGGTCCAGGGCAAAAAGCAGGGTCAAGCCGTTAAAATCAGCCGCGAAACTTTACGGGAATATTCGCAAGGCCTTGCAGGGAGCGGGAAATACGCCGCCTTACTTTCAACAGGACCTCGTACATATAAGGCGGATTATCGACCTTGACAACACAAAGGCGTTTTGTCTCGGGGGGATGGGGGGAATAATATATATAAACGGTACGCCTGCGGAAAGGGCCGACTTGTCTAAGAAGCTGGCCGATGAATTAAGCCGGGACCTGGGGCCGGGGTCGTCCACTCCGGTCATTGACAGGATTAGGCCGGGTGTCGAGGTTTACCCGGATGCAACTGCAGTCGAATCGCTGCCGGATCTGGTCGCCGAATTCGCTCACGGTGTCGTAGGGGTTATATACCCACTTGGTTCCTCGGCGGTCCAGGAGGCCGACTTTGACGGCAAACAACACGGAACGCATGAGCCGGAGGGTATCATAGTAATGAACGGCCCGGGAATTAAAAACAACCAAAAACTGAACGGCGACCTCGTTGACATAGTTCCCACGATTCTGGCCTACTTCGGAATAGCGGTCCCGCGCCATATAGACGGCAAAGTGTTGAGCGGCGCCTTTGTCGAGCCGCCGCGGGTAAATTATGTGGATTTGGACTTCGGCGGACCTTCGCCCGCAGGATATTCCGACGCCGAACAAACAGAGGTGGAAAAAAACCTCACCGATTTAGGATATCTTTGATTTAGAGCCGGATACGGGCGGCGGTCCGGCCTCGTAAAAAATTAATACAAATAAGATTATAAACAGTTGTTCGGTTTCGGCTTTCAAAAGAAAAAAAACAGGTAACCCGCAAAAACAATATCCAAACCTGAACGACAAAAGACAAATTTTGGGAGACATATTATGGTAGGGAAAAACTTCTTTCAGTTGGGGGGTGTAATTATCATTCTGGCGATTTTGCTTTGTTGTGGTTGTGATACGGTTTACTACAATACGATGGAGGCCTTCGGCAAACACAAGAGGGACATTCTCGTAGAACGGGTAGCCGGCGCAAGGGACAGCCAGGCCGAAGCAAAGGAGCAATTCAAAAGCGCTTTGGAAGAATTCAGCAATGTGCTCAATTTTGACGGCGGCGAACTTGAAGCCGGGTACAACAAACTCAACGCCGAGTATGAAAAAAGCGAGGCCAGGGCAAGTACGGTTCGTAACCGGATAAAGGATGTAAAAAATGTAGCGACAGCACTCTTTCGGGAGTGGGCCGGCGAACTGCAGGAGTATTCCAACGAACGGCTTCGCCGGGTGAGCGAACAGAAATTAGACCAGACCCGCCGTCGCTACGAACAATTGATAGGCGCGATGGAGCGGGCGGAATCAAAAATCGGCCCTGTTCTGACGGCTTTTCACGACCAGGTCCTGTTCTTAAAGCACAACCTCAACGCCCAGGCCATCGCATCTTTACAGCAGGAGCTGGGGATTATCGAAGACGATATCGCATCACTTATCGAGGAAATGGAAAAATCCATCGAAGAAGCTGATGCCTTTGTTCGGGCTATGACCCAAACCGAATAAGAGTTGCAAAAATATAGAAAGCATAAAAAACCTCGGCACAGCGGGGATGCCGGATGTCCGCTCCTGAAGACCTTGCGAATTGCTGTGCATTAAGGGTATTGCGTCCGGGGGCTGGATTGTCAAAAGACTATCAAGATATGTCGGATGATTTCAAGAAAGATGAGGAAAATTTCTTTAACAAAACTATTGATGTGAACATCGGTATATATTATAATTACAATTTATAGTAAGGATTTTCAGAAGGAGCCACGTTATGTTGATGAGAGATATCGATATCAAGAAAAGTATCGATTCTGGAAAACTGGGAATCAAACCATATGAATTAAATAAAGTGGAGAGCGCAAGCTATGATCTTAGTGTGGGGGGGGAAGCTATGGTTTCGGATAAGGAGGAGAAGATTATCCTTTCTGAAGGAACCTATAGACCATTACGCCTTGAGGCAGGCGATTTTGCTCTCGTCCTTACAAGAGAATATATCAAGATGCCTCCTGACATTGCAGGCCAGATAGGAATGCGAAGTTCCCTAGCCCGAAAAGGGCTTATTTTGCTTGCGGGAATGCAGATTGATCCGGGTTTTGAAGGTCATCTTCGTTTCGGTCTATATAATGCTTCGCCGCGAACGATATTCTTAGATTTTGGTGATCCGCTCTGTACAATCGAACTTCACCAGCTTACCGGTCCCGTAAAAAATCCAAAGAAACCGATCCCTGAATTAATCGAAGGTAAGATTCCTAAAGAGGATAGAGACTTCCTCCGAGCTTTAGAAACGACGAGCTTAAGTGGGCTTGATAAAAGCGTACAAAGCCTGGTTATAAGCGTAGAAACGCTAACGAAAACAGTTAACCATTACCTTGTCCCTGCGGTTACGGCCATCCTTATTGCACTTATTGTTGCCGTTATTCAAGGCATTATGAAATAAACTACTACTACGGCTTTCTCTGCAGAATTTGGGTTTCAAGCTCAGCTTGTCCACTGTATTCTTTCAAAGCATTTTGTGGGGATGTTTGTCTGAATCCCGGCCGGTGCCGTTATTGGTTCAATATCTTGTCGAGGGCGCCTGTATTTTTCTCGGTTTCTCTCGGAATCTGCACCACCACTCCCAATCGTCCCAGCACGCCGGCAACCTCAGCCTGGTAAGGATCGAGCTGGAAACTTCGCCTAAGGTACTCTTCAGCCCGGACTTTGTCACCCTTGCTAAGATAATAATAACCTATCTGACGATGAATCGCCGCCGAGTTCGGAGCAAGGTCCATCGCCTGACGATAACAGGCCAACGCATAATCATCCAACAATTCCTTTTGAAACGCCCGGCCCAACCGAAGAGACGCCTGCGCCGAGGTACCCGCCTGATTCATATAAATCTCCGCTGAAAGCTCCGACCGCGCTTTGTTTCCGCTCTCGGCCAGAAGCTTCACTATCGCCGCCTGCGCCTGCCTGTGAATCGGGTCAAAGCCCAGCGCCACATTATAATGCCACTCGGCCTTGTCCCACAATCCGTCGGCCTGATAAAGTTTGCCTAACTGATAATGTGCCTCAGGGTTTTCGTATTTGTCCTCAATCTGGTTAAGCAGGTCGGTCTTCTTCTCCCAGGTATCAACAGCCGCAACCTTCTCGTCTTGTCGCTGAACTTCCTTCCTGCATCCACCCGCCAATACCGTTATAACCACAACCAACAACGCCAATTTTGCCGTATTTTCCATTTGTACGTCCCTTCCGAGCTTTAGCGAAAATATATTTGTCTTACTGTTTGCCGCTTTCCGGTATCCTATTTTGACCCCTGTCTATTCAATAGTCAACAATGAATTATGCCGGCTTTCAGGAACAGCCCCAACCCGTCCCAAGGCCCGGCCCGTCGCTGACCGCCATCACTTAAACATCAAGGTTCTGGACCTCAAGTGCGTGGTCGCGAATGAAGTTCCTTCGCTTTTCCACATCATCGCCCATCAAAATACTAAAGAGCCTGTCCGCCTCACCCGCGTTTTCCAGGGTTACCTGCAAAAGCGTCCGGCGGGCCGGGTCCATTGTCGTTTCCCAAAGTTGCTCCGAATTCATCTCCCCCAGACCTTTGAATCGCTTGATTTCGATTCCCCTGCCTCCAATCTGCCTGACCGCGGCACAAAGGTCGCTCAGAGACACAACGCTGTGTCGGTCTTCACCGCTGACTATCTCAAATTTTGTCGGAAGCGCCTCGCCGGAATCCTTTTTTGCAAGCTTCAACAGAAAATCTGTAACGTCCAGGCCGTATTCCTTCGTCAGCCTGGTATTTAATTCGTTAAGCCTGACGACCTCATGAAGCTCCTCGGCTACAACCTTTCCGGCTTCATCAGCAAAACGCTCATCTTCAATCCGCCCCTCGAGCTCGGCCAAGCGCTTTTCATAAGACGCTCTGTCATAATAGAACTCGCTCTCTCCGCCCTTCCTTACGTGCAGGCTCGGCAGTCTCTGCCCGTCATAATAATTTGACACAAACGCCTTGAATATAATACCGCGTTTCTGAAGCACCCCGGCAACCCGCTCAATGTCATCCAGAATCTTGACCATAAGCATCAGTTTGGCCCCTTTTACGCAGACCGGTTCTGCACCGTCGCTTCGTATCAACAGGCTGGTCCCTTCCAGCCCCCTTGCCTCCATACGTTTCCGCATTTCAGCCTCGTTCAGGAGATACTCCGACTTCTTCTTTCCCTTTGCTTTAATTTCGTACAGGGGCGGCTGGGCGATATAAATCTTTCCCTGCTGAAAAAGTGCGGGCATTTGCCTGAAGAAGAACGTAAGCAGCAGCGTACGTATGTGCGCTCCGTCAACGTCGGCGTCCGTCATCAGGATTATTTTGCCGTAACGGCATTTTTCGATATTGAAATCATCCGCCCCGATGCCCGTTCCCAGCGCGCTTATTATCGTCCGGATTTCCTCGTGGCCCAACATCCTCTCGACACGCGCCTTTTCAACATTCAGTATCTTGCCTTTCAGCGGCAAAATAGCCTGTATCTTCCTGTCGCGACCGCCCTTGGCCGAGCCTCCCGCCGAATCACCCTCAACGATAAATATCTCCGTCGAGACCGTGTCTTTGCTTGAACAGTCCCAAAGCTTTCCCGGCAGATTCATGCTGCTAAGCGCACCCTTGCGCCGTGTCAGCTCGCGGGCCTTTCTCGCCGCCTCACGCGCCGCGGCCGCCTGAATCGCCTTGTTCAAAATCCGCTTGGCATCCGAGGGATTTTCCTCCAGATATATCCCAAGCTTCTCATTTATCATGGTCTCAACAAAACTGCCAACCTCCGGATTCGACAGCCGAACCTTCGTCTGGGCCTCAAAGTGTGGCTCGGCAACCTTCACAGAAATCACCGCCGTCAATCCCTCACGTAAATCCTCTCCGGTCGTTGACATCCTGCCCTTTAACATCTTGGCCTTACGTGCGTAAGCGTTCATCGTCCGCGTAAGAGCCGTCCGAAACCCCGACAGGTGCGTGCCACCGTCAATATTGCGAATATTGTTTGCAAAAGCCAGCACGTTTTCCGCGAAGCTGTCGTTATACTGCACGGCAATCTCACAGCTAAGAGATGTCTTCTTGTCCTCTTTGGAAAAATAAATTATCCTCGAAAGAGCGCTCTTGCCTTCGTTAAGGTACTTAACAAACGCCTTCAGCCCGTCGTCATACTGAAACGTGTCCTTTTTCTGTACCCTGTCATCCTGAAAAGTGATACTAAGTCCGGCATTAAGATACGCCAATTCCCGTATCCTCTTTAACAACGTATCATATTTGAATTCCACATCTCCAAATATCTCCTCGTCCGGAAGAAATGTTATTTTTGTGCCGTGCTTGCCGGTCTCGCCCACAGCCTCAACCTGGCCCTGGGCCTTTCCGCGCGCACACGCGAAATGATAGTGCCGGCCGTCGCGATAAACATCCGCCTCGAGCCATTCGCTAAGGGCATTAACAACGCTGACACCGACACCGTGCAGCCCCCCGGCCACCTTGTACGCCTTGCCGTCAAACTTGCCTCCGGCGTGGAGCGTCGTCAGCACCACCTCCAGCGCGCTCTTTCCCGCCCCCGAATGAATCCCCGTGGGAATCCCCATTCCGTTGTCCTCAACCGAACAGCTCCCGTCTATATGAATATGTACCGTGATACGGTCGCATCGTCCCGCCAGGGCCTCGTCAATCGAATTATCGAGGACCTCGTAAACCAGATGATGCAGCCCCCCTTCTTGCCTGTTGCCTATGTACATATCGGGGCGTTTACGCACCGCCTCTACGCCCCCGAGAATTTTTATATTACTTACGTCGTATTTATGGTTTTTCATCTCGCCGCCCTGCAAATGTCCGGCGGGCGCCCCTGCCCGCAACTATCGCTATCTTCTTAATACCCGAAGCCCGGCAACGATTCTGAATGTGTTCCAGAAGCTCATCCCTGACCATACTCATCTGATGCATATAAGGTCCCGGCTCGGTTTCTATCCGCAAAACCCCGCCCGATATGCCGGACAACCTGCAATGTTCATATAAATTAGTCGGCAAAACTTCCTCCCAGACATCAACCACCGCACAATTCCTTCGCAGCAGCGCTCCTTGTTTGTCAAGGTAAGCCCGAGTGTTTAGCCCGAGCCTTGCCGCCTTCTTTTCCTGTAAACGTCGCCCGGTATTCACCTGCAAAAGTATTCTTTCGTTACCCATATTGTGCATCCTTGCGACAACCACCTCGCCGCGCCTGCGCCCTTGACAAGTCAAAGATTAACCGGCATGATTATATAAAGAAATTCGGTTCCCGCCTTGATCATGCCCGGTCGGTCCGCCTCCCCTAAGTGCAGTTCAACTTCCTTTGTCCTAACCACCCGCAATGCATCGATAAGAAACTGCGGATTAAAACCTATCTCGATCGGTTTGCCGCTGTAATCAACAGACATATCAACCTGTGCATCGCCTGTCTCCGGGGCCCGGCTTGAAAAAGCGAGCGCTCCCTTGCTCAGCGAAAGCTTTATACCTTTGCTCTCCTCGCTCGCCAACAATGCCGCCCTTCGAACCGCGCTTAACGCCGAATCCGTCCCAAGAGTTACCTTCTTGTCGTAATCGTTCGGGATGATGTCCTCGTATTTCGGAAAACTCCCTTCTACCAGCTTCGAGCTAACCACAACCGGCCCAACTACAACCGCCACCTGATTGTCCACGAAACGAACTGTTACCTTTTCCGTTGCCTCGCCGCCTATCCTGTCAAGAAGAGACATCGTCTTGGCCGGCACGATTATACGCTGCTTGCTCCATTTAGCATCCGCTGACGACGACAGCGCGAAGGTACTCCTGGCCAGCCTTCTGCCGTCGGTTGCGACCAATGTAAGCTTTTTGCCCTTCAATTCCCACAAGATGCCGTTAAGAGCATATCGCGTACTCTCGCGGGCAACCGCGAAAACGGTAAGCTCCACCCCCTCCTGCAAACTGCCAAGCTCAACTTCCACGTCCGCCTCTCCGTCAAATGAAGGCACCGCCGGATACTGCCCGGGGTCGTGTCCGTATATTGTAAAGTTGCTGTCGGCTCCGTGAATCCGCATCGCTGCTTCGGCAACGTCAAGCTCAATCACTTCATCAACGCTCTCACGAACTATGGACGCTATCTTGTCTGCGGGAACCACCGCTTCGCCCTCTCTCTCGACCTCAACCTGGGATATATTGTAACTTATACCCACCTCAAGGTCAGTTGCACAGATTACAACACCGTTTTTATCAGCTGTAATATGAACACCCTGCAAAATAGGCTTGGGTGTTCGGCTTGGTACGATACTTGTTACCAGATTAAGCGCCTCTTGCAGAGCGGCTTTATTGAATTTTGCTTTCATAAATTACACCCCTTTCAGGAGTTCTTCGGTTACTTTATCGTCGCAATATTAAGAATACACCTTCCATAATACTGGTGCCGTAGTATAACAGCAAATCCGCCTTCTGAAAAGAATTTTAGATGTCATAAAGGTAATATTTTTGGACACAGGGTTCCGCTTTTTCTTATTACTATTATGTTTATAGAAAGATTTACTATTACTTGTAATATATGCTGTGTTATTGTTATACTTTCTGCACCGTGTTTGCGTAAGAGTATGTCTGACAGTACTTTACGCGTACAAAGCTGCCTAAACAGCCAGTGGATAACCTGTTGCTTTTGCTGTTGTTTCTGTGAACGTTCCGGCCGGGATGCCGGAGTCCGAACAGATTCGATTGCTTCAATGAGCTGTTGCTGACATAACTCACAGCACCGGCCATAACTTATCCACGATTTTACTAACAGCTTCACCCCGGCTCCCGGGTTGTGCCCTCAGGGCCTTTTTTAAGGGTATAAGAGGCCGACCAGCTCCTGTCCGTCGTTATGGTTACCAGGCCGTTGACCGAATAATCGGGACACAACCAGCCGGTAACATAAACAAGGCCCGCCTCGGAGGTCTCTGTGCCCGCCTCGGTATTGCGGCAGGCCTGTTTGTAAGTGCCCTTTGTGATGAAATACAACATCGATTCATCTGTAACGCCACGCTCCGAGTAAGTCTTTGACGCATCTATATTCCCTTTAAAGTCGGCGTTATATTGATAACCCCGACCTTTGTGGGAATATTCGCAGTGCCAGCTCCCGCTGACCTCACCGCTTGCGGCAAATTCAAGGACAGCCGTACCCCGGTCGCTCTCGTCCAGCCGCACATTGGCGCTCAGTGTTATCGGCTCGTTTATCATCGGCTTCGGCGGTTGCGGCGGTTTTATGAGCCGGCCCCGCGGCACGATAAGGTCCTCCTGGAGCCAGGGCCTGTGTTCCGGCTGCGCAGGCCTTCTCTGCGCCACAGGCCCGAAAAACGCCTCCATCTGGATAACATAGAGAATCGCAAGTATCGCCACCGCAATAAGAAAAAGCAGAAGCGCCGCCCCGCGACCGTGCCAACTCCCCCGCCAAGACTTTTTCTGTCCACCAATAACCATCGAAACTTCCATAAATTACCTGCCTCCGGATATTATAGCGAATTATGATGGTTGTTGTAACCCCAAAGAAACATTCCCCTTCAGCCGAAAGCTGATAAGTAGTGCCCAGCCGCCGTGCATTACGATTATTTCCTGAGTTGTGAGAGTTTCACAAGGTTGCCGGATTCTGTTTTGTATTTAGGGCTTGCTGAAAAAGCCTTTTGTCCTTTTTCCCTTTGCGACCAGCCCGCTGTGTCCGCGCAGCGCTACCAGTAGGTTCAGGCTACGGCCTTGAGAACTGCCGGCATCTGATTTTCGCCT
>DUZQ01000088.1 GCA_013349435.1 Planctomycetota bacterium | reverse complement strand
TTTTCATTTAATTGTATCAAAACCCTTGCACTTGGAGAACACGGATGTATCGAAAAGCCAACCACAATCATCTGACTTTTGAGAATTTTTATTGTGATGAACCTGGAGAAGATTCTCTCCGGGCTCGTTTATTTTTTGCTTTTTGTTTGGAATTGGCTGTTGGAAAGGGAGCTACTTGAGGATATGAAGCGCGAAAATCAGATGCCGGCAGTTCTCAAGGCCGTAGCCTGAACCTACTGGTCGCAAGGTGAAAGAGGACAAAAGGCTTTTTCAGCAAGCCCTACATAAGAGTGACCTTATCTTCGGTGAAGGACAAATAAACGTCTATTGTGTTCTGTTTGTAGGCTTCTTTATCCTTAATTGCTTTTCTCACTTCTCTAAGGGGAATAAGTGGAACACCATCTCTGGATACAAGCAAATACCCTGTACCTCTTTCAAGAGAATTCAGGAAGCGGTCTCTAAAAGTAATTTGCCAACCCTTTGTCTTGAGGCTACCGGGTCGGATGTAGGCTGTTTCACCGTCGATTGTAGCTTCATATGCACCCAAATTTTGTCCCCGGTTACCGAGCAGCTTCTTTAACTCGTCTCTGAATACTTCTTCCTGACCTTGTTCTTGAAGGTCTCTTGTTATAATATTCTTCTTCAAAAGAAAATAGGACAATTCCTGTATGATTGTGTCTGATATTCGCTTTTGTGTGGCTGTAAGAGACGGCTCTCGACCTTGAGCAACAACATGGTATTTATTTGCTTTGAACAATTTGATCAGATGCATCTCTATCGCCAGCCTCACTGCGGGATCGTTAAAGTCTGATTGTGTGGCTGGTCGGCCATCGTTAAGTATCAGAGCTTTGTCCCAACCTTTTATTTTTTCCTCCGGATTTCTTAAATGGGATTTCAGCCTCCTATAGACATCACCAGCCTCCCCGGTATATATCTTTTTTGTACCTTCGAACAACACGTAGTTGCCGGGGAACTTTGATTCTCCCATTTCTTTGTTTAACTTCTCCAAAGCTCTCTGTGAACGTGGGATTTCCCGTGATCTAATTTGTTTTGTTGTACGTGCTCTTATTATTCCATTGCTGTTTGTTGGGTCTTCAAGATACCCGATTCCGTTGTCGGTCATAAACTATTCCTTTTGAAGGGTGACTATTGATTCTCTAAGTTTATAACTCCTTATTTGTCCGGAACGCCTGTCCCGAGCTTTTTCTATCTTCTCAATCTTGAGCCCTAAGTCCTGCCCGATTTTAGCTATAAGTAAATCGGTGGGAACATATACATCAGCGATAAGGCTGTCCCCGACTACCAATATGAATCTGGCGCGCCGCTTCATAGAGGCAACTACATTTTTCATAACCCTGTATAAGTCATCGAAGTATTTGTGGACTATATAAGGCATATCAAGTCTTCTGTATGTTCCTCTTCGCTTTATGTTTTGTTCAATGTCGGCTTTTATCTTTTCAATCCAGGGATTAGTATATGTTGCAGGCGCGCTGTAAAACCTTCTGATTAGTCCTTTTGAAACGTTATCACAAACGACCATTTCATCTTTAATCTTCTTCAGATCTTTTTGGCTGGCGGCAAATTCAAGCCAGCCCATCTCTATTTTATAGTTCATTACATAGTCCAGCCCGTTCATGTACGGTGGCGATGTTATAACAAGATTGAACTTTGAACGATGTTTGTAAGTCATAGCATTTGCGCAGACAACAGTACTTTTGGTATTGATGAAGTCCTTAAACTCAGACTGAATAAGGCGCAAATCATCGGAGATTTCATTTACTTTCTGGTTGAACAAAACGAAGGGCGCAGAATCATCGACAGCCTTGTCTTTAACGTAGCCGAGGCAGGGAGTTCTTTTTAAGTTACTACAATCAGTAAGTATTGAAGAAAAAGCCAGCACAAGCAGATTCTTTATCTTCTTTTGTTTGGGAGTACGTGATCGAAATGAGTTTATTCCACCGTTGATAATTTCTAAATTGTTCAGTACACCAGGCTTAAAATGTGAGGCTGACCGAAGGAAAGAAGGCGCAGGAAGAATCTTGTTTTTAGGCATCATTTTTAATGCGCCAAGTAAGTGTTTTGGCGATACGTCCCAACAGTTTAGTTTTGTGTCGGCAATGAATCGAAGGAGGGGATTAAGTTCCGTCCCGACGGACTTGTATCCATTTAGCTTGGATTGAACCAGAACCGTTCCACAGCCGGCAAAAGGATCAAGAATCACAGGTTGACGATATTCTTTTTTATACTGCTCAAGAATAGACTGAACAAACAAGGCTGAAAATCCCTGTACGTAAGGTGCCCACCGATGTATATGCTCATTTATGTTCGGTGTGAATTGAATAGGCTGGGCGTTTTGAGATATCGCAACATTGAGTTCTTTTAGATAGGGAACCGAATCTGCTGTTGAAGATCCGCCTTTCTTGGGAGAATTACGGATGTTTTTCTTTCTTGCATCAAGTTTAAGCTCTTTAAGCTCTGGAAAAAGGCTTTTCATTTTTGGTCATATCATAATCGCTCAAATCAGCCTAACGAACGCCACATAGTTGTGATTATGTCAAGCCCGGGGCGTTTTGTCAAACAGAAATTCAGAAGAATTCTGATATAAAACAACGCTTCTGTGTTGATGGTGATGTGAATTTATGGTTTTCGTGGTTGGTTTAGGAAGGTGGTGCCGACTTTTATGGTGAGGTCCGCGATGTCATCGGTGATAATGAGACCGGCCCGGCCCTTGCCTAAGACCGGATGGTCGAAATCAAGGCCGTTCGGCTTATCGAGTTTTGTCGCATACGCCGGATTTTGCTCCAGCCTGGTTATGACCGTATTTACCACGCGCCTGGCCATCATCGAGCCGCTCGTCAGCGTCTGGCTGTCGGGTGCAAGCTGAACAATGTCGGAGCTGTAATCCTTCAGCAATTGTTTCAAAACGGCGATTCGCCTGGCGTTCTCATTCGCGTATGGCTCTGCCAAAACCTGCGGGTTAATCACAGCTTGGGCGTCAAATCGCAGCTTCTGGGCAGGTATTGTCCAATACCCCTTAATCCGCTCATCGGCCACGAAGGAGTATTTGCGCTTTGCGGTCAAAAGGTCCTCGTCAAAGGCCACCGAACTGAACCATAGCATCGAACCGGACCGCTTGTCCCCCCAGGCCGCTACCACACTTTCACTTTGACTGAGAAATTCATCTTTCTGCTGGATAACCGATAGAACCTGGGCAGAAGAGCTTTCCTTCAATACAACCTGTTCGTAACGGTCCAGCAGCCAACTGTCGCCGGTATAGCGCTCGTAGCTGGTGAAAATATCCATGGGGGCTTCGTAGAAGGACAGGTCGCATCCTGCGAAAACAATGGAGCAACCGACAGCAACCGTGAAACAAAACTTTTTTGACATCTTGAGACTTTCCGCCGATACAGCTTCAGACTTCTTTCGAATCGATCCATTTCATCATTTTACGAAGCTTTCTGCCGACTTGTTCAATCCGGCTGTTATAATCTTTGTCGTAAAGCTCGTTGAACTTTTTCAGGCCTCCCTTGTACTCGGCGACCCATTCTTTTGCAAACTTTCCGCTGGTTACCTCGGCCAGTATCTTTTTCATCTCGGCCCGGGTTTTGTCGGTGATTATCCTTGAGCCTCGCGTAAGGTCACCGTACTCGGCGGTATTCGAGATGCTGTGCCGCATGTAGCTAAGGCCGCCCTGGTACATCAAATCAACGATAAGTTTGACCTCATGCATACACTCGAAGTACGCAATCTCCGGCTGATACCCGGCCTCGACGAGGGTTTCAAAACCCGCTTTAATCAAACTTGTAAGGCCCCCGCACAAAACAACCTGTTCTCCGAAGAGGTCGGTCTCGGTTTCTTCCTTGAAGGTCGTCTCAATAACACCCGCACGTGCGCCGCCGATTCCGTTGGCCCATGCCAAGGCTATCTGCTTTGCATCACCGGTGGCATCCTGCTGGACGGCAATCAGGTTGGCTACGCCGCCACCCTTTTCAAATTCGCTCCGTACAAGATGACCCGGCCCTTTAGGGGCGATCATAACCACATTAACATTTCTGGGGGGGGCGATGTATTTAAAGTGGATATTAAAGCCGTGGCAAAAGCCTAACGTCTGACCCGCTGCAAGATTCGGCGCGATATTTTCCTGATAAACCCCGGCCTGAATCTCATCCGGGACAGTTACGATTATCAACGTGGCGCCCTCCATCGCCGTTTTAATGTCTGATGGAGCAAAGCCATGCTCGGATGCCAGTTTGAAGTTGTCCGTACCGGCTAATTCCGCCACCGCCACCTCGATACCGCTATCGCGAAGGTTCAGACTGTGGGCGTGGCCCTGGCTGCCGTAGCCGATTACCGCCACCTTTTTGCCTTGTAGCGCATCTATAGGTGCCTCTGATTCGTAATATATCGTTGCCATAGTCCGTTTCTCCTTATCTGTAAAATTAGTCCGCTCGCTTCCTGCCGTATCGTGCCATCGCGACAGTGCCCGTGCGAACAACGTTCTTTACACCATAGGGCCGGCACGAATTGATAAACGCCTCTATCTTATTCTCCGGACCCGCGATTTCAACCATAACAAATTTGGGGCCGATGTCCACCACTTTTCCGCGGAACATCTCTATCAAAGCGAGAATTTCGGAACGTTTTTCGGGAGGCGTCGCAACCGAAATCAGCATCAGGTCCCGGATTACAATGTCCTGGCCCGTAAAATCCTGAACCTTCACGACGGAGATTATCTTGGCCAGCTGCTTGCGAACCTGCTCTACCACCCGGTCATCGCCGATAACAACTATCGTCATTCGGCTCATCGACGGATCCTCGGTCCTGCCCACGGTGAGCGAGTCGATATTGAACGCTCTTGCTGCGAACATTCCCGCAACATGAGCAAGAACCCCCGGCTTGTTTTGAACCAGTGTACTGATGATGTGTTTCTGTTCCATTTTCCAATACCCTTAATCAAATTCGGGCAAAGGCGGTATTTTACGCCATGCTCTCAAAAATGTCCAGACCGTCCATCTCGTCGAGGCTCTTTCCCGCCGCAACCATCGGCCACACGTTCTCTTCACGGTCAATCCGAAAATCAACTACGCACGGCTTGTTCTCACCCAACATCTTATCAATAGCGGCGGCTACATCTTCTTTTTTCTCAACCGTTATGCCAACCGCACCGAAAGCGCGGGCTACTGTCGCGTAATCCGGATTCTTCAGCCAGCTACATGAATAACGCTTGCCGTAAAAAAGCTCCTGCCACTGCCGGACCATGCCCATATAGCCGTTGTTCAAGATGCAGACCTTGACAGGAAGCTCATACTGAACCGCAGTCGCAAGCTCGCCTAACGTCATGTTGAAGCTGCTGTCGCCGTCGATATCGATAACCAGCTCACCCGGCAGAGCGACTTGAGCTCCGATAGCCGCCGGAAGACCAAAACCCATCGTACCAAGGCCGCCGGAACTGACAAACTGCCTCGGTCTGTTGAATTTGTAGAACTGTGCAGTCCACATCTGGTGTTGCCCTACTCCGGTTACAATCGTAGCGTCTCCTTTTGTCCGGCGGTAAATCTCCTCGATAACATGCTGGGGCTTGATTGTTGTCGCAGCGGTATCGTAGCGAAGGGGATATTTGCTTTTCCACTCTGCGATTCTGGAGAACCATTTTTTTCGTTCTCTGTGCTCGACCTGTTTGGTTAACTCGCTGAGTATCGTTTTGGCATCTCCAACTACAGGTATATCGACATGAACATTTTTAGAAATACTCGCAGGGTCTATGTCAATATGAATAATCTTTGCATGGGGAGCGAATGTCTTTAGTTTGCCGGTAACACGGTCATCAAAACGCGCACCAAGGGCAATCAGAAGGTCGCATTCCTGAACCGCATAATTAGCATAGGCAGCTCCGTGCATCCCCAACATATCGAGAGATTCGGCCCGGGTCTGGTCGTAACTGCCGAGACCCAGCAAAGTCATCGTTACCGGGAGATGAGCTTTTTGGGCAAATTTTCGCAGTTCCTCCGAGGCGTTGGCGATAATAACACCGCCGCCCACATAAAGAACCGGACGCTCCGATTCGTTGATAGCCGCCGCAGCCGTGGATATTTGTCTTGAATGACCGCGCGTACGCGAGGCGTAGCCGGGAAGCTTTATTTTTTCCGGGCTGGTAACCTCAACCTGCGCAACCTGCATATCGACCGGGATGTCAATCAAAACCGGACCCGGCCGACCGGTGGATGCAATGTGAAACGCCTCTCTTATAATCCGGCCCATTTCGCTGGGGTCCTTAACTATAACGTTATGCTTGGTAACCGGGCGGGTGATGCCTGTCGTATCGGCTTCTTGGAAGGCATCGTTCCCGATAAGCTCGGTACGCACCTGGCCGGTCATAGCGACTATCGGAACCGAGTCCATCATTGCGGTTGCCAGACCCGTCGTCAGATTCGTAGCACCAGGCCCGGACGTAGCAACCATAACCCCGACCTTGCCGGTAACTCGGGCATAGGCGTCAGCCATGTGGGTGCCGCCTTGCTCGTGACGGGGATTTATGAACCTGATAGGTGAGTCGTAGAGCTTGTCGAAAAACGGCAGTATCACGCCACCGAGGTAGCCGAACATAGTATCAACACCCAGCTCAATGAGTGTATCAAGAATGATTTGACTGCCGGGCTTACGAATTGGTTCGGAGGATTGAGGGTCTGTAGATATAGTATTATCACTCATTATTTTCTCCTGATAAACTATGTTATTCCGGCTGATTATGACTTTTTGGACAATTCCGACCCGCCGAGCTGCACGCAACGAGCTATACAGCCAACAAAGCCGGGTTTTATATATCCTGCCATAATCCCGTAACCACACCTTCAAACTCCCAGGCACCGCTTGTGCCTGGAAGCTCCCTAAGTGTGTTTCAGGCATACACTTACGCGCTTCTTGGCATAAGTGAACTACAGTAGTATATAAAAATATCGGCTGTTTGTCAAATAATTTTTATTATTGAAAAAAATTAATTTGACAATGCCTGAACAAGTATTCATAATATGAGTATCGAATATAACAAAAGAACATAAATTCAAAGAAATTAGACGGAGGTTACTATATGAGTACAAAAAGATTGACGCGAAAACAGAGAGAAAGGATGCGGCACAAGGGTGAAATTTTGAAATCCGCCCTTTGCTTGTTTTCTCAAAAGGGCTTTGGCAATGTGTCAATGCAGGAGATAGCGAAAGAATCGGAGTTTTCGGTCGGTACGTTATACAATTTTTTTGAAAGCAAGGAGGCCTTATTCGAGGAGCTGATAAGCAGCACCGGCCAGGAGGTTTTGAGTGAGTTATTAGAGGTTCTGGAAGGGCCGGGGAGCGAAAAAGAACGTTTGTCGGCCTTTATCAGGCATCAACAAAAATTTCAGGAAAAGCACGGAGATGTAATCAAACTTTATGTCTCGGAGTTTGGGATTATGGGTTCAAAGTTATCTAAAATCAGACACGGAAGCCAAATTCATAAAGTGCTGGATTCAATACTGGAAGAACTTGTCCGGGAAGGAATTCGTAAGGGTTATTTTAGGGCCGTTGACCCTGCAATTACAGCAAAAAGTCTCGGAGCGATTACAGAGACACTGATTTTTGAAACGACTGGTTGTGTTGACCCTGAAACAGTTACAGAGATGTTCGCAAAAGTTGAGCAGTTGTTTATTGATGGATTAATTAGGCCGGAAGGTCGTAACGATGAATAATGTAATTGAGAAGATATTGCCGATTCTCTTTCTTTTTTTGGCTGGATGTAGCAGCTTTGACGGCGTAGCAATCCGTGAAAATCATGCAAGAGATTATCACAGCCGATTAACCGACAAGACAGATGAGTTATTATCAAAAAAGGAACCTTTGGGTCTTACTGATTGTATTGAAGTTGCGCTGGCAAATAATCTTACTATGAAAAGTGCGAAGATTCAGCAAAGGATTGCAAGCCTTGAAAGGGAGGTCGCTTTTTCCAGTTTTCTGCCGGTAGTGAACCTCGATTATCAATATACAAGATGGGACAGACAACCAAAAATCAAATTCGGTTCATCTGTTGCGGCTATGCACGATGAGAGGATAAGGCAGATAAGCTGGCAGATGCAGTTGTCTATTTTAGACCCATCGACCTGGTTTTTGTATTCGATGCATCAAAGAGGCCAGGAGATAGCCCAATTGGTTAGCGACCACACTCGGAAGATGACCATTCTTGAGGTAACAATCAATTACTATCACTGTTTATCTTTGGAGCAGGCCCGAAGTGCTTTGGAAAGTGGGGTTAAAGCGGCGGTCGAGCTGGAAAAAAGGATACAAGCATTCTATAACGAAGGAATTGTAACACAATGGCAACTGGAGCAGACCCAGGTCCATTTGTTGGCTCGAAGGAGGGAGCTTGGCCGGATTCAATACGCTCTTAGACAGGCAAAAGGCGACCTTCTGAGCTCTATGGGTTTATCACCGTTGGCGGGTATTTCCCTAAAGACCGAAGAGCCTTTAGAGGAGCCGGCTGATTCTCTGGAAGGATTTGTGGCCGAGGCCCTTTTGTTAAATCCCCAACTTCATATAGCCGACCGCCGGATTGCTATCGAAAAGGAAAAGGTAAAGGTTGCGCTTTCAGGTTTTTTGCCGCGGCTTGTGGGTTTTGCGAACCGCACCCATTCTTCCGATTCGTATTTGCTCTACGACAATTTCTGGACTTACGGTCTGGCCGGTGCGATGACTGTATTTAACGGCTTTGCAAATATAAACGAATACAAAGCGGCAAAGCAGCGCAAGCAGGAGGCTTTTGTAAAGAGGGAACAGGAAACACTTGTATTAATTCTCGAGGTGGTCAAGGCGTATCTGAATTTAGAGAATGCAAAGGACGAATCTTTGTTGGCACAAAAGAGTTACGAGGTGTCGTTGAGACATCTTGACGAGGTCGAACAGAATTGGACCGAAGGATTGGTTGACAGTTCTGCTCTTTTGGCGGTTATCGCCGAGAAAGAAGCTGCACATATGGAGGCGATGAACAGCCGATTCCAGCTTCAGGTTAGCATGGCTACGCTCTACAATGTGATTGGTATAACCGGTAAGAACTATGGGACAAATCATGATGAAGAAGATATTGCAAAAAGCGACGGATAAATGGAACAGTTTGACCTCCAAAAACAAAAAGGTTTTAATTTTGTTTTTGGGAGTATTTATAGTCGGAGCTATTTATCTGCTTGGCAGAGGCGGCAAAAGCCAACAAGCTCATTCAGGTGCGGGGAATGTTGTTTCGGTAGTTATCAGCAGGGTCGAGTCGAGGGTGTTCGAGCGATTTTTAGCTGTTCAGGGTAACATCGAGTCGAAGAATTTCGCTATGGTATCGCCGAGGATAGCCGGTACGATTGAGGAAATATATGTTGATGAAGGAGATGTTGTGGTCGGGGGGCAAAGCAGGTTGTTCAAAACAGATTCTGTGGCGCTTAAGGAGCAGGTTGAGATACAACAACACCTGTTATCCGTTGAAAGAAGCGCCAAGCGCCAGGCGGTTGCGAATCAGGCAAAAGTAAAAGCGGATTTTCACAAGGCCGAGCTGGACTTTCATCGATTTGAGAGATTATTACAAAAGAAAGTTGTTACGGTGGATGCTTTTGAACAACAACAATCCCGTTATAAACAGCTCCAGGCGGCGGTTAAGTTGGCAAAAGCGAGTGTTGATCTGTCAACGGCGAATATCCGAAAGGCCGGTTCGGATTTGGAGATATCTAAAAAGAACCTTGCTGACAGTGTTATCATCGCCCCGATAAGCGGCAGTATAAGCTATCGTTTTAAGGAACCGGGTGAGATGGGCCGGCCGGGCGAGCCGGTTGTTCGCATCGACGATACGTCTTTGGTAGAGACCAGTGCATATCTGCCTGCACAATATTATACCGAAGTGGTCCCGGAGCAAACGATGGTTGAAGTTGTTGTTTCCGGCGAAAATATCGGGAAATTTCCGGCCAGCTATAAAAGCCCGACGATAAACCCCACACTCAGAACTTTTGAGGTTAAGTGTCTGCTGGACAATTCTGCCAGGCGTATAGCTCCGGGAGCAATGGCGCAAATCAGGGTTATTTTAGAGACTAAGCGTGGCCTGGCGGTTCCTTCAACAGCCATTCAGCATCGCACCGGCCAATCGATTGTTTTCGCGGTCAGGGATGATAAAGCGCTAAAGATAGAAGTACAGCCCGGGATTGAAAACGACGGCTGGACGGAAGTTTTTAGTGACAGGCTCAATGAGCAAAGTATGATTGTAACAATGGGTCAGGACATGCTTAACGACGGCCGGCCGGTTAGCGTGCAGCAGGGGGGCAAATAATGTTTCTTTCCGATGCTTCGATAAAAAGACCGGTTGCGATGAGTTGTCTTATAATCGGTTTGACGCTTCTGGGCCTGAACGCCTACCGCAAGATGGGGCTTGAGTTGATGCCGAAGATGGATGTCCCCTATATTACGATTACAACTATATATCCCGGCGCCACGCCCGAGCAGATTGAAACCGACGTAGCCAAGCGAATAGAAGACCAGGTTGTTACTATCGAAGGTCTCAAGCATGTAAGCTCATCGTGCATGGAGAATGTTTGCCAGACACTTCTGGAATTTAATCTGGGTGTAGATGTTGATATTGCTGCTACCGATGTTCGGGAGAAGCTTGATTTAATCAAGAATGACTTTCCCCAGGATGTTGAAGACCCGAAGATTCTGAAATTTGACATTAACGCAAAAGCTGTTGCCAATCTGGCTCTGACGGGCGAATTGAACCTGGACGAATTGTATGATTTTGCCGACAATACGCTTAGAGATAAAATTACAGTCATCTCCGGTGTTGCGGATGTGGAGCTGGTTGGAGGTGCCGAGCGCGAAGTTCATGTTATGCTCGACCGGGACAAATTAGCAGCCAAAGGATTATCGAGCAGTGACGTGGTGGCGGCGATTCAAAATGGAATAAGGTCGATTCCCACCGGCCATATTCAGGAATCAGGGCGTGAGTTCTCGGTCAAATTTGACGCTGAATATAAAGCGATAGCCGACATTGGTGGCTTGGAAGTAGCTAACCGGGCCAATCAGCGTTGTTATATTCGTGACATCGGCGATGTGGTCATGACGACCGAGGAATTACGCCAAAGGGCGAATATCAACGGCAGAAGCTGCATATACATCAAGATTAAAAAGAAGGCCGAGGCAAATGCGGTTCGGGTTGTTGAAGGAGTCAGGTCGGCGATGGCCAAGCTCAAACAGGAACTTCCGGGTGGAATGGAGCTTGTATGGGTTAATGATGACGCAAGTTTTATCAAAGCGACGGTGCAAAGCGCCTGGCTTAATGTGGGCGAGGGGATTTTTTTAACGGCACTGATCCTGTTTTTCTTTCTTTATGACATACGCTCGACAATAGTAGTTTTTATAACAATGCCGTTGACAATTATCATCGGGCTGTTTTTTATGCGGATGGTCGGATTTACTTTGAATACCTCCACCTTGATTGCCATCGGTATGTCGGTCGGAATTCTTGTAACAAATTCCATCGTTGTTTTGGAGGCGATAGTAAAAAGACTGGATAGAACCGGTGATGTAAAACAAGCCGCGCGGCTTGGGACCGGCGAAGCGTTTGTTGCGGTTCTTGCAAGTGCGTTAACGAATATCGTTGTTCTTTTTCCGGTTGCTACTATGGGCAGTATGGTCGGTTTGTTTATGAAACCCTTGGCCCTCAGTATGCTCATAATGACGGCGGTATCACTGTTTATATCCTTTACGCTGACACCGATTCTTTGCTCAGTTTTATTAAAACCCAGACAGCCTGAGCGAAAAGGTTTAATCAACAGGATGGAAGCTCGATTTAATCGGCTTCTGGGTTCAACCGTCAATGGCTACCGTCGCCTTTTGTCTTTCAATGAAAAACACAGAACCGCGGCTATATCCACGCTGGTCGTGGTGATACTGATTTTCATTCATGCCCTTTCACTGACGGGCAAGGTCGGATTCGGTTTTTTTGCCGACCCGGACCAGGGACAGTTGTTCGTAAAACTGGAATATCCTACATGGTATGGCCTGGAAAAGACGACCCAAAGAGTCAAAGAGGTGGAGGAAAAACTCAGCGATTTGCCCGAACTCGAACATGTTCTCAGTTCCGTCGGCAAGGTTGAGGGTATCATCGGGCAAACTTCCGAAGGTGTATATCTTGCCCAGGTCTTGTTAGTATTCAGTGAAAAGGACAAAAGGAAGCTTTCAATTGATGACCTTCAGGCCGAAGTCCGAACACGATTGGCGAATTATCCGGAAGCCATATTGACGGTAACTCAGCCAACTGTTATCGGTGGTCAAGCCCAGGATATTGAATTGGAAATTGCAGGCAGGGAACTTTCAACGCTGGACAGTCTTGCAATCCGTACACAACAGCTTTCCGGAAAGATTAAAGGTCTAGAGGATGTTGATACGACTGTAAGGACGGGCAAGCCGGAATTAGCCGTTTTGCCGAATCGTGCGGTCCTTTCGGATCTGAATATACCTGCTGTGGGATTGGGGCTGACGCTTCGGGCGAATCTTGAAGGTTTAGAAGCCGGTACTTTCAAAAAGGGAGACCGCAATTATGACATCGTGGTGGAGTTTTCGGACCGGCAGGGCAGGGGGCAGGTCGAAAATTTCATGTTTCCCGGCTCTGCGGGAAAGCCGGTGCTGTTATCCAGCCTTGCTCAAGTGCAAGAACGTATTGTTCCGATTCTGATAACGCGCAAAGATAAACAAAGGGTCTCGAAAGTTTTTGCAAATCTGCAATCCGATGTTCCACTTGGTAAGGCAGTCAACCTTATCAGCGGAGCAATTGACACCCAAGGACGTTTTCCGTCCGGTTATGACTACACGTTTTCAGGTACTTACGAAACAATGAGCGAGGCCAACGCCGCGTTCGGCGAAGCGGGTTTGATAGCGATAATTCTTGTAGTATTGACACTTGCGGCTATTCTCGAATCATTCAAGCAGCCGTGGCTGATTCTTGTAACCCTGCCTTTGGCTTTGATTGGTGTGATGTGGGCACTTTTCTTAACCGGTGAGAGTCTGTCGATGTTTATCCTTATGGGTATTGTTATGATGATTGGTATCGTCGTCAACAACGCGATTTTGATTATGGACCAGTTCAATGTTCACGTTAAAGAAGGTATTCCAATACATAAGGCGATGATAACCGCTTGCTGCGAGCGTTTCAGGCCAATAGCAATGATTACTTTGGCTGCGGTTCTGGGTAT
>DUZQ01000087.1 GCA_013349435.1 Planctomycetota bacterium | reverse complement strand
TACAGCGAATAAATTAAAGGGGTCAGACACTTTTTGCCTCTTGTTTTTACTTTCTCCTTATTGATCTATGCACCTTTGTACCTTTGCAACTTTGCACCTTTTGCCTCTTTCAACAATTCTCCCATTACCACGTTAAACCTACATTAACCCTAAGCAATAATCCCGTCAACAAAATTTTTCTACAGCGTACAGGTTATAGCGTACAGCGTACACCGGTCGTCCAGAATCCAGCATCCAGTATCAAGATACGAGTTACGGGGACCGAGCGACGATCTGCGAGATACGAAATCATCGCGAAGCGAATCGGCTGTTTTTCGCTTTTCTCTTTGAACTTTCAGATTCCTCTATCATCTCCAGAGCCATCCTGGCCACATTTTCCGATGCATTGCCCGCGCTCAACGGCTCGACCAGTTCAACCAGCTCACTGCTTAACTTAATAAGACGGCCTCTGCCGCTCAACAGCCTCACACACTTGCCGAATATCGGCTCGGTGGAAGTAAAGTAAGGCATAAATTCACTTACAAGCTTACGCCTGGCCAGGATATTCACCAGGCTAAGATACCGCGTTCGAGTCAACCACTGACCGCAAAGGTGCCACAGAACCCTGCTCGACTGATACATTATGACCATCGGACAACCCGCCGCCGCAACCTGCAGAGTTGCGCTTCCACTGGCGACAAGGGCCAGATCCGCCCGCCTCGCAGATTCTGTTACCGAACCGATTGTATATTCGTATTCAGGGCTGCTTGTCTTGTTTTCCTTCAGCATTCTGAGCTTTTGTTCATCGACGGCCGCGGCGGTAAATTTTGCACCCGGCCAGCGCTGGCTTATTCGGCCTGCAATCTTTTGCATCGCAGGCCAAAGAAGCTTTATCTCCGCCGCACGAGAACCCGGCAGAAGCAGTATGTTCGCCCTGGACGGGTCGTAACCGGTATAAGTTCTGCAGTCTTTACTTGCATCTATACTTATACCGTCAAAAAGCGGATTGCCGACAAAGGTTGCATCAACACCCCGGCCGGCGAACCAGCTCTCCTCGAAGGGAAGGACACACGCCAATTTATCACACCTGCGCCTCAGCTTCCATATCCGCCACGAACCCCACGCCCAAAGCTGCGGTGCTACGTAAAATAATACCTTTGCACCGGCTTTTTTGCCGGCCTTTGCTACGTGAAAGTTGAACGCCGGCGAATCACAAACGATAACCAAATCAACGCGGTGGGACTTGAAATAAGTTCGTATGCGTTGTAGCAGCTTGATGTAGAAACCCACCTGCCCGAAGGCGTTGTATATCATCGCGGCCCTGTGCGCAGTCTCAGCCAGCAGCTCACAACCCGAATCAGCCATTTTTTTGCCCCCCACTCCGACCCATTCGACCTCAATCTCCGACCTTTTGCTGATAGCATTCATCAAGGCCGCACAGTGAGAATCTGCACTCGGCTCACACGCGCTTATGAATATCCGCTTTTTCTTCTTAATCTCTGACATATTTTTCCTGGGGCTTCGGACTTCAGATTAACTGTGAAACTGCCGGTTTACGAACGCGATTATAATTGAATTGACTCCTTTGTGCAAACTGTGCAATTCGACCGCTTGTGCGAATTGCACCTGCACCGGATTGATTAGTTAGTATCTGTTGCGGAAACGTTATTTTGTAATTCCTGCGGAAGCAGGAATCCATTTGTTAGACCGTGGACCACTGCTCCCTGCCCCTGCCTCCGCAGGGGTGACATTCCTTCGCAGGGACAGGCTTGGCAGGGGTGACTGAGTGATATCGGCTTTTTGCAACAGGAATTAGGTAGTCGTCCATAGCTCGGAAAAACTGAACTGATGACGACTAACCAGGGAACCGTTAGGGCCAAAAAGCAGCCACCGCCACAGCCAGCCAGATAATAACGCCGATGGCGAATTTGGCCGTAGTCCCGAATAAAACCCCCAAACCCGCCCCCACACCGCTGCGCAAAGACTCTTGAGTCTTCTTTCCCGCCATAATCTCAAAAAACCAGGCACCTAAACCTCCACCGATACACGCACCTGTCAGCGTCCCTAAAAATGGAATCGGAATCAGAAAAGTGCCGACTACCGCTCCGGTAACCGCACCGGCTAAGGCACCGAACATGCCCAACCAGCCGGAACCCGCCTTTTTCGCTCCACCGGCACCGCCTAAAAACTCCACCACCTCACCTAAAACAGCCAACAACGTTATAGCTATTAGAACATATATCGAAAAAACGCCTTCGTCCCATCGCCACCATGCGAAAAGGGCTGTTGTTATCACAATCAGCCAATTGCCCGGCAGCGCAAAAACGACCAGTCCCAGCCAGCAGGTATTCAAAGCAATCAACATAACCAGCCATATATAAATCATGTCCTGATTGTAAGCGAAATATTATCTGCAAAAAAGTAAAAACAAAAGCGCAGGCGGCGCAAACCAAAAAAACAAAAGCGCAGGCGACGCAAACCAAAAAAACAGAAGCGCGGCGGCGCAAGCCGCCCGAAGGATAATTTCATTATTCCACCCCCTGATTCGGCCGCTTGCACGTCTCGGTTTCTGTTAATATTATCGCGCGGCTCGGCTTCTGTTGATATTATCGCACGACCCGGCTTCTGTGCCCGACGCTTTTGTCATACCGGCCCCCGAGCCGGTATCCAGACGCAACACCCTTTGTCATACCGGCCTCCACCCTTTGTCATACCGGCCTCCGAGCCGGTATCCAGAAATTCCGGTGCGATTCGTCGCACCCTACAGATTCGGCATGACCCGGCGTCAAACGCGGGGCTAAATGAACTGGATGCCGGATTAAATCCGGCATGACAATAGAATCACCAAAACAAAAGCGCGGCGCCACAAACCAAAAAACAAAAGCGCGGCGGCACAAGCCGCCCGACCTCAAAAATATAAAAAATGGCTTTGGGAAACGGAAAGAAATATTTTTATTGACTATATTGTCAAATGACCATATAATATAGATATAGACTACTTTTGGGAGCGATTATGGAGCCGTTGACGGAAAAACAGCAGCAAATATTCAACCTTATCAAGGCCGCTCTGGCCGCCGACGGCAGGCGTCCCAGCCAGAGGGAAATTGCCAGACAGGCCGGCCTGGCACAGAACTCCGTCTATCAAATCATCCGCTACCTGAAGCAGAAGGGTTACCTGGTGGACCTTGGCGGGCACCGCGGAGTCAGGCTCTCGGCAGAGTACCTCGACAGCCTCCCCCCAAAACGGGGAATCCCAATTGTAGGGCAGGTGGCTGCGGGTCAGCCCGTTTTGGCTCAGCAGAATATAGAAGGCTATGTGGAAATAAAGGATTTACTCGGCTTATCTGATGATGTATTTCTTCTGAGAGTTCGCGGCGACAGCATGACAGACGAGGGTATTATGGACGGCGACTATGTAGCTGTGAAGCCCGCAAGCACGGCTCAAAACGGCCGGATAGCGGTGGTACTGCTGGATGATGAGGCGACGGTCAAAAAGGTATATGTGCAGAAGAACAGAATTGCCCTGGAACCCGCCAATCGGGCGGCTGGATATAAAACACAGTACGTCAAAAGAACCGATAAAGACATCCGCATAATCGGTAATGTAATAGGCTGTCTCAGAAAGTTAAAATAGGAGCTGAAATGGTTTGTCCGATTCACATAGGGATAGCCGGCTGGAGTTATGAGGACTGGAACGGAATCGTTTATACCGACCGTAAAATCGATCAGTTATGCTATATAAGCAGATTTGTCGATTGTATTGAGATTAACAGCACCTTTTACCGTCCGCCGTTTGAGAGAACCACCGAGTCATGGCTCCGCAGAACATCGGAGAAGCCGGATTTCTTTTTCACGGCAAAGCTGCACCGGGACTTTACGCACCGGGGCAAAATCGACCCTGAAACAGTTAAACAGTACCATAAAGGCTTCGAGCCTTTCCTCAAGGCCGGCAGGCTCAAGCACCTGTTGGTTCAGTTCAGATACGATTTTGCCGACTCCCAACTCAGCCGAAAACACCTCTTTGAGATAGTAAAGCACTTCTCGAACACGTTCAATTTGGCCGTTGAGGTCAGGCACAAATCCTGGCAAAGGCCCGATGCGCTGAACTTCCTTGCTGAGCTTGGGGTTGCCGTCTGCAATCTCGATTATCCGACTGCTGCAAACTCATTTGACCTGCGCCTTTGTACGGTCGGCAAACACGGCTATTTCAGAATGCACGGCAGAAACTTCGAAAAGTGGTTCAGCAAATCTTCAAGAAACGAAACCTACAACTACTATTACACCCAAAAGGAGCTTGACGGAATAAAGCAGCGGATAGACAAGTTGGCCGGGGCGTTTGAAACACTTACCGTAATCGCCAACAACCATTACAGAGGGGCCGAGCTTGCAAACGCAATTGAATTGAAGTGCCTGCTGACCGGACGAAGACAGCTTGTTCCTGAAGGACTTGTGCGGGAATATCCGCAACTGGAAAAGATTGCCTCGAACCAGTGAAAAGTATGCTCCGTGGAGAACTTTATGTATGCCATTATGAGTTGCCAACCCGTCATTCTGAGCTGCCGCTCCGTCATTCTGAGCGCAGCGAAGAATCTCAATCCCTCGATTTTTGTCATTCCAAACCTGATTTGGAATCCATTCTCTCGCCGTAACTCGTGGATTCCAGCCCCCTGCCTCCGCAGGGACAAGCTTCGCTGGAATGACAATTTTGGCAAGTATCGCCTTGGAACAGTGGTAAGTAGCAAATGAAGACCAGGGCCAAAACAATACATACACCGGATGTATCAAAAAAGCGGGAGGTGTTGCTGTTTGATGCAATGGTGCCGGCGGGTTTTCCCTCACCCGCGGCCGATTACCGCCAGGATAAGCTCGATTTGAATAAACACCTGATTAGACATCCGGCGGCCACGTTTTTCGTCAGGGTAGCAGGTGATTCAATGATTGGGGCGGGCATTCACTGCGGAGACCTGCTCGTAGTTGACAGAAGCGTCGAACCAAAAAACAACAACATCGTCATAGCGGTTGTCGATGGAGAGATGACCGTTAAAAGATTCAGAATACACAGGAATACTATCACTTTAGAACCGGAAAACGAAAACTACCCCGCCTGCGAAATCACCGAAGGAACCCGATTCGAGGTCTGGGGGGTGGTTACCTGCGTCATACACAAATTATGAAACAGATTTTCGCACTTGTCGATTGCAACAACTTCTACGCCTCCTGCGAGCGGGTCTTTAATCCAGGCCTGCAAGGCAAGCCGGTGATTGTGTTGTCAAACAACGACGGCTGTGTCGTGGCACGCTCCGATGAAGCCAAGGCCCTGAAAATAGCTATGGGGGTCCCGGCATTTGAAATCGCCGATATCATCGAAAAAAATCATGTGCAGGTCTTTTCTTCAAACTACGCACTCTACGACGATATGTCCAGCCGGGTCATGGACACTCTGTCAACCTTCAGTCCCGATATAGAAATATATTCCATCGACGAAGCCTTTTTGAATCTCGCAGGGCTATCTTGCTCTTTGACGCACTACGGACAAAAAATAAGACAAACCGTCGGAAAGTGGACGGGCATGCCCGTTTCCATCGGAATTGCGCAAACCAAAACCCTCGCAAAAACCGCCAACTACATCGCAAAGCACTTCGATAAAACACAAGGTGTTCTGGACCTGACCGACTCAACCTGCCTCGACAGAGCTTTGGCAAAAACACCTGTTGAGAAGATTTGGGGTGTGGGAATCAAAACCGCCGTTAAACTAAAAAGGGCGGGAATCGATAATGCTCTTAAACTGCGGGATACCGATGCAGCCTGGGTCAGACAAAGGTTCACGGTAACAGGCGAAAGAACGGTTTACGAACTGCGGGGCTGCGTCTGCTACCAGTTGGAGCAAAACCCGCCGACCAGAAAAACTCTCGTAGTATCCCGAATGTTCTCAACGTCTATAGAGGCCGTCGAAGCGCTGAAGGAAGCGATTGCCGCATACGCCTGCCGAGCCGGCGAAAGACTCCGCAAAGAGCATCTGGCCGCCGGGGCGATAACCGTCTTTGTAGCCACCAGCAGGTTTGTCAAAAACAGATACTACAACTGTCGCACTACAAGATTCGATGTCGCCACAAATAACACGACAGAGCTGATTCGAAACGCATGCAAAAGTATCGAAACGCTGTATCGAAAGGGTGCCGCCTTCAAAAAATGCGGAGTCGTACTAAGCGACCTCGTACCCGAAAACCGCATCCAGCCGAACCTTTTCGATAATACCGACAGGCAAAAATCCGCCCGGCTCATGCGCACGATTGATACCGTCAACGCCGCCATGGACTGCCCGCTCCGATGGGCCGCCGAGGGGTTAAACCAACCCTGGAAACTCAAATTTCACAGACGCTCCCCTCGATATACCACCCGATGGGACGAAATACCGAAAGTGGTATAAACTCGTCAAGCTTAAATTAAGGGGGCAAGCTTAGATTACAGATTATGGCCGGGGTCATGTATTCATTTTATTTAGCCCCGGCACCTGTGGCCGGGGTGATTTAACCGAACGTAACTGCCGGGTCGATTAACAATAAAAAAACGAATGCACAGCGGCGTAAGTAAATGGTGCTGACAGCCGCCTCAGATTACAATTCGCCGTAATCTTTGGGGCGTTTTGATTTGCTAATCCCAAGGTTGGATGCTATTTGCCGCACTGACCCCCAGGGCCGGCCTATCTTCCGGGCTACCTCGCGCGTGCTCTTGCAGTTCGGATAAAGTTCCCTTAGCATTCTAACCTCTTCTTCGCTCCAGAGCCGGTCGCACCAGCTTTGTCTTTTAATGCCCAGTGAATATGCCTGATGTTTCACCGAGGCCTCGGTGCGACCGAGCCGTTGTGCAAGCTCATCGATTTTCCCCGTAGGATAAAACTCCCGTAAAATCGCAACATCCTCCTCTGTCCATGGTCTTGCTGCAACATTTCTTCTTTTTGCCATTTCACAACCTAAAAAAGCACCGAATCCTCAAATAGTTTATCCTGACGCCCGCCAATAGAGCTGTTTTATCTTCATTTAACACAATATAACCGGGGATGCAAGAGGGATTTCCTCAATTTTATTTTTTTCTCGAACATCCATAAAACCCCTCGAATCACCGATATAACATCTTCATACCCACACTCGTTACAAAAAACGGCTTTTGCCGCCGAAACACACTCCTCAAAACTGCCTAAAGTTGAATCAATACCCAACGGAGGAGGAGGGATTCGAACCCCCGGTGCCTTTCGGCACAGCGGTTTTCAAGACCGCCACCTTAAGCCACTCGGTCACTCCTCCGGCATATATCATGCCGTTTTCGTAAGCCGCTATCGGCGATTTTTTACAATTTCGTACCTATCGACCTTATCGGCGAATATCTGCACAATTTACATTCCCGAAAGTGATTTTGCAAGCCGATTCGGCGGACACCGCCCCAACCGGCATATTGCGAAGATATGAGTAGAAAAGTCCTGGGCCGGGACAAAAGCATCCGGACCAAGGATAAAAAAGCAATTAAAGTCGCTTGACAGATAAAAGACGTTTCTGATAGTATAGTATGTGATTCTCTGATACTTTTTTGTGGGAGAAGAAAAAAATGAGACTTTTCGTGAATCTGAGCGGCAGTTCGGTCAACGAGCTGCAGTTTACGAAGGGCCCTATTTATATAGGCAGACGAATGGGCAGCCAGGTGTTTTTGCCCGACAAGGCTGTATCCCGCCAGCACGCCGTGTTTTATTCGAGCAAGGACGGCACCTGGATACTCGAGGACCTCGACTCGGCAAATAAAACCTATCTCAACGATAAGGCGATTCACAAGTGCGAGGTCAATCATGGAGACGTTGTCCGCATCGCCGATTTTACCATCGAGGTAAATCTGCATGAGCAGGACGAGGCCGTCGAGGACGTACACATGGAAGATACAATGGTTGAGCTGAGGCGAGACCTGCACACCGTCGTTCGACAGCCAAAGGCGCCCGATGCACCCCCTCTGAAGATGCCCACCAAAAGGGCCGATGACTTTGCACAGGCGGTGCGTCAGATTTACCAGGCAAAGAACCTCGAAGAGATGCACAAGATACTTTTGGAACTTGTACTGGCGCAATTTGAAGCGCTCAATGTGTGGATAGCGCTGCGTAAGAACCCCGACGGCCAGATGGAGTTTCAGGGCGGAAGAAGAACAACCAGTGAGTATGTCAAACGGCTGGAACTGGCTGTGCCTAACAGTATTTCCGATGCGGTTGATAAGGGAGAGCACACCCTCGTGCACCAACTGCCGCGAGAGATAACCCGCGGGGGGGTGCGCTCGGTCATAATTTCCCCGATTATGAAAGAAGGAAAGTGCTATGGCGTCATTTATGCCGAAAATTCCACCGACCAGGGCCATTATGGACTGCCTGACCTCGATTATTTGATGTTCCTGACGATTCAAATAGCCGTCGTCATGGAAAAACTCGAATAACACTCCAACAATTCCTCAAAATCCGTATCCCGTATCACCTATCTCGCCATTCGTGGAGTTTTTTGAAAAAAGGCTTGCAATCGCAGAGAACGTGGGTTAAAGTTTGCAAAAATTGAATTTTTGCGTTTTATCTCTGGCAAGAAACCTTATAAAAGCCCATTGTATGGACAGCGGATTGCCTCCTGCCTCGTGCTTGATGCGACGAGTGGAGCCGATACCGTAAAACCGGTTATAAGAATATAATACAAGTTGGAAAAAAACTCGGGCAAATGGGCACGTTGTGAAAGTTTAATCACGTAAAGAAAAAGGACTTGAAGGCTTGATAAAGATGTTTGGTATAAGGAACCGTAATGGAAAAACCGTTAAAGGACAAACACAAAGACGTTTTGCGTTTTATCAACGATTATATCGAGCGTAAAGGCTTTGCACCGAAAAGGGAAGAAATCGCCGAGGCCTTGGGCATTTCTTTAAGCGCAGTCCATTACCGAATACATTACCTTTTCGATTACGGTTATCTGATCGAAGCTGATGTATGCGAATGGGGCCGAAGTATAGAAATGACCAAAAAGGGCACTTTGACCTGTCAAGCCGATAAATGAGTCGGCGGTCGGCTCATCGCAGAATTCCGACGCTTGCCCGGTTCGCCTTTCGTCGGGCCGCGAGGCGTATAAGTGAACCTCTTGACCGGCGGCGATATGTGCTGCTTGCAATAAAAGACTAATGAAAAAGCTGCGAAAGTCATTTATATTCGCTGTGCTAATCGCAGTTGTCGCGGCGGTTGTCCTTTACGGCTTCAATAAAAAGACATTCGAAGTGGGCATAGACACGCTGCATATGGATATGCAGGGCTACGACGGCAGCAATCCCCTTACGATACTGAACACCCAACTGATAACAAGGCACTTCAATATCCACACAAACTACCATTTCGAACGGCTGGATTATTTCGAAAAGCTCTTCGAGGGATTTTATGAATATTACGACAGCCGATTCCTGAAAATAAAGCACCCCAAGCGGCTCGAAGTATTCCTTTTTGACGGACCGAAATACTACCGCCCATTCGCCAGACACCTGACGGGACCCCGTTATTCAAGATACGGTTTCTACCTGTCATACAAAGATATGATTGTTGTAAACGGCGACGCCGGCCTGGGCACACTCGCGCATGAGCTTGCACATCACTTCACGGACTGTGCCTTCGACTACCAGCCCGCCGAGTGGATTCACGAGGGAATCTCAACGTATTTTGAAAAGTTCATCGGTCGGCTGGACGAAAAAGGAAAAATGCATATCACATTCGGATACTTCAGCAACGAAAGGCTGCCCCGGGCCAAAGAGATTATACACGAATTTACATTTTCCGAATTGATAGGCAGGGGCCGATTCCCACAATCGCTGATACGCACGTTTGTAATGTTCCTTCACGAAAAGGGAAAGTTCATAGAGTTTGTACGGGCCGCCGCTGCAGAATCAGTCGATGACCCCTTCGGCCTGGGAGCCATCGAAAAGGTCATTAACAAACCCTTAGACCAAATCGAGACCGAGTGGAAAAATTGGGTGCTCGGCCTGCCAATGAACGATGACCTTTTCCTCATTGACGCCGAATTCGTCAAGACGCCCGCCGAATGGGATAAGTGGTGGAGCCAAAACCACAAAAGGTTGTACTTCGACCCGGCGGCTCAGATCTACCGCCTTAAAGACGAATACAAAAAAAACACCGTCCAACCAGCAGCAGAAAAGTCATTCTGAGTACCGGCGCGCCGGGAAAGAATCTCAATTCCCGCACCACGAACCGCGAACGATAAATATCATCGCACAGCGATTCCAAAACTAAAAACTCAACACTTAAAACTCAAAACTGCCTTTTAACTTCTCGAGTATTTGCCCATCAGTTGCCCCTCGGCAAGAACATGCCCGTTCATCGCCGCTTCGACCTGGCCTTTTGTCGCACCGGTCGGAAGGTCGTCCAGTACAGTATCGAGCGCATAGACCTTGAAGAAATACCGGTGTGTGCCGCCGGGAGGTGCTGGACCGCCGTAGCCGATTCTGCCGAAATCCGTCGACCCCTGCTGCGCCCCGCTGGGCAAAGTCTTGTCGGACGGAACGTTTTCATCCAGGCTCGTTACATCAGCCGGTATGTTGTACACGACCCAGTGCACCCACGTGCCCATCGGAGCATCCGGGTCATCGTTAATCAGTACGTAGCTCTTTGTCCCTTCCGGACCGGACGACCAGACAATCGGCGGCGAGACATCCCGACCGTCAGCCGTATATTCGGCGGGTATCATCGCTCCCTCCTCAAAAGCCGGACTTGTTACTTCGATCTGTTCCATTTCTTGCCCTTTCTCTTTTGTCTCTTCAACTGATTTTTGCCGTTCACAACCAGATAAACATAAAGCTGACAGCAGCAATATAACAGTTCTTTGCAACATAGCCAACCCTTTCAATATTGTAACCCCGGCCAAGCCTGCCCTGAGAGAAGCCGAATGGGAGCCGGGGGCCGGATTCTATTCAAGATTCACAAGCCCCTCCTATGCTCAGAGAACCCGAAGCTCATCGAAGTTTTCTGGATACCGGCTCCCTCCTTCGCGCGAGGCTACGCCGGACAACCAAGGCCGGTATGACATTGCTTCTCTTTCGGGCGCGGTGCTATTTAGTCGCTCGTCGCTCGTCGCTGGCATCGTGCATCCAGCATCGAGATTCAAAAATTGGCTGGCGGGTAAATAACAAGGTAATTACGCAATATTACCGCTCATAAATCTGGATAGGATATGTCGCAATAGCACCAAACGTGCTTGAACTATCCTGCTATCGCCAAAAAAAATAAAATTTTTTTAATCCTTATCCGGCATACACTTAGAGATTTTTGTCAACTAAAAAATTCCCGATTTTCGCACCAAACGTGCAAGATTGCCCAAAGGGTGGAGGGGCATTGTAATTTACAAGTTCATATTTTCTATTGACTATTGTGGTTGAAAAAAACAAAAGCACGGCGGCACAAACCAAAAAAACAGAAGCGCAGGCGGCACAAACCAAAAAAACAGAAGCGCAGGCGGCACAAACCAGAAAAATAGAAGCGCAGGCGGCACAAACCAGAAAAACAGAAGCGCGGCGGCGCAAGCCGCCCGAAAAAGGGCATCAATTTATTTACCCCTTACGTTTCACGTGGCGTTTCACGAACGGTTCACGTGTTTTTACATGGTATTCGCAACAACAAAAATTTAATCAAAACACGAGGTAAAAAGTGAATACAGATGACAGAGGACAGAAGACTGTTGACCGAGGACAGTTGACCATAGACGGGAGACGGTGGACGGAAGACGAAATCTGTGAGAATTGCGAGCATTCGGTCCCCGCCGCCGGCTCGTCAGGCCTGACCCTCATATGCAACCACAAGGCCGGCTCCGAGGTGCCCTGGCAGTTGGTCGGGCCGGATGACAGTTGTGCAAACTTTGAGCCGGCCCGCGATATAGTCCCCCCGGATATTGCCGCTGCCTTGGCCGACGGTGCCAGGCTGTTGCCGCTTTCGCAGAACAAGTTCGCCATCGTCGATGCGGACGATTACCACAGGCTGAGCAAATATAAATGGTGCCTCTCCAGAACTCCCAGAAACAACTACGCAATGAGGCGAACCAGAGGCAAACGAATAAAAGGCAGGCCCATCGGACGCAAGGTTATTATGATGCACCGCTTTATTATGAAAGCACCGACGCACCTGATCGTTGACCACACAAACCACAACGGCCTGGACAACCGGAAGGAAAACCTCCGCCTGTGCACCCGTACCCAGAACAACAGAAACCGCCGACCCTTCTGCCTCAACGGCTCAAAATACAAGGGCGTTTCATGGGAAAAATATAGAAAGCGTTTCGTCGCCGCCATCCGATGCAACGGTAAGTACTACAACCTCGGCCGATTCAAATCCGAAACCGCCGCCGCAAAAGCTTACGACAAAAAAGCAAAAGAACTATTTGGGGAGTATGCCTGCTTGAACTTCCCTTGACTGTCATTCCGAGCTTGCCGAGGAATCTATTCAAAAGAACTAAGCGAAGCGCTTCCATATTCGACATTGAACACTGCTATTGTTCAAGTGGATTCAGAACTCTCCATCCTTTTTTGGTTTTTGCGACAAGGATCCTTTGACGAGAGAATCCCCCATCTGTAAACCTGCAGACTTCTGTTACTGACACTATACCATCGGTGTAATTTTCTCGTTTTGTGAAATAGGATTCCAGACCGTTAAAATCAGGCCACGTTTCTTCCGTATACTCTCGGAAGGAAAATTCGAGGAGTTCGGCGGTTTGGTCTATGATATTTGGATCTGCGATTTCTCTGGCATCAAGCTTGTTAAGCATTAATTTAGCTTCTGTTGTAAAGTCTTTGCACTCCACAGCAGCCTCGATATCTCTCTGCCTATAGGCCTCCTCGAGACACAATATAGCTCCCTCTGGCGTGCTGAAATCTCTGGCATATTCGGGCAAACTATTTAACTCGTTAAGGTAATCTTGCTGGTATTGTCTCTTGTTTTGCTTGCGTGTTTGAATGAACAAAGCTGTCCCGGCAGTGCATACAATGAAAATTATTAGCAAACGGTTTCTCATTCAAGTTGTCCAACAAAAAAATAAAACACACTTTACGATGATTTTATTTCATCATTATGACAATACCAATATAAAATAGCAGTAACCGTTCACAGTTTTTGACGGATTAACGATGGATATTTTTTAGTACTCCAGTGAGCAATAACAGATTCATGGATAAAATCAAAGACATTTCGCTGTTGTTTTTTGCAGGTGGCTATGGT
>DUZQ01000086.1 GCA_013349435.1 Planctomycetota bacterium | reverse complement strand
CAATGCTTGCTGGTATCACCACCGCAAACTTCGCATTTGTCATTTATACAACTTTCACACTCGCACGGGTCACAATCATACTCGCAGGTATCCCCTACACAACTGTAACACGGGCTACAATTCTCGTCGTCAGCTTCGCATACCCCGTTATTACAGCTCTCACAGCCGACTCAATCGCAGCAGACAAACAAATAAATATGCAATACAACCCCGTCAGGTGCGCTGTATTTTTGCAGAATCCGGTTTTGTGTACCACCCTAGGAATACTACCCTATGTTTTGTCTGATTGAAAGCTACTTTTCAACGGGTTTGAGTTTCTTAGTGGCCGCCTCGTATTGAAACTCCTTGTTGGCTATCTTATCTGAAAATATGTCGCCATCTTTAAGACCAAGATTTGTATATTCAAATGTTTCTGTTGGTATAGGCGCATTCAATACGGATTTTGTGAATGTAATCTGAGAGTCAAACCGTATTTTTCCATCGGAGGAAAGAAATATCATGTAGTGGATGGTCTTAGGCACATACACATCATCGATTTTCTCATATGTGATATCCAAAGTCTGCAATGTTTCGCCGTTTTTACGCGTTACCTCACGGCGGACTAAATTTAGTCCCACTGAATTATCTAAAGTCATGATTATGTAGACAAAATTGTTTTCACAATTTGCGCAATCCTCGCTGCCATGAAACCCACCCTTAATTTGAAATTTTGTGTTTTCACCTATTTCTTCTGTCGTGATACTGATCTGGGGTTCTTTTCCTTCCGGTATATCAGGCGAGGGATTAGTGATGTGATTACGTAGTGCAGAAAGCTCTTCCCATATTGCTCTGTGACCGTTAAAAAAGTACTTTCGGGGATCCCGTACATGGCCCCATTGTTCTCCCTTTACTCTTTTTACAGGCCATCGAAATGCCTTCCTGCCCACCCATTTACCATTTGTTTTTTTTTCGTAACCGTAAGTTAGACCAGGTTCATAAGTCAAGTATTCATCAGAAGTAACAATCGATATTACCGACGAATATTTTTCTTTTACAGTAACATCCCTATCCAGGTCGAGAGCTTTATATTTGACGTTCGGAAATGTAAGCTCTGTATACAATTTATTGTTCCGGACATCAACTGCAAATTTCTCCACCGAATTAGTTATTCTCCTGCGAATGCTATTGGAGCTATAAGCTGGATCGTCTTCAGAAATCTGAAGACGGCGACATGTTTCACCATAGAGATAATTGTCTTCTTGAATGCTTATCTCGCCCTGCAAGGTACTAATCCTTTCATAGTTTGCCTGAGTGAAAGCTTCGGCTGCATCCAGAAACTCTGCATATTCTGCCTCCGGCATTGGTCGAATTGAACCGTTATTTCCATAGCTCACGCTATAAAGAATCAATTGTGAAAATAATGTTGTGAGCAATGTACCAACTATCAACGCCCTTTTTTGTATCAAAATAGTCTTCATTGTTTTCTCCTTTTTTCATTGTTATATGAATAGTTTACGGAGATACACAGCGTTTACTCTCCGTAAGTTGATTATGCCAAGGGCCGGTGCAATAAGCTTTGTCAAATTGTCAAAACCTTGATCGGTTCACAGTTCAGGAAAAACAAGCCGGAGTTCTTCAACGTGAATTTTGACGCTATATTCACTTATTTTCGCACCATCGATTAAAATTATATCACCCCCTTGAATTTCAGGACAATGTTGCGAGTTGTAGTCTAATGTGCCCACTCTGTTAATCGACTCGAATTCTGTGTGATGTGAACGTATCCGTTCGTAAAAAATGGGTGCATAAGAATTGTGCAGAGATAACCCATTTTTATTAACTCTAAAATTT
Organism: Planctomycetota bacterium; assembly: GCA_013349435.1. Taxonomy (GTDB): domain Bacteria; phylum Planctomycetota; class Phycisphaerae; order Sedimentisphaerales; family Anaerohalosphaeraceae; genus QNBT01. The sequence continues at coordinate 11,470 of DUZQ01000086.1, read as the reverse complement.
AAATGTACTTTCTTGATAAACCTTCTAAAATTCCAGTTTTCAATATCATCGGCAGGGATAGGAAAGTATTTTGTATCAACAAAAAACGACGCTGTTCCGCTTGTTGCCTCCGGATCGCTGAAATCATCCTTGTCCGGCGGACTGATCGTGTAGCGGAATTTAATTTGCCTCGGAAGACACAAAACAAAGTCCTGCTTAATCATACGCTCATCCATATTTCGGATTGATACTTCTGCGCTTTCCGGTATATATCCTGTTTTTTTAACTTTTAGGTCACAAACTTCAAGTCCAAATCCATCAATACAATAATAGCCTTCCGTGTTCGTTGTTGTATCGCCTTTTGTTGAAGATACTTTCACGCCTTCCAATGGCTGACCATTTTCGTCTTTAATTATGCCTGAAATTGACGCGGTTCCTTCAGCTTCGACTTTATCCAGCACTATCCGGCCTAAGTTGGTTACTTCGCCAGGTATCAGATTGACAATTTTTGTGATGTTTTTGTAAGGTGGGCCCGGATCTATAACTATTTCCTTTTTGAAGTAATTCCTGCGCACCCTTTCCCATCTTAGCCATGGGGTTCCGAAAGGGATTCTGTTAATTCCACTATATCCACATCTTCCAACATTATAACACCGATATTCAGCCTTTTGTGCTGAGTCTTCAGCTTTCTCTGTATCTAAAAAAAGGGCAACCAATACCTCGTCTTCATGCTGGCCTTTGCCTTCTTGATTTAATTCCCATTTTATAATAGCTTCCAACTGTTCCCGGACTTCGAGTTCTCTTGTCTGTTCAGGTGTAAGAGCACAACCAGCACAAGAAACTAATAGCATACATAACGAAAGAAATAGGCAAACCTTATTATTATTTGAATTTCTCATATTAAGCTCCTTCTAATTACAGCCCATACGACCCCACCCTTAACACCATATTTATACTTAACACAGGTTGTATTGCAACATAGTTAATGTCAAGAGAAAATTTTAGATTATTTATAAGTTATGCCAATATTGCTTAGGGAATGTTGGTTTTAAGTGGTTAAAAATTCTAAAGTTACAACAAATCAAAAAAAGCAAAATATTTTCTAAAATTTTATAAAAACGCCCTTGCATTTACTCTATCTCGATGAAAATTCTAAATTTTTTCAGTGTGCTTACTACACTTTAGTAATGGGCAAATTATCAATTATTCATTTCCCTGATTGCTCCTCGCAGGCCCTCCATTTTACCTTTGGGAGGGTACTAAACCCGCTTAGTTCAAATCCCTTTTCTCGGGCTGGACAATTAAGTACAATGTTTGCATGGCCTCGGAAACCACAAAGGACAAATTTGATAAGATCCGGGAAAAGCTCAAAACCTTTCCCACGGGTCCGGGTCTTTACTTTATGAAGGCCCGTCGCGATACGGTCCTTTATATCGGTAAGGCTGGGAACCTCCGGTCGCGGGTATCGAGCTATTTTCAGCCCGGCAGCGACTTGCTTTCGAGTCGCGGCCCGAAAATCTTAGAGATGATAAACAAAGTCCGCACCGTCGATTACCTCGAAACCAAAAGTGAAGTTGATGCCGTCCTGCAGGAGGCCCGGCTCATCAAGGATATACACCCGCCTTACAACACGCACCTTGTGGACGATAAGACCTTTCCGTATCTTGAAATTACCACTCGTGACGATTTTCCCGGCGTATATATCACGCGCAATCCCAAAAGCAGCCGCAGCAGACTCTTCGGCCCGTTCACCGGCGTAAAGGATTTGCGGGCCGTCCTGGTCGTTTTGCAAAAGATATTTAAATTCCGCACCTGTAATCTGGATATTCGGGCTGACGACCCGAAACGAAGGTTTTTCCGGCCCTGTCTGTTGTATAGTATAAAACAGTGTACCGCACCTTGCGCAGCAAAGGTTGAAAAAGATAAATATAAACAACTCATAAAAGACCTGGTTAAATTCCTCCAGTCAAAACGGGCCACCGTGCTTCGGCAATTGAAAAAACAGATGACTGATGCCGCATCGAACAGGGATTATGAGGCAGCCGCTTTATACCGCGACCGTATCCAGCTGATTGAAAGGCTGGACGAAAGAGGTACGGTAACCGAGAATGTTCAGCCGGAAATCTTCGCTCCGGACCCGACCGAGGCGCTTGGGCAATTGCAGAAGATATTTCAGACGGACGAAGCAATCAGGATTATAGAAGGATTCGACATAGCCCATATCTCCGGAGCAGAGACGGTGGGTGCTTTAGTCAGGTTCATTGACGGACGCCCGTTCAAGAACGGCTATCGCCGATATAAGATTAAAACGGTTGAGGGCATCGATGACTACGCCTCTATGGCAGAAGTCGTCAGACGCCGGTATAAGCATGCGCTGGCCGGGGAGGAGTTATGGCCCGACCTTATTTTAATCGACGGCGGCCTCGGCCATTTGCACACGGTAGCCCAGGCCCTTAAAGAGATGGATGCCCCCCTGCCGGCCCTTGCCTCGCTCGCCAAGGCTAAAGAAGAGATTTTTACCCTCTCAAGCAACAAACCGTTGAAGTTGGCCCCGACTTCGGCTGCGAGAAAGCTGCTGCAATATGTAAGAGACGAGGCCCACCGCTTCGCCCAGCACTACCACCACATCCTGAGGAAGAAAAAGAGCCTTTCGTGAATCGTGAGGCGTATTGCGTTGGGGGGAGCGCTTCGCGGGCTTGATTAGTCGCTTGTCGCTCGGTGCTCGTCGGTTGAGATTGCCGCAGTCGCCTTCGGCTCCTTCGCAATGAAGGCGAGGGCAAGCAGCGTTCAAAACCGTGGACGGTGGACGGGACGTTACGATTTTATACCCGCCCCTGCCTCCGCAGGGGTAACAATCCTGCGCGGGCACAAGCATTTTAGATTTTATATTGAATTGAGATTCTTCGCTTCGCTCAGAATGACCCCGCGTTTGACGCGGGGCTAAATGAACTGGATGCCGGGTCCCTTCGGCTTCGGTCCGTTCGACTACGCTCACGGCAAGCAGGTCAGGCAAGGTCAGCATGACATTTTTTCTTTATTATCTGTGTTCTCAGTTGGCTTTTTGGCGAAGGAAAACTAACAGCTTAAGACGATCCGCCGGCGTTTTGTTTTTTGCTCCTTGTCTCTTTTATCCAGCAGTAAAGTACCGGTACGACCAGCATGGTCAGTATCTCTATAGTCATTCCGCCGACCGAAGGTATCGCCATCGGGACCATTATGTCGCTTCCGCGTCCGGTTGAGGTAAGTACCGGAATCAGGGCAAGGATTGTGGTGGCGGTCGTCATAAGGCAGGGGCGAATTCTGCGAGTACCAGCCTTTATCACGGCACTGCGGATATCGTCAACGCCCGCTGGTTTCAGGTTTTTGAATGACTGCTCAAGATATGTGCACATAACAACGCCGTCGTCCGAGGCGATGCCGAAGAGCGCCAGAAAGCCGACCCATATAGCGACGCTAAGATTAATGGGGTGCATCTGGAACAGGTCGCGCATATTTACGCCGAAGACGCTGAAGTCGAAGAACCACGGCTGGGCATAACACCAGAGCATCAGAAATCCGCCCGACCAGGCAACAATTATACCCGAAAACACGAGCAGGCTGGTGGTAACGGCCCTGAACTGGAAGTACAGAATTAAAAATATAATCAAAAGCGCAAGAGGAATGACAAGCATGAGAGTTTTTTGGGCGCGGATTTGATTCTCATAGCTGCCGGAAAAAACATAGCTGACACCGGCGGGCAAAACGAACTCGCCGGAATCGAGCTTTTCCTTTAAGTATCTTTGGCATTCTTCGACAACGTCCACTTCTGCAAAGCCGGGCTTTTTATCAAACAGAACATATCCAACTTTGAACGTGTTTTCGCTTTTGATTGCCTGTGGGCCCCGAACATATACTTCATCCGGCCTGTCGAGATTCGTAAGCTGGGCCAGTGGTATCTGTACACCGTTTGGTGCAGGTACAAGAATTTTTCCAAGAGACTCAATTGTGTCGCGAAGCTCGCGCATATATCGCACACGCACGGGATAGCGCTGGCGTCCCTCGACCGTAGTGGTAATTCGCCGGCCGCCTATCGCCACCTCGATAACGTCCTGGACATCTCGAATGTGGATGCCGTAACGGGCAATGGCCTGGCGGTCTATATCAATTTCAAGATAGGGCTTTCCCACGATGCGGTCGGCTGTTACCGCTTCAGGCTCAACACCGGTTACCTCTTTAAGAAAGCGTTCGATTTTGAGCGCCACTTTATCAATCGTTTCGAGGTCGGGTCCTGTAATCCTGACACCCATAGGTGCCCGCATACCGCTTTGCAGCATAACTATCCGTGCGGCGATAGGCTGAAGCTTCGGAGCGCTTGTTGCGCCGGGAATCCGACCGGCTTGTACGATTTCATCCCAGATATCATCAGCGGTTTTGATGTGGTCCCGCCACTGCCTGCAGGGCCGGCCATGGGGGTCGCCGATAAGTTCACCGGCCTGGTCCCTCACAAATTGACCCGCCTTTTTGTCATAACGGAATCGAAGACGGTGCCCGTTTTTGTCGAGGATATATTCAGGCTTGTAATTGATGACGGTTTCCACCATTGAAATCGGCGCGGGGTCAAGCGGACTTTCGACACGACCTATCTTTCCCACAACGGATTCGACCTCGGGTATAGACTGAAAAGCGATGTCCTGCTTTGATAATACGTCCAGGGCCTCGCCTATTGAGGCGTGGGGCATCGTTGTCGGCATATACAAAAACGATCCCTCATCCAGCGGCGGCATGAATTCCTTGCCGAGTCCCTTCCATATCCCCGCCGCTGCGATTATGAGAAGAACCGGAAGCGTCAGGAACGTTTTTTTGTGAGCGAGGCACCAGGTCAGAATTGCGGGATAGAATCTCTGGAAGATTTTGAAGAATATAAGCAGGCCGCCTATCAGGGCTGCCACAAGCACCAGATTTCGAAGTAAGCCTTTGTCCGCACCCAAAGGCAGCCAGTGGCTTGTAAGTATTACGCCAACGATAGTTATAGCTAAGATGTTCGCAATCAGGGGCAGACGTCCTTTTGTTTTTACAGGAAGCTTTTCGACCAGTAGATGATATAAACCGATTGCGGCGATAACAACTGCAATAAGCCGGCTAAGGACAATACCCGCCGCGAGGGCTGCTGCGATTAATACCGCACCGGTTACGTTGCGCATCGTTTTTTTCATGCCGCCTTTGATTGTAAAGAGGATGTGTGCTGCAGGCGGGATAATTGTCAGAGATATTACGACCGAAGCAATCAGTGCGAACGTCTTGGTAAAGGCCAGGGGCTTAAAGAGCTTTCCCTCGGCGCCGGTCATGGTAAAGACCGGCAAAAAGCCGACTATGGTTGTAGAGACAGCTGTCAAAACAGCGCTTCCGACCTCACTTGCGGCGCGAAAGACAACCTCCAGTTTATTATCATCTTCCGGGGCCTCATCGAGATGCCTTAATATGTTCTCACAAATGATAATGCCCATATCGACCATAGTTCCGATTGCTATCGCGATGCCGGAAAGGGCGACGATATTGGCATCGACTTTGAAAGTTTTCATCGCAATAAAACAAATCAAAACCGCCAGGGGCAAAAGTGCGCTGATGAGTACCGAGCTTCGAAGGTGCAGAACCAGAACCAGCACAACGATGATAGTAACGAGTATTTCCTCAGTCAAGGCCCTTTCCAACGTGCCCAGGGTTTCGTAAATCAGGCCGGTACGGTCGTAGAATGGAACTATCGTTACCTTAGAGGTAGTGCCGTCAGGGAGGGTCTTGGCCGGCAGACCCGGCGAGATTTCTTCCATTTTTTTCTTTACGTTGTTGATTGCCGCAAGCGGATTGTAGCCGTATCTGGCGACAACGACCCCACCGACTGCCTCGGCGCCGCCTTTGTCCAGTGCACCGGGCCGAAGTGCGGGACCGTATGAAACGTGTGCCACATCCTTGATGCAGACAGGTACGTTATCGTTTACATTTATGACGGTATTTTCTACGTCCGAGAGGTTCTCGATGAAACCCAGACCTCGAATCACATACTCAACCTTGTTAATCTCAATCGTGCGTGCTCCGACATCGACGTTCGACATTTTCACAGCCATAAAGACATCGTCAAGAGTTACCGCGTAGGCGCGCATTGCATCCGGGTCCACGTCAATCTGGTACTCCCTGACAAAACCTCCTACTGAGGCCACTTCGCTTATACCTTCTGCGCTCATGAGTGCATATCGTACATTCCAGTCCTGGATGGTGCGAAGTTCGTCAATATCCCAGCCGGCGGCGGGCTTGTCGTTACTATCGCGTCCTTCGAGTGTGTACCAGAAAATCTGGCCCAGTGCGGTTGCGTCGGGACCGAGTGTTGGCTGGACGTCCCCCGGCAGGGTCCCCGCAGGTAAGGAGTTGAGTTTTTCAAGAATCCTGCTTCGAGACCAGTAAAACTCGATATCTTCGGCAAATATGATGTATATGCTGGAAAATCCGAACATTGAGTTGCTTCGGATTGTCTTTACGCCGGGTATTCCAAGCAGTGCGGTGGTCAGAGGATATGTGATTTGGTCGTCCACGTCCTGGGGCGAGCGTCCCACCCATTCGGTAAATACAATTTGCTGGTTCTGGCCGATGTCGGGTATTGCATCGACCGGCACGGGGCTTCTTGGCAGCCCCCCCACCTCCCAATCAAATGGAGCTACACGCAAACCCCAGCCAACGAAGATTATCACCAGCAGGGCAACTACCAATTTATTCTCAAGGCAAAATCGGATTACTTTGTCTGTCATCGATTGCGCCTGACCCATCGGCTCATCCATAAACTATATAACCCTAATAGTAACGTACAGCATCACAGGCGGCTTATTCAAACTGAGGCAGCCTGGGAATATATTTTTCCGGGTTCTCCCTGAACCTGCTTTCACAGCCTGGGCAACAGAAATACACCTTTTTGCCCTTGTAGTCTATGAAGATATCCTTATTAATCGGGCCGCCCATTACGGGACAGGTTTTTTGCTCGATTGTTTCGCCCCCTCGGCTCGGGCCGACTGCGCTCATCATGCTCGGCCCGGCCTGAATCTGCAGTGCCGAATCTATCTTGAAGTTGCCGTTGGTTACGACTATTTCACCTTCGGTCAAACCGGACTGCACAATATAATAATCGCCGGCCTTTGGGCCAAGAACGACCTCTCTGCCCTGGTAGGTGGGCCTGGTGACTCCGGGCACCTGTACGTAAACGACCGCCCTTTTACCTGTAATCAGAGGTGCTGATGCGGGCACCACTAAAGGTGCTTTGGCCGACTCGTCAATTGTGGCATATCCCAACGATTCAGCGGTTTGAAGGGGCATCTGGCATATATCACAGGGGCCGGGTGAGTCTTTCACTACGTCCGGGTGCATGGGACATATCCACTTTCCGGCCATTGCTGTATCCATTATACGACCTGCTCCGGCAACTTTTGCTCCGGCCACCGCCCGGACAAACATACCGGGCTTGAGAACGCCATCGGAATTGTCCACGTTGACGCGGAGCTTAACTGTACGGGTTTTGGCGTCCAGTATCGGGTCTATGAATGAGATTCGTCCTTTGAATACCCGGCCGGGATAGGCCTCTGTGGTGAACTCGACCTGTTGGCCGTATCTTATCCATGAAATGTCCGACTCATAGGCATCGAGCTTGACCCACAGTTTCGACAGGTCGGCAATTGTATATATTCTTGTTCCTGTCTGTACATACATCCCTTCTGTAGCGTTTTTGTTTATTACTATACCGCCTATAGGAGCGTAAATGGTGAGATGGTCAACAGGCTTGCCGCTTTGTTCGATATCCTCGATCTGCTGAGGCGTTAATCCCAAAAGTCGAAGTTTTTCTCTTGCGGCATCGAGCGTCGCCAGTATGGACCTGTTGATAATTTCGGAGCTGTCAGGGCTTATATTCTGCGCGGATTTTGCCGCCTGGATTAACTCCCCCTGAGCGCTGAGCAAATCGGGACTGTACAGATAGACCATGTGGTCGCCCTTTTTGACCCTGATGCCGGTATAGTCCACATAGAGCCGGTCGATTCTGCCGGGTGTCCAGGCGGTTATATATTTGATTCGACTCTCGTCGTAGTCAATCTTTCCGACCATACGGATCCGGGCCTCGGCAAATTTCCTTTCGACAGGGTTGGTCCGGATTTCCATAAGCTTTAATGCATTAGCAGAAAAGGATATCTGTCTATCGCCGATTTGTCCGCTATCACCATTTACAGGAATCAGGTCCATAAAACAAATCGGACACTTACCTGGTTTAGGCCGGCGAATCTGCGGGTGCATCGAGCAGGTCCACTGGGTTATTTTCGGTGTGTCGGCTTCAGTAGAGCCGGCGGAATCAGAGTCAGCAGGTTTTGTCGGTATCAATCGCCCTGCGATAAATGCTGCGATTATCAATACGACTACCAACAGCAAAAGAACGACATTTCTGCTGCTGAGCAGCGATCTTTCAGATTTTTCGATATCAGCCATTTCGGACCTCAACAATCATTTTAAGAGGATTTATTTTTAAGATAGCAGACTACCTTGTTATTATTTCCTTTACGGCTTCGTTCAATCCGCCGCCTACAATCATCTCGAGTTGTGCCAGATTTTGAAGATTATCCGTAACCGAACGCTCGTACAAAAGTTCAAATTTCAGTAAGGTCTGTTGTGCATCAATCAAGCTGAGGAAATCCACGGTTCCTGCCTTGTAGGCTACTTCCGAGGTCTGCAGCATCTCCTGTGCCTTGGGAATTAATGTGTCTGAGTAGAGTGAAGCCTTTCTGCCGGTATCTTCATACTGGTAAAGGACCTTTGAAGCCTGAGCTGTGATGTCGTTTGCACGCTGGACTTTGTCGGCGGATGACTTTCTCAGCCGCGCCTTTGCCTGGCGATGGGCGGCTTTATAACTGTCGCCCCATATCGGCAGGTTGAGTGAGATAGTTGCTATAACAGGGTCCTTGCCGCTGTCGCCCGGTTCGCCCACAACGGCATTATCGGTTTGAATCCAGTCTAATCCGAGGCTGATATCCGGATAAAACTTCTTCTTAGCCAAGTCAATCCGGCTGTTTGCGGCGGCAATTTCAAAATCCATTGTCTGTAGCTCCGGATTATTCACGAGTAACATCGCGATTACTTTTTCGCGGTCAAGCTCTATCAGCCCGAACGGTTCCCTGACGGGCCAGTCAAGGGGAAGCTTGCGATCACGATTCAAAATGGCATTTAGATCATTCACAACAGGCTGACGCAAGTCTTCCACAGACCTGAGATTATCCTCAAGGACAGCTAGTTCTACCTGGGCACGGATGACATCGGGATGACTGCCGACAGCAGCCGTATATTTTGCTCTGGCGACCTGTTCAAAATGCTTCAACAGTTCAAAGTTCTGACGTGTTGTTTCCACAACCCTCGCCAGATAGGCATATTCGTAAAACGCGTTTTTGACCTCGTAGAATAATTTGAGTTTTTCGGTCTCATATCGCTTGCTCGCGGCCCCGGCGGCTGCACTTGCGATATCGACCCTGTCTTCAATCTCGCCGAACCAGGGAAAGGTCTGCATTATGCCTAATTTCTGCCTTTGCGGCCCTACCCTCGTTTCCGTCTCTTGGAGAAAATAACCATAGGTAACCTGCGGATCCGGCAGAGATTCAGCCTGTGGAATCTGCTCTGCAGATGCCTCCCACCGATAAAACTTTGCCTTCAATCCGGCGTTGTTAAGTAATGCATAATTCAGGTAGTCCTGAAGTGTGTGCAGATTACTGGTCTTGTGGGCTTGTTGCATAGCATTGACCGGCGATATTAAAACAAGTGCAACGACAACTATAATTTTCAAGGCATGACTATTCATATCGAAGCTCCTTAAACCGTTACGATTTTGCTTATTAACTAAACAAGCAAGCTACTTTTTTGTCAATATGATTTATGACATTCGTGTCCGATGTATCAGTTTCAGGATTTCATCCAGTTTTTGCTGTTTTTCCTGTTTGGAGCTTTCTTTGACGGCTTCAGTTACACAATTTTGCAAATGCTTTTCGAGTACCTTTTCCTCTACCTTTGCCAGAGCACCTCTGATGGCACATATCTGGTTCAGGATATCAATACAGTATTTACGGCCTTCAATCATTTTTTGTACGCCTCGAACCTGTCCTTCAATCCGTCTTAATGCGACCAGATTATCCTCATGGCTCGGATTTTTCTTCATCTTTTAACCTTTTAATACCAACATTACTTATACCCCAGTGGGGTATTTCAGGTTTGAAAAATAAATATATTTTTCGCAATTTAAATATGACAAGCCATTTTCTCACTTTGCCTCAACTGGCGTACCTTGCAAAATTTTTTTCCCGCCGGTGCTGCTATTAGTCTGTCAGATTTGAATTTGTTGGCCAAAACCCCACGTAAAATGTGGGGCTGACTATTTAGCCTGCGGCCGGACCGCAGGTTTTTTTAAAAATATTTCAATACTTTCACCAAAAAAGCTTGTTTACCCCGCAAAGGATTGTATAATAATAAGTGCGTAATATACTGAATCGGAATGGTCGCGTAATGAATCGTTGAAAGAGGAAATATCAATCTAACGGGCATCATCTTGAAACCTGCTGTTACCGTCATTTCTGTTCTCGTACGAATCTTTTTTGAGAAAGTTGGTATTTGTGTATGAATGATACGGGCAGGTTGAAATTCGGCTGACCTGGAATAATGTGTGGCGGAAACACTGAAGTATTAGTATAATGAATTGTGCAAATGAAAGGGCCGAGATTTCGGCAGCATTTAGAAAAAGCGAAAGGAATACGGAATGAACATTTATGTGGGCAATTTATCACGCGATTTGACGGAGGATGAGTTACGTGAGGCGTTTGAAGCCTTTGGTCAGGTTGAATCCGTTAATATCCTAAAGGACAGGTTCACCGGCGACCCCCGCGGCTTCGGATTCGTTGAAATGCCTTCAGATGAAGAAGGTAAGGCGGCGATAGCCGAAATGAACGGCAAAGAATTGAAAGGACGAGCCGTCAATGTTGACCAGGCGCGCCCCAAGACGAGCAACCGAAGAGGCGGTCGCGGCGGTGGCGGCGGCAGACGGGGCGGTTTCGGCGGCGGTCGTAGTGGCGGCAGCTACGGCGGCGGCGGACGTCGTTACTGATAATAAACATTACAGATATACACCAATTGTGTCCCAACTAAAACAAGCCGTTGACAGGCGGCTTGTTGAAGGCTGTTTTTGTTGCCTCCAAGTTCACAATGTGTGAAGTAAAACGTAAAATCAGGCCTATTTCGGGCTTGCTGATTAAGTGGCAACTTCTTTATTTACAGTTGGATACCTTTGTGTTATGTTGCACGGAGTGAATGGATTTTCATTTAATTGTATCAAAAACCTTGCACTTGGAGAACACGGATGTATCGAAAAGCCAACCACAATCATCTGACTTTTGAGAATTTTTATTGTGATGAACCTGGAGAAGATTCTCTCCGGGGTCGTTTATTTTTTGCTTTTTGT
>DUZQ01000085.1 GCA_013349435.1 Planctomycetota bacterium | reverse complement strand
GAGTCGGTGAGTCGGTGAGTCGGTGAGTCGGTGAGTCGGTGAGTCGGTGAGTCGGTGAGTCGGTGAGTCGGTGAGTCGGTGAGTCGGTGAGTCGGTGAGTCGGTGAATCGGTGAATCGGTGAGTCGGTGAATCGGTGAGTTGGTGAATCGGTGAATCGGTGAGTCGGTGAATCGGTGAGTTGGTGAGTCGGTGAAGGAATGTCGGCTTGGGAATTTACAATTTTCTATTTACTAATGACCATTGGTTTCGAATAACGAATTACCAGGCGTAGCACCAAATTCGAGAGAACAGACAACAGAAGCGTGTCGGCGCAAGCCGACCGAAAGGGATTGGCGAGTTGTAGTTGTAGGGTGGGCTTTTGTCCTCCGTAGCTTTATGCGAAGGAGGATAGCCCACGCGGATTTTACCAACAACAAATTTGAAAGGAGATGTAGAAATGGAGACAAGAAAGATTTTACTAATGGTTGTGGCGTTCGTATTTATGAGGATTGTGCCGCTGCTTGGTGATGTTGAAGTGGACCTCAAACAGGCGTCTTTATACATCGATAACGAGCAGTATTCTCAAGCTCAGAAGATTTACGAAGGCATTATCAGAGATTATTCCGGCACTGTACACGCACTTCGTGCACAAGCAGACCTTATACGCGCAAATGTTATTTCAGGTCAACTTGACCTTCAAGCGGCACAAGCATCTCTTGAGCGTTTAATGATCGACTTTCCCGGAGATGGAAAGGCAATATCCGAAGCATTTCTGGAGGTGGCATTGGGGTATATGTATGCCGAGCAGCAGGCCCAACCTCAAAAAACCATTGAGCTATGCCAACTGGTCTTAGCTAATTGGCCTACTGGTGGAGAGACTATCTGGGCAAAGACATATATCGTGGAGGCAAATATTCGGCTTGGAAACGAGATTGGCGCACAGACGGCTTATGAAGAATTGCTGGTCCGGTTTTCCAAGCATGAGAACATACCGGAGGCTGTCTTTGAAATAGCGGATACCTATGAGATGATGGGCGAAAGACAAAAGGCTCTCGAATTTTATGAGTACGCGATGGAAACATGGCCTGATTATGATAATTGGGAGAATAAAAGCGATGCCATATTTAAGCTAATGAATCTGGCATTGTTGAGATTGGGGCTTGGAGACAGAAACGAAGCCGATGCAGTTTGTTATGACATCATATCCAACTTTTCAGAAGACGACAATATCGCAGAAGTTACCTATCAATTGGCAGATGCATATAAGGATTTGGGGGAACGCAGTATGGCTCTGGCACTATACCAATATGTTACAGGCCAGGGGACCCGGGTGGAAGACCAAATCTGGTCGTACGCAGCACAGATTAAGTCAAATATTATCAGTGGCAGTGATCTCGCTAATAAAGAGAAAGAGGCAGAATGGATTACGAATTACTTCAACGACCCTGAATTAGCCCGATTGGTATTTTCCGTTGCCCAACAGTATTACAGCGAAGCCTTTGCGAAAGAAAATGAGGGCGATAAAACTAAAGCCGAAGTGTATTTACAAAGAGCAAAGGCGCTGTATAAAACGATTATAGAGAAGCTACCGGAATCGATAACCAAAGAGGTCTTTGCTGAAAGCCACTTGTTAGCAGGTGGGATTTGTCATCGATTGGGAGGGCACGCAGAGGCCTTAAAGTACTATGAAAAGTTAGTTGCCAATTGGCCTGATTTTGAGGATGCGTGGCATGCCCAGTTAATGATTGGAAAGTGTTATGAGGCCATGAAAAGGACCGGTGATGTATCGAACTCGGAATCTGATGTCCGGATAAGGGATGCCTATGGGCGTGTTGTTTTGAACTATCCGGAGTGTCCGGGAGTGCAGATTGCCAATAAATGGCTGTATAGAAACCGTTAATGCAATTAACGCAGGTTTTTGAAAGGAGTGTAAAAAATGGGCAGGAACTTACAGATTGTTATTGTGGCAGTGGTATCATTGTTGGTTGCAACGGACAGAATTGAGGCTTGTGACCAGTATCCGATAGCCGATATTACCGACTCCGACAAAAGGATTATGACTAACGCAACGGTTACTTTTGATGGGAGCGGGTCTTACGACCCCGATGGTGGTTCTATAGCAGACTATGATTGGGATTTTCCACCGGAGGCTTCTAATGTGACCGGAGAAGGTACGGATACGGCAAGTTGCGATTTTAGCTCAGCCGGTGTTTACATAGTGAAGCTGAGGGTTAAGGATGACGAGGGATGGTGGTCAAGCTGGGATTACTGCGACGTCTTTGTGTCGTCCGATCCCTGCCGTGTACACAATATCACCCACAATAAATGGTATTCCCATATCCAGCTTGCCATCGACGATGCTAATGAACTGGATGAGCTTGAGGTTCAGCAAGGTACTTGCTACGAAACCATCGATCTTGGCGGTACAAACCTGACTCTGCGGAGTACCGATCCCTGTGACTGGAATGTAGTTGAGGCAACAATTATCGATGCTAATAACGTAGGCCTGGGACCGGTGGTCACGTTTGGAGGCGGTGAAGATCCAAATTGTGTGGTTTCCGGATTTACGATTACCGGCGGTGATAATTCGAGCAATGGGGGAGGTTTGTATGGTGCTCACACAGAAGCAACTGTATCTAAGTGTATTATAAGAGATAACGCCACCCAATTGCACGGCGGCGGTCTGCAATGCGTCAGTGGCATAATTGACAGATGTATGATTTTTGCAAATTCAGCCGGCCAAAATGGAGGTGGACTGGCTGGTTGCAGGGGAACTATTACCAACTGTCTGGTGTATGGGAATACAGGCGGTTATGGCGGCGGCCTAAATAATTGTGATGCTGAAATTGTGAATTGCACCATCGTTGATAATACGGCTACAACCGAGGCAGGAGGACTGAGGGATTGTGATGGAACTGCCACTATCACAAACTGTATTATCTGGGGCAATAATCTGGAGCAGGTTTTGGACAGCTCCACGCCAAGGTATAGCTGCATCCAGAACTGGACAGGCGGCGGCACAGGCAATATCAGCAGTAATCCGGAGTTTGTTGATCCGAGCGACGATGATTATCATCTGGATCCGAACTCGGCATGCATAAATGCAGGTGATCCGTGTGAGAGCTACAGTGGACAGACGGACATTGATGGAGATCCAAGAGTGATGGGCAAGCGTGTTGATATGGGAGCCGATGAGTGGGGTTACATACCATTCGGTATGGAAGTCATATCAGTAACAGGCGATGCCAACGAGGTAACCGTAATTACGACAGGCGCTCAGTATGTACTGAGCAGGACAGGTATGGAACTATGGCGCCGGATTGACCCAAATACTAACAGTGTAAATCCAAGGCTGGTTGCCACTTTAGCGTTTGATCCAAATATTGGACCGCTCTCGATCGGGTTGTGGTCATCGCGTGAGGCCACGGTCGAAAGTGACAAGGCAACGTTCGATTTTAATTCGGACTCGTTCTTTCTTGTTACAGCAAAAGGATCTTTCAGTCTTACACACAGAAATCGCATTGAAAATGCCCCCTGGAATGTGCCGTTTGAAGAAGCGGATCGGGATGTAGATAGACAATGGACCGACGGTTATGGAGGGTCTTTGCATGCCTCGTTGTCGAGAGGTACTGCGGGCACTGTAACTGATGCCAATGATAATGCAACTACTATCAGCTTGTCAACAGGTAAGATGACGGCTCATATGGTTTTTCCTCCCAGGTTATTTGATTTTGAGGGGTTGTACGGAGAGGGATCGCGGCCATTTGTAAACCACGTATACTACCAGTATGCTATGGAGAACTATATGAACAACACGGAAAATCCGGGTTCAGCTTATTACCTGCAGAATTTTGTAGATAATGGTTTCGGGATATTTTTGCTTTGGACAACAACAATATGTGTGGATCATGATCCTTGCGACGGAGCGGCACCTTTGCCTACTCTTTTAGACTCAGGATATATGGGATATGACATTTCAGATCCTAATTTTCTCAAGGAATTTGTCGAATGGGCTCACGATACAAATGACTTCAAAGTCATTTTCTACATGGCCAATCCCAGCAGAACTAATGCATGGATATATCCCGAAGGCCATCCAAAAGCTGGAGAGCGGCAAGAAGTTTCCGTAACTTTGGAGTGGATGAGGAAATTTCAGGACGAATATGACTTGGATGGATGGTATTTTGACAATGGAGATGCGAACGAGTTGGTGGGTGACTATAGATTCATGCGACAGGTGCGAACTGACATTGGCAAAGAGGGGATTATCTACCATCATGATTCTGTTGATGCGTGGGATGGAAATCGTCTTGTTAATCCCATTCGTCCTTATAGTGGTCTAAGAGCAGTTATGGTGGACACTTATGTAAACTATACGTTGACGGGTGAAACCGGCGAAATGGCAGAGGTTGACAAACCCAACGATCCATATTTCCGATACTATACGTGTGGGTATGGTATGTCTCAAGCTTATGGTACACATTTGTTGATTTCAAACGGAAAAGCAGCTATTTCGAAGGTTGAGACACAACGATTGATGGGGCTGAATCTTAATGGAACTGAGAGAATCGCACAAATATTTTCCAACAATGGATGGTTAATCCGTTTCAAGCCAGCATATGACAGAAAGAGAAAGGTGTATTTGAATGATCCATGCAACTTCGATCCGGATGTGAGTTGGCCGTTAGATCCGAACGAACATATTGATCCCTGCAGCCCCGTGCCACCTCCTGTCAGTGGCTGGTATAGAGAAGCTACAAATGTTGCGGTATCTTCCATTGAAAAAGGTTCAGCAACTGTTAGCTGGGACACATCCATGAATGCTGATAGCGAGGTCTCGTATACGATCAATGAGAAATGGCCGGCAGCCTTCTATCCGAATGAGCCGGACAAAGTAAGAGACGACACACAGGAACTGCAACACTCACTGACATTGAATCTTTTGTCGGACACGGAATATGAATTCAGAATCAGGTCAGCATATGGCGATCCTGATACCACCGTATATAACGTGGCCGCCGAAGACCCGAACTCTATTATTTGGGGATACGTCGCCAGTTTTGAGACACCAACGTTTGTTTACATTGGTTCAAATCGATACGACAGTATACAGGATGCGATTGACGATGCAAATGATGGTGATGAGATTGTAGTTTATCCAGGAAGGTATTACGAGAATATCGATTTTGACGGTAAGGCGATAACGGTGCGAAGCACCGAACCATGGGATCCAACTATGGTTTCAGCAACGATTATTGATGCCGGTGGATCGGGATATACGGTGAGATTTGATTCTGGTGAGGATTCCAATTCTATATTAAAAGGATTTACTATAACCGGTGGGAGTGGTTATGGTATATACTGCGACGATACCAATCCTGTTGTCAATAACTGTATTATCGAGGATAATTATTCTGGTGTATTCTCCAGCATTAATGCTTCGCCAACTATCAGATATAACAAAATTTCAGGTAATGATTATTATGGTATATATGTGTCCTATAGTTCTCCTGAAATTCAGAGCAATTGGATTTATGAAAACATGTATGGCATCAGAGCATATGGAGCTTCATCTTCACCGATAGTACAGAATAACAGTGTTGTTGGAAACAATTCCAAGGGAATATGGGCAAGCGGGAGTGCTACCATAACTGTCAACAATTGCATTATCTGGGATAACGGGGACGAACTGGATGGATGTAGTGCTACTTACAGTTGTATCAAAGATCCTTGTGATGCCGGTGGCACAGGTAATATCACAACTGACCCCTGCTTTTTAGATGCAGCGAACAATAATTACCATCTTTTATGGGGGGATTCATCATGTATTGATGCCGGAGACCCATGTTATATGCCCGAGCAGAATGAAACGGATATCGATGGTGATGACAGAGTAATTGATAGTAAAATAGATATGGGTGCCGATGAAGTCAGTGATCTTCCGCTTTCATATTGGAAGCTTGACGAGACAAGTGGTAACATCGCATACAACAGTATCTGTTATGGTAACGATGGAATTGTCTTTGGCAGCCCTGTATGGTGGCCATCCTCCGGTCAAGTTGACGGAGCGTTGGAATTTGACGGTGACGATGATTATATCAATTGCGGTGAAGGACCGGGGATATCTTGCTTTGGTGGTGAAAATGGAGCCATCAGTATTGCGGCCTGGGTAAAACCTCACGTAGTTAACAAATACAACTGTATAACAAGACATTTTGGGGGAGTTCATTATCTCAGCGCAGGTTCTGACGGCAAAATCCGGGCAATGGTCAGAGATGTTGTTAATAACTTGAACTACTGGCCAGTTTCAAATGGGACTATAAGTGCAAATACATGGTCGCATATTGTCTTTATTCTTGAAGGGGGAGTAGGATATAAGATCTATATTAACGGCGAACCGGACAGAAGCTATTCCAACTCAAATATAGGTTTATATGATTATAGCTCTTTTAACTACATTGGGTTGGGCTTTAGTTCCGATTCCTTTTTTGATGGTTTAATCGATGACGTTCGCATTTATAACCGTGTATTGAGTGAAGACCAGATATACGATTTAGCAAATTGAGTAGATTATGATCTTTGACAAAGAATTGTCTTCTAACGAAGCAAAATGGTTATGACAGGAAGTTAGGCGGACGAGTTGATATGGGAGCTTACGAGTATAATCCGGATTAGAATTAATGGTGCGATGAATCGCACCCTACGTGGCTGTAAATAACGAGCGATGACAAGGCTTACAAAAGGGCTGTGGGCGATTTTGCCTTCGGCCCCTTCTTAATTTTGGATTGTATATTTTATACCCGCCTGCGCGGGCACAAGCATTGTATATTTGTTGGATTCGCTTGGCGGGGATTTCGTGGCTTGTTGTTTGTGAGTGGATTCCCGGTAAGCCGGGAGACTGTTTTTACTGGATCTCGGCTCGGTGGTTGGGATGATAGTTAGGGGGCCGGGATGACAGTTAGGGGGCCGGGATGACAGTTAGGTGGCCGGGATGACAGTTGGGTGGGTTGGCATCTGTTCGAGAGTGGGCGCGCTGTTACAATACTCGAATGGCTGGAGGGCAGATTGAGTAATGCCGGTGAAAAGGTTGAGCTTCAAAAGCCGGGCACACCGGGGCCATCGGGTTTTGTTCCTTATATCCGAGTTGACCGTGTCAATTACAGTGACGGCTCACACGGCGAGAACTTCCGCGAATTGGGTAATATCGACCCGTGGCCGATGAGTCCCGACGGCACCGGCCAGGCGCTCGATAGAATAACGGATACTAATTACGGCAATGACGCAAGCAACTGGCAGGCGCTCACCCCCTCCCCCGGCTCATAACCGTTGAAAAAATCCGGCTTGGCCAATTTTAATGAGCTAAAGCATCAGAGAATCCGGCCTCTTTAATAAAATTAGTCATAAGTTCTTCACTTTTAATCGCTTAAGTATCTTGCAGAAAAAACCGGAGAGGGCGGGATTCGAACCCGCGGTACTCCAAAGAGCACACCGGTTTTCGAAACCGGCTCCTTCAGCCACTCGGACACCTCTCCGATTCGGTTTGGGTTCCTTACAGAACTGCTAACAATATAATTCTACCATTGCCGGGCTTTATTTCAAGCACAAATACTTGACACAACCGCCGGTTCAAAGATAATAAAAAAACAACAAATATAAAATATCAAATATCCAATATAAAATTTTACGCTGTGCCGCAAACGCCCAGAAAACGAAGGAAGAAGAAAAGGCCCAATCCTGTCTTGGATTGGCTCGCTTATGCTGCGCTGCGGGTAGCTCTTTTTATATTGTACAGATTTAGTGTCGAGACGAACCTGCGATTTGCGTGCTTTCTCGGACGAAAGATGTTCAAGCACTATCACCGAGGCCGTAAGCGTGCAATCGACAACCTCCGGGCAAGCTTCCCTGATAAAGACGAGCACTGGCTAATCGAGACAGGTAGGCGCTCCTTCGAACACATCGTGATGCTGGTTATCGATATACTGTTTTCACCCCGCCTTGTCAATCGCGACAACTGGGAACGCTACTCGACATATATAAACATAGAACGGGCTAAATGGATGATGCAGGAGGGCCGGGGCATTGTATGGGTTACCGGCCACTACGGTAATTTCGAGATTATGGGCTACCTGTTAGCACTTTTCGGTTTTGATGTGTACAGCATCGCAAGGCCCCTGGACAACAAATTCATCAACAATTACCTTGAGCGTACCCGCAAGCGCACCGGCCAGAGGTTAATCGACAAAAAGGGTGCGACCGAGCAGATGGAAGCCATCGCCGCCAAAGGCTCGAGTCTCTGCTTTATTGCCGACCAGGACGCCGGCAAAAAGGGAATATTTGTGGATTTCTTCGGCAGAAAAGCGAGCACATATAAGAGCATCGGCCTTATTGCGATGCAATACAATATGCCGATTGGCGTCGCGGGCAGCCGGCGGGTGGGCAACCGCTTCTTTTTCGAGATTGAAGTCAACCGCGTTATCATGCCTGATGAATGGGCCGACAAGGATGACCCTCTGAAATGGATCACACAAGAATACGTAAGGGCCACCGAGGACTTTATCAGAAAAGACCCGACCCAATACTGGTGGCTGCACCGCCGATGGAAAACCAGACCGAAAGAAGAAAGAAAATCGGTGAAATAAAAAGGCCCGCCAACCGACGGGCCATACTCCAATTAACCGCCAACCCACTTTCAAAGTGTACCCTTAATCAGGCATTTCTGCGTTTTCCTCGGGGATACTACTATTTTCCTGCGTATCGGCCATCAGGTTCTTGGCCTTTGAGATTAAATCGACCAATTCAATCACATCTGCATCGCCTTTGAACAGACTTTGGTCGCTGAGTTCTTGTGCCCGGGCTAAGACCGTATCAAGCCTGGCACCTTTGGCCCAGTAACTTTTGCGAAGGATTTCAGCGAATTCGCAAACCGTCGCCGCAAGTGTGAACTCGTCGCTTGATTCGCCGAAGCTTCCGTTGAACTCGCTTGTAGCGATTGAACTTTTGAACTCTGTTACCGCCCTTGTATCCGGGTCTTTGTAGCGAACGAAAGTAGTCGCAGCTATGCCGCTTTTGCCCGGCCAGAGCTTGAGTTCGTAAAGGGCTGTTACCGAATGTCCCGCACCAACCTCACCGCCGTCGTATTTGTCATCGCGAAACTTATCATCCGGCACATCACGATTTTCATAGCCTATCAGACGATAGCTTCGGACAACGTCCGGATTGAAATCGACCTGCACCTTCACATCCCTTGCCACCACCTGCAGGGCACCAGTAAGGTTATCCTCGAAAAGTCTTTTGGCCTCGGCAATCGTATCGATATAGGCGTAATAACCGTTGCCCTTGTCACCCAATCGCTCCAGGAGCACATCGTTGTAATTGCCCATCCCGAAGCCCAAAGAAGAAAGAGTAACGCCTTTCTCGGCCTTTTTCTTAATAACTTCCAGGATAGCATCTGCACCGGTTTTGCCGACGTTTGCCACGCCGTCTGAACACAGGATAACACGGTTGATATAACCTTTCTTGTAAGCCTTTTCGGCCATTTCATAACCGATGCGAATACCTTCTTCGGCATATGTTGAGCCTTCGGCGTGTAGCGTTTCAATTGTCGCAAGAATATCGTCCTTCTCATCGAGACCTTTATGGCCCATTATTTTTCTGCCGCGTGAGCCATATACAACGATACCAATCTTGTCTTCCGGCCGAAGCTTCTCTACAAACATCCGCAGACACTTTTTCACAAGGCCTAATCTGTTTTCCCGGTTCATCGACCCGGACACGTCAATCACAAATGTCAGGATAGCGGGCTTGCGGTTTTCTTCGCTTATCTGTTGCGCCTTAAGTGCCAATCGCAGAAGGTAGCTGTTCTTGCGGCCTTCGCCGAAACTCCACGGCGCAGCCTCTGCGTACAACGAAAACAAATCTTCCTGCGGAGCGGCGTAGCCGTAGTCGAAGTAATTGACAAACTCCTCAACCCGCACCGCATCATCAGGCGGCAGGTGTCCATCCTGAAGGAATCCTCTGCACACCGTATAACTGCCCGTATCAACATCTGTCGCAAAGGTCGAGAGGTGGTCGTCCTCGGTGTCGATAAATGGATTCACGCCGTAATTCTTAAAAAACATCGCGTCCACATCCTCACCGTTCGGCGGCACTGTCCCGCCGTGCGCCATAGGATAACCGCCCGGGCCCGGCTCCGGCTTTAAGGGGTAACAAACTCTTAACTTGTCCATAGCCGCGGGGGCATTAGCCAAGTAACCTAAAGATTTCAATCGTCCCGCCTCACCTGCCTTACGTAATCTCAAGTTGCGGGAGCTACTCACGTCAGGTTGTATTCCGGCAAGCTTGCCGGGATCCTTGTCAATCTTAACCTTTAAAGAATCGTCAGGTTGCTTTATATCGCCAAGAGGTTTTTGGGCAGTATCAGCATACTCAATCCGGGCAGGGGTAATAACCGATTTTGCTTTTGCCTCCGGCTCTGCGATACTCTTTTTTCCAACTTCTGTATATTCAATCCCGGCAGGCTTTGAATCTGTTTTTGCTCTTGCTACCGTTTGTCTTGCTAATTCTTCAGATGACTTTGGTAAATGTTTTACTACTTGAGTGTCTTGTCTTTTGCCAGATTTCTGTAGCGAAGGTACAATTATGCTGAACACAACTCCGCAGGCGACGAGAATAACCGCCGCCCATGCGAATGTCTTGAATGTAACTTTCATATCTATTTTCCTTCCTTCCCGCGTCCGGCCATGTCTGCCCGCCTCAAGCTCTTGTAATGCTTTATCAATAAGCGACTCGGTAAATGCCTCACTGGGCTTATCTGTATCGGCGGTCAGCTTGACCAGCCGCGAGATATTCTTTTCCAGATTGTTTTCTTTTTTCTTCATAACTTTCGCGCCTCCTTTGGATAAGGAGCCATACTTTTAAGTTTATTACGCAACGAATTTCGTGCGCGATACAACAAGCTGTGCACAGCTTTTTCACTCATTTGCATCTTTTTAGCTATCGCTCGTGCCGAAAGGTCTTCAATGTATTTACCCCTCAGCACATCACGTTCTTTTGTTTCCAATTTATCCATTGCCGTCCGGACGATAAGGGCTGTTTCCTTTTTTTCCAAGACTTCATCCGGCAGCGGCTCAGAATCAATCGCTTCAAGGTAACCGGCAATATCACCATCCATACTCGGCCGACTCGCCCGCCGTCTCATCTCGGATGCAAAATTGTTACGGGCAATCGCCATCAACCAGTTCTCGAAGCCGCCCTTGGCCGGGTCGTAGCTTCGGCAAGCTCTGACCGCGTCGAATACGGTTTTTTGGACCATTTCTTCGGCAAGCGACCGATTCGGCCAGCGCCTCATAAACATCCTGTATATCTGCGGTATGCCGCTTTCAAGTATCCGGCGCCACGTGTCGCTGTCGGCTTGGGCCACTTTCGAGTCTGGTTTTTTGCACTTTTCAGTCACTTGCCGAATTCCTCATATTTTTGCCGGCTTCCATTAAGTATTATGCGCCAAACACACAAATTACTCACACTTTTTTAGAAATTATATAGCCGGCAAGATAACCTTAATCAATCGGCCTGCGGAGTCGTATTCAAATTCTTTACCGATAGCATCATTCGGGTCGATCTCGGCTGTCTGCTCGGACTCGAACACCTTTCGGCTGCGTTTGTCGTATTTTATGTATGTATAGGTTACGGGATTCTGTGCTGTCGCAGGGTGAGTCGTTTTAATCAGCCTGCCGAGCGCATCATAATCGAATTGCGTAATGTGCCCCCGCGCATCTTTTACCCAATCCCGCAGATTGCCGAGGTAATGCGTCTCGGTAACACCGAAGTTCGGATCAATAACCCGAACCTGCTTACCCGCAAGGTCATACTCATACTGAGTCTCGCGCTCGATCCCGGCTTCATCTAACACAAACGTGCTCTTTACCCTGCCTGCGGAGTCGTATTCGGTGCGGGTGTAAGAGTTCGGCTCACTATAGGCGTGCAGCCAGCCGGTGCTTTTGCGCCCGATTAGATAGCCTTGGGCGTCCGTGATGTCAGCGAGCTGGATTTCGACGTCGGACCATCGCTTCGTCTCTATCACTCTGCCCAATTCATCGTATATATTTTCCGTCCCGCCTGCCGTCTCCGCCGGGTCGTGCGCGCTTACAGAGACATGCACCCTCCCTTCGGCATCGTAAAGGGTTTGGCTGACGGTTAAGATTCTGTTTAAGCTGGCCGGGTAATTCCAGTACCACGTCTCGTATGCGCTTTTATCTTCATAGACGATGGTCTCGACAAGATTGCCGTTCTCATCGTACTCATATTTTGTCAGCACACCGTCTTGATTAATCGTATAATCGACCTTGATTTGCTTACTCGCATTTTTCAAATGCCTCCATCAATTTGTTGTAAAACTCCTCATTTGAACAAGGAAGCTGAATATAAATTTCTTCACCTTCCTTGCTGACATGTCCCCCTCTACATTTATGCATTGGATTTATCCTAAGAGTATTTTGGTTATCAATACCAACACCAACAAAATAGTGATCTCTGTTAAACTTTCGATACTCTGAATTACTCATCTTTTCAATTTCTGATTTTTCCGTTCTCTCACGACCTCCGAAGTTTTGAAAATCCTTGAGAATATAATCTAAACCATGTCCTATCATCTGATCATGTGAAACATTCTGTAGCTGACCATAGCTAACACGCCATCCTACTTCCTTGTCTATGGCAAAGCTCTCAAGAAAAAAAACGTTCAATTTTTTTTTCTTAATAATATTACAACTGGCTTTAGCCTTGATATCTCTTCCCTTATATCCATTGTACCTTGTTTTCATTTTTTCCAACCCTTAACAGGAACTACTTTAATGGTTGTCCGGTATTGTGTCTGCAATTGCCTAATTGAGTTTCTAAACGACTCCATGAACAACCAGCGAGATTGTGTCTGCGGTATAGCAACAAGCAAACACTTCGTCTGAATATCTCCTGGTTCGATCCTGATTGGAAAGCCTCCTGCTGATCGACCCGTCAATCTGATATTCTCAATGCCTACCATACTTCTTAGGTCCGATCTTACAGCAGTGAAAAAACTCGATTGTGTAGCTCGACTGTGCGTTTTAATCGAAACAGCGACTCCATTTTCAAAATGGTCTATCGTCGGAAATGTTCTACCAAGATTCGAGCCTGTCATGTTGTGAAGCATCATTCCTCTATCGAAGTTGCCAGCAGGTATGGTTTGAGTGTTGTTAAGCCATGTTGTTGCCATATTGTCTAAAATCGTAAGGCTGACATCTATAGCTCCCAACGCCAGGTAAACCCTTGGCATCTGATACATCGCCCACTGGTAAAGCATAAAAGCACGATACAAATTGAAATATAATCTTGGCGCAACTGTCGTGAAATAAACACCCTGGATATTTCGTATAGTGCTTTCAATACTTCTTGCAACAAGCTGACCAACTGCGGTGAAGGAAGGCAATTCGCCTGACGGATCAATCGCGTTTATTGGGTTGCCATAACAATACAAGTAACGATGCCGTGATAACGGGTCTTGCGTATCGCCGGGGTAAGGGTCGGATGTGATGAACCGTCCAGTCGGCGGGTCGTAGTAGCGGGCACGATTGTTGTATTTATCAATCGCAGCATCGTACATT
>DUZQ01000084.1 GCA_013349435.1 Planctomycetota bacterium | reverse complement strand
GATTTGGAATCCATTTTCGGCAACGGGAGCTATACCTTTGGCCGACCTGTGATGAGCTTAGTCGAATCAAGGCCAAAGGGATGGAACTACCGCGCGATAATATCAACAGAAGCCGAGCCGCGCGATAATATCAACAGAAGCCGAGCCGCGCAAGCGGCCGAATCAGAGGGTGGAATAGTAACATTATCCTTCGGGCAGCTTGCGCCGCCGCGCTTCTGTTTTTTGGTTTGTGCCGCCGCGCTTTTGTTTTGGTGATTCTATTGTCATGCCGGATTTAATCCGGCATCCAGTTCATTTAGCCCTGCGTTTCACGCAGGGTCATTCTGAGCACTTCGCTTCGCTCAAGGACAGGCTCCGCGAAGAAACTCAATTCAATATAAAATCTAAAATCTACAATGCTTGTGCCCGCGCACCCGTCGAGCCGCGGTCTCGCCGCGCCCCAAGCGGCCTAATCAGGCCTTAGACATCACGCAATACGCATCACGCAATACGAGATACGAGCGACGAATATGTTTTGAGTGCCCCACAGTCATCGTGTGGGTATTGTTAAAACCTATCAAAATCACAGGCTGCGAGAAATGCGGGATAGTGGCAGTTCGATAGGTGTTGGGTGTTGGTCGTCAATATTGCTCCGCCGGAGAAAATTCGCCTCCAATAATCCAACGAAAAATTTGCTAAAGACCTGTAAAACAGAGACTTATCGTATCTAAAAAATTCTTCAAAAAAATCCTGGTTTTTTATATACTATGCAGTATACTACTATATAGTGTACTTCAATGCAGTATACTGCATACTGTTATGATTTAGGGCTGATACGCCGTGGGTGGGTATTAGCAAAGCTATATGCTATATACGGTCAGCAGTGTCAAGGCTGTGCGGATGAGAAGGCAGATATGAATTATGTTTGACGGTTGCTCTGTTGGAAAGATACCGGCCTCGGTCATTGCGAGCACCTGACCGGATTCTCAGGAGGCATCCGAGAGAAACTAAAAATGTGGCAATATTGAGGTAAAATATTTCCATTAAAGTAGTTACCGTTAACTTTGTCTCAAATCCGATTTTTTAGTTTCTTAGGAGAGAAAATTGCCTTCTCGACGTGTTTGCGCCGCATCGCAGCGGGTAGCCCTGAGGCGCAGCCGAAGCGGTCTTAGTCTTTTGGAAGTTTGATATTGCCGCGTCCGTCATAACCCGATGCTACTGTACATCGGAATATGTCGGACTCGCGTTGATAATAATGCCGCAGTCTTGTCGGCTCAGTAGCAATAACAATAATGGTGTTTTCAACAGAGAACATTTGCCGGTCAAAAACGAAAGGTTAAACGTGAATCTTTATAACTGGCGGACACAACTGCGTAAGGGGCTATTGGAGCTTGTTGTGCTAAACCTTCTTGAGCACGGCAGGTGCCACGGCTATGAAATGGTTCAGAAACTCAAGCACATCGAGGGGCTGAAGATTCACGAGGGCAATATCTACCCGATCCTGACTCGGCTGCAGATTGACGGATTAGTTAAAAGTGAAAACAAGCCCTCTGTAGATGGGCCGCCGAGAAAATACTTTGCTATTACCAAATCCGGCAGGAAGATTTTAAGCAGTATGAACGAGCACTGGGATATGATAGTTGACGGCACCCGGCTTGTCAGGAAAGCAAAGGTGTAATCGTGAAAATCACAAAGGGCGAAATGACTGTTTTTGCAATAGCACTGGCCGCATTTTTAGTCGGTGCTTGTTTTTATCCCTATCTGCCCGAGCGAATGGCCTCTCACTGGAACGCAAAAGGCCAGGTTGACGGCTACATGTCTAAAGGGTGGGGGACATTTTTGATGCCAATAACCATTGCGGGGCTTGGATTGCTTTTTATGGTCATCGTCAGGATTGACCCGCTGAAGGCAAACATCGCCGGGTTCAGGAAATACTATGACGGTTTTATCATCCTCTTTGCGGTTTTCCTGTTTTGCCTGAACTTGTGGATGCTTCTGTGGAATATTGGATACAAGTTTAGTTTGAACATAGTAATGCCAATTGGGGTCGGGCTTTTGGTTTTCTACTTAGGTATTCTTTGTGAGAATGCAAAAAGAAACTGGTTTATTGGTATCAGGACTCCCTGGACTCTCAGCAGCGATATCGTCTGGGACGAGACTCACAAAATCGGCGCCAAGTTGTTTAAGGCAATGGGGATAGTAATCTTAGCGGGCGTCTTTTGGCCGGCCTATTTGTTATTTTTTATCTTAATTCCAACGGTTTTAGTAACCGTTTTTCTTCTCGCTTATTCATACGTAGTGTATCAAAAGGTCGGCCAAGTCGGTGAGTCTGCCCGTCGGCTAAACAATGAGTCAGGAGATGGAACCTGGGAGTCAGTCAAGGCCGGTTATCTTAAACAGGTCGAAAAGGCACTTTCTTCAGCGGGGCGTCGAGAGACAAAACAGGTGCTTGAAGATGTGAATAGCCATCTTGACCAGCGATTCAGCGAGTTAGGTCCCGAGGAACAGACATGGGAAAACATGCAGGCAATTATCACCGAGATGGGCCCAGCTTCCGATTATGCCGAGCTTCTTGAGCCGGAAGTTTCCGCGGTCAGGCAACCGGCTGGTCGAAAAACTACTTTTCTGATGGGTATTTTTATTTCAGTAACAACCGTCATCTTAATAGTAATTGTATCGGTGATGGTGGTGTCCAATAAACAAGAGGTCTATGAACTGCGGGAAGTTAGTAACATTGAGAATTTGAGCCATCCATTTGAAAACGACCCGGAGGTTATCGGCTATTGGAAGAGTGTAGATTTTGTCGATGCTGTCGAGGATTTCGATCCTGGAAAAAAGAAGTGGAGGGGCGAACTGTTCCTTAAAGACTTCAGCTTTATGGCTAATGGGGGAACATCTTTCCCGTGGACATGGACGAAGGACTGGATTTGGCATAATGACGGCCGGACGAAGGCGCAGTACCAAATCAAGCAGATGGGTAATGAAACTTACCTGTTTTTACCATGGCTCAGCGGTGATGTAACAATCCGGCACCAAAAGCCAAGTTACTACGTTCTCAAAAAGCAGACATCTGAAACACCTCAAATTGAACCGACACCCGTCATACAGTGGTTGGAACTGACTGA
Organism: Planctomycetota bacterium; assembly: GCA_013349435.1. Taxonomy (GTDB): domain Bacteria; phylum Planctomycetota; class Phycisphaerae; order Sedimentisphaerales; family Anaerohalosphaeraceae; genus QNBT01. The sequence continues at coordinate 10,549 of DUZQ01000084.1, read as the reverse complement.
AAAATCGGCCGCAGATAACGACGGTAAGGTTAACGCTGCGGTGGACGCAGCCAAGGACTGGCTTAAGATTACCGACGATGGCGATTACGCCACAAGCTGGGAGCAAACCTGTGGGCTTTTCAAAAGTAAGTTCAGCAAAGAACAATTGGTGCAATCGTTTGATTTGGTGAGAGCTCCTTTAAGCAAGGTTATTTCACGCAAGGTTATATCAACACAATACACCGATGTGATGCCGGGTGTGGGTCCGGGCGAGTATGTGATAATTCAATTCAAGACATCTTTCGAGAATAAGGCCGATGCGATTGAGACTGTCACACCCATGCTCGATAAGGACGGCGTTTGGCGGGTGTCGGGATATTACATAAACATAGACTCTGAATCACAAATACCAAGGGTAAGATAAACCTGCGGTAAAACCGCAGGCTAAATATGACCTTGCAAAGCTTCATTTTGCACATTATAATTAACCTCAAGGGTTCAAGCGGTATTAATAAGGATTTTGCTTTGCAAGTAACGGATTTTTGATGAACAATTCGGTTTCTTCAATCGCAGGCAGGAGATACCATTTTATCGGGGCCGGTGGTATCGGTATGAGCGGCCTGGCGAAGGTGCTGATTAAAAACGGCGCTACCGTAACCGGCTCTGATAAGGAGCATTCGCCGGTGGTTGAGAATCTGCTTTCGCTCGGGGCCGATATCAGGCTCGGCCACGACCCTGAGAATCTCCGGCTGCCGGTCGAGGCGGTGGTAATCTCGGCGGCGATAAAGCCGACGAATCCGGAGCTTGTCCGGGCAAAAGAAAATGATTGTAAAATATATAAATACGCCGAGATGTTAGGTCTGCTTTTAGAAACCGGCACCGGTATAGCCGTCTGCGGTACGCACGGTAAAAGCACAACCAGCGGGTGGCTTGCATTTATTCTTGAACAGGCCGGTCTTTCACCAAGCTTCATCATCGGTGCAGATGTGCCTCAACTGGGCGGCTCAAGCGGTGTGGGAGACGGTGAGTTTTTTGTCGCCGAGGCGTGTGAATACGACCGCAGCTTCCTGAATCTGCATCCGCGAATAACGGTAATGCTGAACATCGAGCAGGACCATCTGGATTATTACAAAGATGAGGCCGACATAGTCGATGCCTTCAGCGAATTTGCCGCCTGCCTAAGGCCCGACGGCCTGATAATAGCAAACGGTACGGACAGGAACATTGCAACAGTTTTAAGCAGGCTCGAAAATCGCCAAAAATACGTTACCTTCGGCCTTGACGCCGACTGCGATTTCTACGCCGACAATATCGAGCTTGTCGATGGATTGTATAATTTTGATGTTTTTCATAAGAGCGACCATTTAGGAGCGGTGGGTATTGCTTTGCCGGGGGAGCACAACATATTAAACGCTCTTGCAGTGGTTGCCGGTGCGGTTTCAGCCGGCGTTGCTCACGAGGTGGTATTGCAGTGGCTGGGGCGGTTTGAGGGTGTTGACCGTCGGCTTATGCTCAGGGCCCGCGTCGGCGGTGTTACGATACTTGATGATTACGCACACCATCCCACCGAGATAAAGGCGTCTTTAAGAGCGATTCGTCAGCGATATGAGCCGGGGAGGATTTGGTGCGTATTTCAGCCGCACCAGTACAGCAGAACGAGATTTTTACTTGACGATTTTGCCGAAAGTTTTACCTCAGCCGATGTTACAATCGTACCGCAGATTTATTTTGTAAGGGATACTGCTGAGGCCCACAGGCAGATAAATGCCCAGGTACTGGTTGACAGGATTCGCGCCGGCGGCTGTGAGGCGGTTTTTATTAATGACTTTGGCCGGATTTGCGAGTATCTTAATGAAAACGTCAAAGAAGGTGATTTAATCGTTACAATGGGTGCCGGTGATATTTGGAAGGTGGCAGATGAGTATATTCAAGGGGCTGGAGCCTATAATAAAACAGAATTGTCCTCTGGCCGATTACACATGGTTCGGCCTGGGCGGAAATGCTGAGTATCTTATTACGCCCACAACTGTCAATGAACTTCAAAGAGTGGTTAAAAGATGCAATGAAAACGATTTGCCGATGCGGGTGCTGGGTTTCGGCACGAATCTGCTCGTCAGCGATGAGGGTGTACGCGGTGCGGTAATAAAGCTCCAGGAGCAGGATTTCGGCAAGAGCCGATTCAACGATGATTATCTTACGGTCGGCGCCGGCGCCGGACTCAACAAGGTTGTGCTCGATTGTGTTAGAAAGGGTCTAAGCGGACTCGAGGCTCTGACGGGAATACCCGGCTCGGTCGGTGGAGCAATCCGGATGAATGCGGGTGGGAATTTTGGCGACATCGGCACATCCGTCCATAGCGTTACCTTGATGGACGCTGACGGTAAAATCTTTGAAAAAAGCAAGCCCGAGCTTGTCTTCGACTATCGGTGGACAAACATTACCGCAAAGTTTGTTCTGGACGCAAAGATAACGCTGGCCGAGTCCGACAAAGAACAGATGCTGCGTACCTTAAAAGAGGTGTGGATTTACAAGAAGAACTCTCAACCTTTGAATATAAGAAGTGCCGGCTGTGTATTTAAGAATCCACGTGGACTTTCGGCGGGAGCCTTGATTGACCGGGCGGGGCTTAAGGGGCTGCAGATCGGCGCCGCCCAGGTCAGTGAAAAACACGCCAACTTTATAATAGCTCACAAGGGCTGCAAGAGCGGCGATGTACAAAGGCTTATCGAAGCTGTCCGCGAGAGGGTCAAAGACAAATTTAGCGTCGAGCTGGAACTTGAGCTTGATATCTGGTAATGCTCAGGCCCCGACATAAAGCAACAGAGCCGCGAGCGTAAGCGAGTGGTCTTCAAGCAACACATTTTCGTATTGAAAAGGCACCTCAATACTGTGGTAAGAAAGAGAACAAAAAGGAAGAAAAAACCGGCCCGGCAGTGGTTCGGCTTGGGGCCGGAGCCTGCGACCAGGAAAAAGACCAGGTCAACCAAGGCCGGTCCGGGCCGGCGTATTGCCCTTATAGTATTCGCAATGATTTGCATTTTAGCGGTTGTGGCGACCGGATTTGTATTTCTCGACCGGTATGTTCAAAGGATAACCGCAAGCGGCAGGGTCGGCCCTCTCCAGCTCGTTGACAGGCCGGGCTGGTTTAACAATGAACTTGGTCAAAAGGTGTACGCCGCCGCCGGAGGCAGCGAGTTTGCACTTAATGAGACTGTTGCAAGAGCTGTCGCCGATAATCTGGAGTCGATAGCCTGGCTTTACGACGTCAAAGTTCAGGCCACTGTCGAAAGAGTCGAAGTAAGAGCGCAATATCGCCGCCCGATAGCGATGATAAGACTATCAGGGCAAGCTTTTTACATCGACCGTGATTCGGTTCTGCTTCCCTTTGTTCCTATAGAAGACCTGATAATTGTTGAAGTAAGGGGGTACTCTTCCGGGGCTGTCCCGCCGGTGGGTGAGCCGATGACAGGTGATGATATTGACGCGGCAATTAAGCTGTTGACGGTGCTTGAAAGAATGGATGAGATTTCGACTCCTCGGGCGCCCTTGCTCGGTGAAGTAGCGAGCATTGACGTTAGCAATCTGGACGGCAGAAAAAGCCGCAACAGACCTCACATCGTAATAAATGCAAAAGACGGGACGCAAATCAACTGGGGGGCGGCGTACGGCCGCAGCGCAAGGCACATCGAGGCGAGCGACCAGGAAAAGGTCGCGATGTTATATGAATTTTATAAACAGCACGGCACAATTCAGTGTATCACAAACGGCCTGGCAAAGTATATCGAATTGCGCAACCCACAGGAAGCCGTCCCGCGACCAACAGCACCATGAAACAACTGTAAGTGTTTGGCATATTTCAGGTGATCGAAGAAAAACTTTAGTATCGTCCCAAAAGTTGGGACTATAATAAGTTTTTTGATATCAGGATAGTAAAGCATTATAATAGCGGCGATATTTAATGCGTTTTGGTTTGCATGGTGCATTGAGAATATTCACAGCCAAATGCGCTGTCATCTGCCCGGATACCGACCAGCCGCGGGCATGTAGCCGCCTTTTTGAATGATGCCTACTGATTTGAAGCGCGGTGGCTTGGAAGGCAAGCAGGTTTTTTTTAGAAAAAGGTCTTGCAAAGGGCAGGTTAAGTCGATATAATTTAAAACGCTATGGATATTTACGGTACATTCAGCTCGAAAACAGCCATTTCTTTGGCCTTGCTGCTTTTGCGCCGTTAGGCGCAGAATAAACCCCATCTACATATTCATTTTATCGTTTTTCAGTTTAATGTGGCATTTTAGCGCATTTTCGGCGATAATCTGCCGGAAATCGTGCCAAAATGCGGATTTTAAAAAAATGGAGAAATAACGATGTCAGCAGAAAAAGTAGTGATATTCGATACAACCCTGCGCGACGGTGAGCAGTCGCCGGGGGCGTCGCTTTCGATAAGTGAAAAATTAGAGATTGCCCATCAGTTGGCAAAACTGAAGATTGATGTGATAGAGGCGGGATTTCCGGTTTCTTCGCCGGCTCAGTTCGAGGCAACCAGGCTGATTGCCGAGCAGGTTGCGGGGCCGGTAATTTGTGGCCTGACGCGGACGCACCCTGAGGATATTAAATCGGCGGGAAAGGCACTTAAAGACGCCCAGAAGAGCCGGATACATACGTTTATCGCCACAAGCGAGATACACATGAAGCACAAGCTGCGCAAAAAGCCTGATGAGGTTCTCAGGACGGCGGTTGAGTCGGTGAAGTTAGCAAAGACCTTTACGGATGACGTAGAGTTTTCGCCGGAAGATGCATGCCGAAGCGAAAAAGCTTTTTTGGTAGAGGTCTTGACTGCTGTGATAGAGGCGGGTGCGACGACGCTGAATATCCCCGATACCGTGGGGTACGTTCTGCCTTATGAATACGGGATGCTGATTAAGTATCTCAAAGATAACGTGCCGGGGATTGATAAGGTCGTGATAAGTACACACTGCCATAACGACCTTGGAATGGCTGTTGCAAATTCCTTGGCCGGTGTGCGGAACGGCGCAAGGCAGGTGGAGTGTACGATTAACGGCCTGGGTGAACGGGCGGGCAACGCGGCTATGGAGGAAGTTGTGATGGCGATTCATACCCGCGGCGACTTTTTCGGGGAGGTTACAACCGGTATCGAAAAGTCTGAGATATACCGCACGAGTCAGCTTGTGTCGCAACTGACGGGATTTGTTGTGCAGCCGAATAAAGCGATTGTCGGAAGAAATGCCTTCGCGCACGAGTCGGGAGTTCATGTGGATGGGGTGCTCAAAGAGCGGACGACATACGAGATTATGAAGCCCGAGACGATCGGACTTTCCGGTTCGAGAATGGTCTTAGGCAGACACAGCGGAAGGCACGGTTTTATCGACAGGTGCGAGTCGTTGGGATTTAAGCTGAGCGACAATGAAATTGAGGCTGCCTACCAAAAGTTTCTCGATGTGGCGGACAAGAAAAAGGAAGTCTTCGATGAAGATATCGCAGCGATCATCAGCGACGAGGTTCGTGCCGTAGAGCATTTTTATAACCTTGAGTATCTACATGTGTCCTGCGGGACGGGGACACTGCCGACCGCGAGCGTGAAAATTCGCACAAAGGAAGAATTGAAACAGGCGGCGGCCTGGGGAGACGGCCCCGTCGATGCGGCTTATGAGGCGATTCGGGAGGCGATAGGATTAGAGCCGAAGATCGAGAATTATTCGCTTCGCGCACTGACCGGCGGCAAGGAGGCCCTGGGTGAAGCGATCGTGAGAATCAAAAACAACGGCAGGACATTTGTCGGCAGGGGCGTCTCGACCGATATTATCGAAGCCAGCGCCAAGGCGTATGTTGACGCGATAAACAGGATGGTCTCGGCGGAAGGTAAAGAAGAAGAGGAGACGAAAGCGGAGTTGTGATTTTAGGGTATAGGGGATAGGGTATAGGGTATAGAGATAAGGGATATGAATGGCTGATTTATTGAGAAATATTGTTAGCTGGTTTGCAAACGCAGAAAAAGACCTTTATGAGTTTTTAGAGTTTATACCATATTGCGATGAGCATGAAAACGTATGGTCGCCTCGACTCGTAACAATTTTCCTCGATGTCTGCAGCCAGATAGATTCATTGTGGTCGTGGGAAATGGACAAGAATGGACAAAAACCGATGAGGACAAATCCGTGCATTGTAGATTACTTTATACACTTTGGTCCCGATATAGCTTCTAAATGGGTTGTTTTCTGGGGCGAAAGAGGCGAAAAGGTCCAGCCGTTTAGTTGCTGGTCTTCATTAAATCCTTCAGAGTTTACTAAAACAACATGGGACAACCGAAACACGGAAGTTGAACTTGAATGGTGGAAGGCATATCAGAATGTCAAACACGACCGCATCAAAAACCAAAAAGAGACGAAAGCAAAGTATGTGGTGGAAGCTTTCTGTGGTCTGTTTTTGGCAATCATACGTTGTGAAGATTGCCGGGATATTTTATGGGAGAAAGGATGTATATTTCTGAACGAAGAGGGTGGATTGCCCGTTAATCCACTTGAACTGCTCAGGGAGGATTTCGGGCAAAATTCCATTAGCTGTCCGGATTATCACATGGTTATCGAAACAAAATTACTTTCGTACCCTGTGGGGTACTGTAATAAAAACGTAAAAAAGGGAAGCGTATGGAAGGGTAACGCGAGTAATAAATTCAAAGCATGGTTTTATGAATACGAGCACAAATAGAAAAACAGGATAAAGGTCGTAAAAAATGGAAGCGAAGAAATTAAAAAGTTTCAAAGAACTTATAGTGTGGCAAAAAGCCTATAAACTCGTTTTGGAAATTTACAAGTTTACGGATAATTTTCCAAAGTTCGAAACATACGGATTAACGCAGCAAGTTAGAAGAGCAGCAATATCAATCCCTTCGAACATAGCTGAAGGATATGGCAGAAAACATAAAACCGACTACCACAGGTTTTTGTCTATTGCCTATGCTTCTCTGCTGGAGCTTGAAACTCAGTATATGCTGGCGGTAGATTTAGGCTACGCTAAACAAAGTGTTACTGTCGGAGGTTTGTTAAAAGAAGTAGGCGGAATGCTTTACCGCATAATGTATCCGCAGAAGAGGGTAGAGGGCGGCAAAACCGCCCCCCTAACCCCTACACCCTATACCCTAAACCCTAAATCCTGAGGAAAAAAATGGCAATGACGATAACACAAAAGATTCTCGCACGAGCGGCGGGTAAAGAGAAAGTGGTGCCGGGTGAGCTTATAAATGCCGCGATTGATGTGGTGATGTGTCATGATGTTACTACGCCGCCGGCGATTTCGATGCTCAAAGCACATGGTATCGACAAAGTTTTTGATCCGGAAAAAATTATCGTTACGCCGGACCATTTTCAACCCGCCAAGGATATAAAAAGCGCCGAGCTGCATAAGCGCCTTGACGACTGGGCCAAAGAAAAGGGGATAAAGTATTATTATCCAGTGGGCAGGGCGGGTGTGTGCCACGCGCTGTTGCCGGAGCAGGGGCACATTCGGCCCGGCGAGGTGATTGTCGGAGGGGACTCGCATACGTGTACATACGGGGCGTTTGCTGCGTTCAGCACAGGTATCGGCTCGACCGATTTGGCGGCGGCGATTGCGACAGGCCAGCTTTGGTTCAAAGTGCCGGCGTCGATGAAGATAGTGCTAAAAGGCTCGATACCTGCCGGGGTGTACAGCAAAGACGTGATTCTGGCTGTTATAAAGGAAACAGGAGTCGATGGTGCGCTTTACAAGGCGATGGAATTTGTCGGGCCTGCTTTGAAAAATATGAGCGCCGAGGCAAGGATGACTATTACGAATATGGCTATTGAGGCGGGCGGCAAGAACGGAATCATCGGCTTTGATAAAACGACCAAAAAATATCTTGATGAGCATCTTAAGGGCGATGCCGAATATACCGTCTATGAGTCCGATGCGGATGCTGAATATGAATCAGTGGTCGAGATAGATTGCAGCAGGTTAGAACCGATTGTGGCGCTGCCGCATCTGCCGAGTAACGGCAAACCGATAAGCCAATGTGCCGGTATCAAGATGGAACAGGCATATATCGGCAGTTGTACAAACGGTCGAATAGAAGACCTGCGAATTGCTGCGGGCATTCTTAAGGGCAGAAAGGTTGCGATACGCACGATAGTTGTGCCGGCTACGCCTGCGATATGGAAGCAGGCGATGGACGAAGGATTGTTCGAAATATTTTACGAGGCCGGCTGTGTGATAAGTGCGCCGACGTGCGGGGCGTGTCTGGGCGGATTTATGGGCATCTTAGCCGAAGGCCAAAAGTGCGTCAGCACGACGAACAGGAACTTTGTCGGCAGAATGGGCCATCCCAGGAGCGAAGTCTATCTGGTAAGCCCGGCAACGGCGGCGGCTAGCGCGGTCGAAGGGAAAATAACCGATCCGAGGACTTACATAGTGTAAGTGAAATACGAAATTCGAAATGCGAAATGCGAAACAAATTAGAATGACCAAAGAACAAAATTCTAAACAGTACGATCTGGAAGACAGGACTCTTGCATTCGCGAAAGAGGTCAGGCAATTTGTAAGGAATTTGTATAAGGATATTGCCAACATCGAAGATGGAAAACAACTTATCAAAGCATCTGGTTCCGTAGGTGCAAACTACATTGAGGCCAATGAGGCCCTCAGCAAGAAAGATTTTGTTATGAGGATTAAAATCTGCCGTAAAGAGGCAAAAGAAAGTCGGTTCTGGTTGAGACTTGTGCAGACTCAGGATCCTGTGAATGAGCGCAAAAGAAAAGAATTAGAAAATGAAGCAACTGAACTTATGAATATCTTCGGAGCAATTTTGCGTAAGAGCCAATAACGTTTTGATATTTTGACATTTGAATTTTGGTATTGTTTCGATTTTCGATATTCGAATTTCGGATTTTATGAAGAAGTGAGGTTTTTATGGCTAAAGCACATGTATATAAACGAGACCATATTAATACCGATGAAATAATCCCGGCGAGGTATCTTAATACTGATGATGTCGATGAATTGGCAAAACACTGTATGGAAGACCTGGATGCAGAGTTTGCCGGCAAGTGCTCACATGGAGATGTGATAGTTGCCGGCGACGACTTCGGATGCGGTTCGAGCAGGGAACATGCCGTCTGGGCATTGCAGGGCGCAAAAGTAGGTGCGGTCATCGCGCAATCCTTTGCACGGATATTTTATCGCAATGCGATTAACTGCGGATTCTATGTTATTGAGTTAGAAGATGCAGTGAACAAAATAGCCGACGGCGATGAGATAGAAATCGATTATGCTGCCGGTGTTATAAAAAACAAGACGGCAGGTAAGGATATAAATTTCACACCGTTGCCGGACTTTGCACTTGAGATTATCCGCGACGGCGGCTTGCTCGAACATATTAAGAAAAACAGGTAACTGTCCCAAATTAAAATATGAAAATAAGCCTTAAGTCAACTTTATGGTATCTTGCCCGGCCCGGGATTTATGCCGAGTACCTCAAAAAGGTCTTGCTGGCGGTTAAAAAGCGGGTAATGAAACCGGTCGGCTCGGGCCAGTGGTGCCGGTCGAAGGCTATGAGCATGGATGACTTGATGTTAAAGCTGGTCGGCGGTGTCGGGGCCTGCCCGGTGGAAAACTTGTCTGAATCGACAAATGGCCTGCTGTTGTATAATCTGGCCGAGCATTTGCAGGCAACAAGAATAATCGAAACAGGTGTGGCCAGAGGTGAATCTACACGTTGCTTCCTGACTTCTCTAAAGAACAGAAACGGCAAGCTCATCAGTACGGACATACCTCGCCCGGATTTGTGGGTTGATACGGGCTGCCTGGTGCCGGACGACCTTGCCGAATACTGGCAGCTTATCGAACAGCCTGACAGAAAGGCACTGCCGAAGGCCCTTGAGCTGATGCCGAAGATAGATATGTGTTATTATGACAGCGATAAAAGCTATGGCGGAAGGATGTTTGCTTATCCTTTATTGTGGAACGCGCTGCGCCGGGGAGGGATATTTGTATCCGATGATATTGACGATAACTTTGCCTTCAGGGATTTCTGCAAAAATCTCGGACTTCAACCCTTTATAGCCAAAACAGCCGCCAGATTTGTCGGCGTAATTCGTAAATAAATCACGCTGTGCCTTGCTCACCCACCCTGTCATCCCGAACGAAGCGTAAGCGAAGTGAAGAAGCTCAACCAATGAGATACGAGCCACGATTGGTAGGGTGGGCCTGTGGCCCACGCGGTCGTCTTCCATCGGTAGTGGTTGTGGCTTGCTCTCAGGCACGGATCAGTTACAATGCATATCGTTCCACTTTACACCAAAGTCTTGTTGTGGCTTGCTCTCAGGCACGGATCAGTTACAATTGAACTGTATCCCGGAATCAGAGGCGGTATGTTGTGGCTTGCTCTCAGGCACGGATCAGTTACAATTGAACCACTCATCGCCGAGCCTCGACAGAGGTTGTGGCTTGCTCTCAGGCACGGATCAGTTACAATTAAGTTGATTCGGTTAAGCGAACGGAAGAAGTTGTGGCTTGCTCTCAGGCACGGATCAGTTACAATAGT
>DUZQ01000083.1 GCA_013349435.1 Planctomycetota bacterium | reverse complement strand
TTTCGGGTCGAATTTCAGGTTTGTCATCAGCCTTTCGGCAAACACAACGCCGGCGGCGCGGAGGTTCCCGGTCATAACATCAGGGTCGTCGTTGATTATCTTGCCCGGGTTCATCAAACCGGCGGGGTCGAAGATTTTTTTAATGCCTTTGAGCAGTTCATAATACTCGCGGCCGTACTGTTTTTCTATAAATGCCGCCCGCAAAAGACCGTCGGCATGTTCGCCGCTGATTGTGCCCCCTAACGACCAGGCCAGGTCGAAAACCTCTGCGGCGATACCACAGAGATTCTTAACACCGCTCCGAGTGCCAAGGTCCAGATACGGACGAATGTGTAGCTCCCCGTCGCCCGCATGCCCGTAGAAAGCCAATGTAATACTATATCGGTCGCCGATGCGTTCCAATCCTTTGATATATTCCGCCAGACGGGTATTCGGCACCGATACATCCTCGATAACAGCTACAGGGTGGCTGGAGCCTTTTTGCCTGTCTAGAAGAGGCGCGGCGTCCTTTCTCGCCTTCCAGAGACGCCGCTGCTCGACAGGGTCGAAAACGTGTCTCCGACGGCGGGCTAATCGGCCTATCTTCGAGCCGGTCTCGTTTATCTTTGCGGTTACTTCATCTGCGCTCGATGCCGTATGCTCAACCAGCAGAGACGCTGCACAGTCTCTCGGCAGGATGTCGCTATATTGAGGTAATGCTTCGGCCGCCATATCGATGAGTGTCTTATCCATAAGTTCACACGCCGACGCCCCGCAGGCTACAATGACAGGCACAGCTTCGGCCATCTTCTCGAATGAGTCAAATTCAAGTTGCAAAAGCGCCTTGGCCTTCGGCACGTCAACGGTTCGAAGGGCTATCTTCGTAAATATGCCCAACGTTCCTTCCGAGCCGACCAAAAGCCTGGCTAAATCGATTCTGCCGTCATGGCAAACACCTGCAATGTTATAACCGCACCTGTTACGTTTGGTCTGAGGCAGGGCCTTGGCTATTATCTCCTCTTTGCCGCCAAGTAATGCCAGACAATCTTTCGCAATGCGGGCAGCCGTGCTATCAGTTTCACCGGCCGGAGCAACATTATTTGTAAATTCCGCGACTGTCCCGTCTGCCAGGACCATCTCTATTCTCTCGACATACTCGGCGATGTAACCATACCGAAGCCAATGTGCGCCTGTTGCGTTATTGGCAACGACGCCGCCGATAACAGCCCTGTTGCCGCTTGACGGGTCCGGCCCAATCTTCCTGCCGAGCCTTGCCAAGTAGTCGTTCAAATCATCCAGCACCACACCCGGGCCGCATACGACAACCACTCCGTCGTGCTCAACACCCGTTATTTGCTTCATATAGCGTGAAGTGTTTATAACAATACCATTCGTGAGCGATTCTCCCGCTACACCGCTGCCTGCTCCACGAGGTGAAACGGGAATATTGTTGCTTCGTGCGTATTTGACCACCGCTATTACATCTTCGCAGCTTCGCGGTTCGACCACACAGACCGGCAAAATCTGATAGATACTTGCATCCGTACTAAATGCGACCCGGTTGAAAATATCAACCGATACGTCCCCATCTACAAGCAGCGCCAGCTCGGCGCCGATTTGTTCCGGCTTCTTTTGTGTCATCAGTCCAATCCACAATTAACCCGAAGAAACGAAAGTATAGCCGCACAGGGTCCCTTCGGCAAAACAATTTGCTGCCCGCTCCGTTACATACGCCGAATCCAGGGTGTTGTTTGCAAACATGCCGGCCAAAGTATTGCGGACGCAAAACTGCAATTACTTGAAGTCTTCGGGAGTGTATTGTGTTTTGAATTTTGTGCCGCCCAGGCGCAGCGCTGCAAGGTCTTCTTCGCTTACTCTGCCGTGTATAAACTGCTGGACGGCCGGGTGAGGGTGCTTGCGTATGTGTTCTGCGTCCCCGTCGGCGATAATTTTGCCTTCATGCAGCATAATAATCCTGTCGCCAATCTTATAGGCACTGTTCATATCGTGCGTTACCACCACACTTGTTACCTCAAGCTCCCTTTGTAGTTTCAGGATAAGCTCGTTAATAATATCTGCACGAATCGGGTCAAGACCTGTGGTCGGCTCATCATACAAAATAACGTGGGGGTTCATTGCGATTGCTCTTGCAAGCGCGACCCGTTTTTTCTGTCCGCCCGACAGATTCGCCGGGTAGTAAGTCTGAAAACCATCCATCCCCACCATCGCCAGCTTGCTCTTAACCAACTCATCTATCGCCTTCCAGTCTGTGATTACGTGATGCTGCCTGATGGGAAAGATAATATTCTCGTAAACGCTGAGACTGTCAAAAAGAGCGCTTCCCTGGAACAGAAAACCGTATTGTGTGCGTACCTTCTCAAGCTGTCGCTCGTTCATATCGTCAATGCGCCGGCTTTTGAAGTAAACCTCACCGGAACTGGGCCGTTCCAGGACAATCATGTGCTTCATCAAAACGGTCTTTCCACATCCGCTTGGGCCGATGATAACGGTTGTTTTGCCTTTTTCGGCGGCCAGGGAAATACCATCAAGAACCAGTTGTGTATTGAACTTCTTTACGAGATCCCTGACGACTATTACGCCGTTATCAGGCTGAACCTGCTTTTTCAAGGTTGATCCTTCCCATTACAGTAACGGCTGGATTGACCAAAAAGTATTGTAGATTGCTTTGGCGACGACGGCGAAAATGAAATTAATCGCGAGAATCGAAATAAAACTTCCGACAAAAGCCTCTGTGCACGCCTCCCCGACACCCTGAGCGCCTTCTCTGCAATTGAATCCTTTATAACAACTGATTCCGGCAATCGCACCCCCAAAGAGAAATCCTTTTAAGATACCGGTTAAAACATCCCACATCTCAACACCCCTGGCACTGAATTCCCAATACGCCCTGCTGTTTATTCCAAAATGTACCACGCTTACAAAACAACCCCCGATAATACCCAACAGGTCCGCATAAATAATCAGAAACGGTGTCAGCAGCAGACACGCCAGCACACGGGGTGCAACCAGATGCTTTACCGGGTCGGTTCCCATGCTCCTCACTGCCGATATCTGTTCGGTAACATTCATCGTTCCAAGTTCGGCCGTCAGCGCTCCACCAACTCTGCCCGCAAGCATCACCGCCGCCAGTACAGGCCCTAATTCCTTGACAACCGCGATATTAATCAATACCCCCAGATGTTCTTCGAGGCCCATTCCCGCAAGCTGGTCATACGCCTGAACAGCCAGGATCATGCCCACAAATGCACCGGTCGCCATAATCACCGGCACACTGTGAACACCAATTGTATTCATCTGTGCCCATATCAAAGGATAAGTCTTCGGCTGAAGGCAGGTTTGCATCGATGCTGTGACGGTCCTGCCCGAAAACCTCGCAAACCTCCCTATGTTGCCGATGCAATCTATCGTCTTTATGCCGATGCCCTCAAGCATAACGCCTTCCTCAAGCATTCGCTAAAAAAAGCCATCCTACCTTCTTCTATACTGACTATCGGCTTTTTACAAATCAATTTTCAAAAAATCATATCTCGAAAAAACACGCTTCCCAACCGCACTTCACAGCCTTCCAGGCCCTCAAAAAACCGCCAAAATAAAAAAACAATCGCCCTGTTGACGTTCAATATATGCTTTTACCGGTCTTTAATGTGCAAATCAACAGGTAACCTCAGAGCCAAACTTAAGTTAAGACACAAATGTTAATATGGAGAATATACAAACAACGGTATTATTTTGCCTATTTTGACTCAAGATTTACAACGCTGCTTTCCGATAGTTATTTTGTCGATATTGCCGTATTTGCCTATATTGCCATTTATGGTGGTATTCTGATGTAGGAGAGGGGGATGGCGTTAAAATAGACAACGATAGAAGTTTCGAACTAAATAATGGAAACACAATAATGCTAAAAAAACACACGCTCGAAAAGTATTTACAGAGCCTGCTTTCCGGTAGCAGGCCGGCCTGCAGAACAGTAATTGAAGAGACTTTGCAAAGCGGCGTTCCTGCAAATAATGTGTATATGGATGTTATCTGGCCAATCATGGTTGAAGTCGAAAAGCTATACGGTCAAAACAAGATAAACGCAGCCCAGCAGGCATTCGCCACGCGAATCAACCACACTATTGTGGATCAATTGCAGAACAAGTTGCCTCGAAAGCCGCAGAATTCCAAAAAGATTATTGTTTGCTGCTCATCAAACCAGCAGGCTGAGCTCGGTGGTCAAATGATCGCCGACCTTTTTGAAAGTGACGGCTGGGAAACAAGATTCCTCGGCGGCGATGTCAACAACGATGATATTCTGGCCTTTGTTCACAGTTACCACCCGGATATTCTGCTTTTGTACGGCATAAAGCCAAAGTCTGCCCCCCAGGTTCGCAGACTTATCGATAGTATCAAAACCGTAAATGCCTGGCCTGATATGAAGGTTATGCTCACGGGGGGGGTCTTTGACCGCGCCGAGGGATTGTGGGAGGAAATCGGCGCAGACCTGCATGCCGCAACCGCGTCAGAAGCGGTGCGTGTAGCCTCTGCCGATGCGAGCGAAATTTGTAAACCGCGAAGAACCATCAAATGCCGCAAGACAAAAGACGCAAAGGCGACTGAAACAGCGCAGCAAACAACCTCGGCCTGATTAGGAACCGGTTTTCAATCAGCTTAGCTTCGTGGGGCATTGCGGGCATGGGTCCGCAATGCCTTTTTTGCTTATCGACTGGTATCGTTTTGTGCCCACCGATAGACAACCATAAAATAAACGGCAGTCATTATTACCTGCTGACTGAGCATTAGTTAAACAATGCTTCGACGAATTCGGCGGGATTGAATTCGGCAATGTCCTCGGGCTGTTCGCCTAACCCGACAAATTTAACCGGTATATCCAGCATGTCCTTAATCGCGATAACTATCCCACCGCGGGCCGTGCCGTCAAGCTTGGCTAAAAATATCCCCGTAACATCAATCACCTCCGTAAACATCTTGGCCTGGATAATCGCGTTTTGGCCGGTTGTTGCGTCAAGTACCAGCAGCACTTCGGTCGGGGCGCCGGGAATCTTCTTGGCCACCACATCTCTGATTTTCTTAAGTTCGGTCATCAGGTTTTTTTTTGTATGCAGCCTGCCGGCGGTGTCAAGAATCAGAAAATCGGCATCCCTTGACACCGCGGCCTGGCAGGCATCGAACGCAACCGCCGCGGGGTCGCCGCCGGACTGTTGCTTGACAATATCGACCCCGATACGCTCGGCCCAAATGGCCAATTGTTCGACCGCTGCGGCGCGAAACGTATCACATGCCGCCACAATCACCTTCTTTTTGTCCCGGCTCAGCACGTATGCCAGTTTCGCAATACTCGTGGTCTTACCCGACCCGTTTATACCCGCCACCAAAATTGCGGTCGGTCCCGACCCTGCAATCCGCAATTGCCTGTCCCGCTCGGGCCAGTAGCTTTTCATGTGCTCTTTCAAAAACGGAATAATATCTTCGCTTTTGACAATCCGCCGGCCACGATACGCCGTCCGCAGGTCTGAAATCAGCTTGCTCGTCATCTCAACACCGATATCGTCGCTTATCAGCGTTTCCTCAAGCTCGTCGAGCAAATCCTCATCGATGTCCCTGCCAAACGTCAAAATCGACGACAGACTCGAGCTAATCCTGTTACGTGTCTTGCCCAAACGCTCCCTGAGATACTGCACTGTTTTAGTAAAAATTCCCATATCGGCTCCATAAAAGTAAAAACTGTTAATCAGCAAAGTTTCCCAAATATCCGTCAGAATTTCAAGTATCCATATACTTTTCGCTCGACCCTGTTACAGCAATTATCATATTTTTTTGCATTGTCGAATATTTTCCTTTGACAAACACCTCCCTGTCGGTTAGATTCTGTTAATCGGCCGGCTATGGAGGGCAGCGAGCGTAAGCGTAAAGTCAATTTAACTTAGAGAGTGGGAACGGAGTTTCCCGTAGAACGATAACTCGGTGGAACTGTCGTTTGCGTTGCGGCGACTGCAATTGTTTCGCACTGGTGAAAGTAAAGGGGAAAACTCTGACAATGCCCGACACCGCCCGGATATTTGCTGAAATAATAGATCTTGTCAAAACTCTCGACCCCACCAACACCCGCAGGTGGTTCGACGATCTTGTGGTATTGCAATTCGCACACGGCCTGCTGGAAATCGGCTGTCCCGATGAAGCGACCGCACAATTTTTAACCGACACCTGCCGCAGCGCCTTCACAAAAGCCGCCCAAAACACCACGGGACATCTGGTTACTGTAAAGTTTAGTCCCACCGTTGCAAAAATCCCTTCAACCACCGCTTCAAAGCCGAACCAGGCCTTAAAAGTGCATCCCGACTACACCTTTGAAAACTTCGTGGTGGGGCCGGCAAATCGGCTCGCACACGCAAGCTGCATCGCCGTAAGCCATTCACCCGGAACCACATACAATCCCCTGTTTCTCTACGGCAGCGTCGGCCTGGGAAAAACACATCTCCTGCACGCCGTCTGCCGAGAAACACAAACAAAATTCTCAAATGCCTTCGTCCGGTTCCTGAGTTGTGAACAGTTCGTAAACGCCTTCATCTCCGCTATCGAAAAAGGAACCCTCCCCGAATTTCAACGCCACTGCCGTTCCGTTGACATGCTCGTAATCGACGACGTGCAGTTCCTCCGCGAGCGGGAGCACAGCCAGGAAGAATTTTTCCACACATTCAACACGCTCTACAACAACCGCAAACAAATCGTCCTTACCGCCGATTGTGCACCGGCTGAGCTGTCTTCACTTGAGGACCGTCTCGTCAGCCGATTCAAGTGGGGGCTTGTGGCACGGCTTGACGCACCGAGCTACGAAACAAGAATCGCAATCATTCAGAAAAAGGCCCACCTTCGCGGACTCGAAATCCCCGAGCCTGTTGCCGAGTACATCGCCCGCAAGGTACAGGCCAACATCCGCGAACTCGAGGGCGCTTTGACCATCATCTACGCAACCGCCAAGACCACAGGCGACAAAATCAGCCTCGAGCTTGCCAAGCGAGCCATCGGCTCGGTAGTTGATGTCGCCAGGACCATCACTATATCCGAGATTATCGACGCCGTTACCGGTTATTACGACGTCCGGCTGACCGATTTGCAAAGTAAGAAGCGCAGCCAGTCCATCGCGCTGCCCCGCCAGATATGCATGTTCTTAGCCCGCTCCCTCACCCGCCACAGCCTCGAAGAGATCGGCGGCCACCTCGGCGGGCGGGACCACACCACTGTTTTGCACGCCTGTTCAAAAATAAAGGAGCTACAGCAGAACGACCCCCAAACCAACGCCCAGCTAACAGAACTTACAGAAAAAATCACAAAATCATAAAAATCATCCGAAGGACGGCAACCTTTAAGTCGAAGGCGAAAGGGTTGGAATGTTATTCTAAGTTTTGAGAATCTTCTCGGAGCCTGTCCTTTAGTGAAGCGAAGGGCTCAGAATGACATCTACAAATGTTTTCTGCGCAGCCAAAAACGTCAATTGCCAGGTGGGGTGTGCAGGCTCAGGCCGAAGGCATCTTCGGCTGCTTCTTTGAGCACTTCCGAAACCGTTGGGTGGGCGAACACCATGTCGGTTACCTCCTCGGTACTTCCAATTAGTGCCCGTGCGGTCGATATCATCTCCGTAGCGGCGGCTCCGACTATTGTTACGCCCAAAATCCTCTCATCGGTCTTATTTTTGATAACCCTCACCTCGCCGACGGTCTCATTATGAGCTGCGCTTCTGCCGTTGGCCCTGAAGAACGCCCTGCCGACGACCGTTTCGATACCTGCCTGGGCACACCGGGCCCCATTCATACCCACCGATGCCACCTCCGGAAAGGTATATACGGCTCTTGGGATAAGGCTGTAATCGCCCATCTTTTTATCGCCGCCGAGTGCATTTGTCGCAGCGACCTCGGCTTCGGCAAAAGCCCCGTGTGCGAGGAAAGTAGTCCCCACAACGTCGCCGATTGCATAAACGCCGGGGGCGCTGGTTTGCATTTTATCGTTAACATTTATAGCCGGTCCGTTCATCTTCAAACCAAGGGCATCAATAGTTTCTGCATCACACACCGGCCTCCGCCCGACAGCCATAAGCACTTTTTCAGCTTCGATTGTCTTTCCTTCCTCAAGTGATACCTTTGCCGAGGTTCCCGATGTCTCGACAGATACGACCTTTTGACCAATGAATGCTTCAATTCCCTGCTTTTGCAGTTCCCTTGCGAGTAGTTGGCCCGCCCAGCGGTCCTCACCGGGCAAAAGATGCGAAAGGGCCTCGATGATAGTAACCTTAGTACCCACCGCCGCATAGACGCAGGCTAATTCGCACCCTATCACGCCGCCGCCGATGACAGCCATCGATTTTGGGACTTCAGCTAATCCAAGTGCCTCTGTGCTGCTGATAATAGTTTCGCCGTTAAAAGCAGTTGCCGGCAGCTTGGTCGGTTCAGAACCGGGCGCCAAAATGATACTTTCAGCTGCGACCCCGATATTGTCCGTGCCGCTTTCGACCCGGACTTTCCCAGCAGCTTCGGCAATACCTCTGCCTTCGAATATTTTTACTTTGTTACTTTTCAGCAGTCCGTCAAGGCCTTTACGAAAGCCCGCTACGATTATCTCTTTTCTTGTCTGAATCCCGGCCCAGTTCGGCCTGATGGGACCGAGCTGAACACCGAAAAGCTCGGCTTTTTCAGCGAGCCTTAGAAAATGCGCCGAGCTTAAGAGCACCTTCGACGGGATACAGCCTCGGTTAAGGCACGTTCCACCCATCTCGGCCTTTTCGACAAGCGCTACGGATGCACCTTTTTGCGCGCACCGAATCGCCGCCGCATATCCACCCGGCCCGCTGCCGATGACAACAACGTTAAAGTCTTCAGACATCGCAAGCCCTAACCCGCATTTCTCACAGCTCCATTGAAAAAAGCTCCTTGTTCTGGTATAACTTTTGTATCAAAAAGAAATTAAGTCAGAGACAGGGAGCCATCCTATGAAAACATACTGTAATCAAAAAACATTTGAATTTCAAACACAAAATTCCCGAAAAACGATGTCTATAATCCCCTTTTCGGTAATTATCCCGCAGGATTGTTGTCCGTTTTGTAAATATGTTGCTAACTTCATATATACCCTTTATACTTGTGTACGGCTTAACGAACGAAAGCTAACAAAAGTCGCTTGAAATTACAATCCGACAGGTATCTAATAGTGGGTAGGGTGCGATGTATCGCACCAGGTTTCTAATAATTCGTAGCGCCAGTCCATTGGAGTCCTAAACGTAAGTGACGGGCCTATTTAGCCTCACGTTTTACGTGGGTTCAATAACAGAAGCGCGGCGGCGCAAGCCGCCCGACAGGAAAGGATACTACTATGAGTATCAAGGAGTTATGGGCAAAGGTTGACAACTGGTGGACCAGTCGCGACAAAAGCGGTGCGGATTCTTCGGTTTTCGTGGACAATGATGGATTAATCCGTAACCGGCCCGGAGTGGTTACGGTTGAGCCGGATGCAAAACGGCCCAAGACGGGCGGCCTTGAAGTAGTTAAAAAAAGCGGAGGCCTCGAAAGAAAGGAAAATATCGAGATACTCGGCAAGGCCTTCGACAGGCTGATTAACGAGCTTCGGGGCATAAACGAGCACTTAGACAGGCAAATCGACCAGCACGAAAAGCTGATGCACCGGATAGACGACCTTCCGGGCCTGCTGGAAAACATACCGGAGTCTGTGCGGAATCAAAAACAACTGGTTGACGGACTCATTGAGCAATTACAGGGCAAGGCCCTCAAGGAGCAGCAGTTCGTGGACATCGTTGGAAAGATACCCTCTGAAAGTGCCAAACAGACTCATGCGCTTGCCGAGGTGAATCAGAAACTGTCGGTCGCCGCTGATATTGATGCCCAGATAAATGAAAATCTTAACAAGTTCAACCAGACTATGGGCAAGCTTGACACCGATACGGTCAGCCAGACCGACAGTATTATGCAGATGAGCAAGACCTTCGCCGCCAGCGACAGGCACCTTAAATACATTATGGGCCGTCAGAACAAACGCTTCATTTGGGTCTTCTCGGTCGCAATGGGTATATGTATTTTTGCAATTATCGTCCTGGCTGCCGCCGTCCTTTTGCTTCTGAACAATCTAAGATAGGGTGTGATGTATCGCACCAGTTACCTGTCAGATTTAGGTTTATTCGTCGCCGGTTACGTAGGGAATGAGAAATTTTCAGAAATTTTGCTTGCAAGCTTTTGAGTGTTATGGTAAAAAGCTCACGTTAGCTCTTTTTGAAAGTTTATAGTCGGCAACAGGTCTGTGAATCGCTGTGATTTTCAGATAACCAAACGGGAACGCGGTTAAAATCCGCGACGGTCGCGCCGCTGTAAGCGTCCGTTGCAGCCGATATTGTAAGGCTGCAAACCCGCCGGATACTATGCCACTGTTCAGCTGATATGAGTCAGGTAGGGTGCAAGATTTCGCACCAGTTCGCAGGGTGGGCCTATGGCCCACGTTGAATTCTTCAATCAGCGCAGGACGGGAAGGCGTCCGGCGGCAGGATGCAAGTCAGAAAACCTGCCTGTTGAGCGTGCATAACTCGTGTTGTTCCCGCGATTTGGAGCAGCGATACGTTAACGGTCTGTTTGCCACGGACGAACGCAAACGGGGTCGTTGAAAGATAACAGACCAGATTCAGCCGTCGCTTCCATCGCGGAAGCGGCGGTTTTTTTATTGATTAAGCCCTCGCGTTAAGGGCAAAAGAAAACGCAGAAAGGAATGTTACAAATTGAATCGAAAGCATAGTTAACAGCAAATTGTTATGAAAACGTGGAATTAAACAAATTTATTTTGGTAATTTTTTTGAAAGGAAGGAATGAAGCAATGAAGGTGATGAATTTGATTTCTGTAGGGTGCGATATATCGCACCAATTAATCCTGGTTATTCTTATTAGCGTCTGCGCAAACGGCCAAATATATACCGGCGACATTGAATACGCCGCCGGGGCCGGCGCCAACGAAGCAACGATAGCCATCGACTTCGATTTGGAAAACAGCTTTTTGTTTACTTTCGAATGGGACGGAGCCGCCACCGGCTGGGATGCTTTGGCTGCACTGAATGCAGCGGGTGAGCTTGACGTGTTGGCGACCGATTATGGCGAATGGGGTATGTTTGTTGATGATTTCGATTATGAAGGCGGCGCCGAGTACGACTACGGCGAAGGTGTATATGCCGGCTGGGCCTACTTCAACAGCACCGACAATGAGACATGGTCATTGGATATGTCCGGTGTTTCGTTCCGGGATTTAAGCGACGGCGACTGGGATAGCTGGGTCTGGACGAACTATGACGATAGCTGGCTTCCGATTCGTTCGCCCGGCACCGCCCCCGTACCGGAGCCGGCAACAATGTTGTTGATTGCCGCCGGCGGTTTGCTGATTCACAAAAGAAAGGTATAAGTTGGGACAGGCACCTGTTTATCGGCGTTTTCGGTATGAGTTGATGAGGTTCTTTCGCCCTTTCAGGGCTGAAATTGTGTGTGATGACTTAGACCCAGGGCTTCGGTTCGCAGCGCCCTGGGCTGTATTGTCGCGCCCCTTTGGGGCTTTTGAGATAGATGGTACACAGACCCACCAATTAAACAGAGGCGACGGTATCCCGACGAGTCGGGATAGCATGCTGCCGGACAGGGTACGATTTATCCTGCCAATTTTATGGGCTGGATGTATT
Organism: Planctomycetota bacterium; assembly: GCA_013349435.1. Taxonomy (GTDB): domain Bacteria; phylum Planctomycetota; class Phycisphaerae; order Sedimentisphaerales; family Anaerohalosphaeraceae; genus QNBT01. The sequence goes on along the minus strand of DUZQ01000083.1, from coordinate 2,007 downwards.
GCACCAATCAGCTTATTTTTTGTCTTCCTGTCATTTACAGCGACAGTCTTGGCGGCAGATTTCGAGCCGAACGACTTTGCAATTGAGGTGATAAGCTATGACGACGGCGGTGTAAGCTCCCACAAAGACCCTTGTTCTGCTCTGGGCAGGCCTGCTGTAGATACAGATTACTTTGGTGCGGCCCGCCCTGTTGTTCCCGTGTATGCGGCCTGGGAACAGGACCAGGTGGTGAAAATCGGCTTCGGAGGACACCTTGTACTGAGGTTCAGCCATAAGGTTAGCGATGATGAAAATAATCCTTACGGCACCGACTTTATCGTCTTCGGCAACGCATTTCAGAAAATAGGCGGTGACATAAACTGGCAGTACCAGGACCCGGCCGCCGTTACGATAAGCACCAATGATGTTTATGTCGAGCCGGGCCTGGTTTCGGTCAGTCAGGACGGACTGACCTGGTACGGTTACAACGACCCGAACCTGCCAAGAGCCGACACCTTTGCGCCGACACTCGGCAGGATTTACGACCCGAATAATGCGGTGGACGTCTATCCCGGCTGGCTTAATCAATGGTGGGCAAATGTTACAAATCCAACTGTCCCGCTGGACCCGAATCTTGCACCGGTTGATTTTGTCGGCAAGACCGTCGCCGAAGTATGCGGAATTTACGGTGAATCGGCAGGCGGTACAGGCTTTGATTTGCAGGATTTAGCACCGGCCGATTATGCTTCTCTATTGGTGGATGGTCAAACCGGCAGAAGATGGATTCAATACATAAAGGTCGAATATACAGGCAGTATCCTGTATGAGACAGAGGTTGACGCAGTCGCCGATGTAAGCTGTTGCGGTGATTACAAACACCCGTTCGCCGGAGGCGACTTAAACCATGACTGCAGGGTGAATTTCTTGGACTTTGCTGTTCTGGCTTCGATGTGGGTCGATGAAGAGGGGCTTTTAGCCCTTGCCGATAACTGGCTTATGTGCAATTGGGAGTGCGACTGAAAAATATGCGACACAAAGCCTTCACATTGATAGAGCTGCTTGTGGTTATGACTGTCGTTGTGCTGCTTGCCGGTATCCTGATGCCGTCATTAGCGGCTACCCGGCAGATTGGCAAAAGGCTTGTGTGTCTGAGTAATCTGCGGCAGATGGTGATAGCAGCTAATAGCTATTTGGCAAATTGTAACGAATACTATCCCTTGGCAAGTTTCGTCGACAAGTCGCAAGCAGGCGAAGGCGTTCAGAAAAACTGTGAATGGGACTTCTGTAAGGTTTACCGGTTCGGCCAAATGTCAGAATGCAAGCCCGGCGCTCTTTGGCAGGGCGAGACGAACCTGAAGATTCAACAGTGCCCGGCATTTAAGGGCAATGCAAATTCGCCCGGCGACCAATTTACCGGGTACAACTATAATGTCAGCTTCATCGGTGGTATAATGGAGTGTGCAGAAGACGGCAGGCTTACGGGCACAAATTCGACAAGAGCGCTCGAAGTGAGGAATCCCGCCAGGTGTGTTATTTTTGGTGACGGGCAATATGTGGACGGCGCAAATAAATTCATGCGCTCCCCCTGGCTCGGCACTCTCGAAACCAACGACGACCTGAAGCTCAAGCCCTACGGAACCCAGGGCTTCCGTCATCTGGGCAAGACAAACGTCGCCTATTGCGACGGCCGGGCTGAGACACTCGCCGAAAGATACACCGAAACGCATGAAGATTTAATCGACCTGATTGCCGAAAACACCGGCTTTCTCTCTCCCGACAACAGCTCATACGATTTGAAATAGCCCCTTTTCGTTGCGGACTTAGCATTGTCACCTATAAAGAGAAAGCATCCTTAAGTATAATTTGAACGTTTTATTAACCCTAATACGAAAGGAGCTTTCTCTGTGGCAAATTATTATATCGGCTGGAGCTCCTTTTTTGTCATTGGGCTCCCATATGGGAAGCTCCCCCGGAATGCATGGGCCCAGCCGATTTTGCTATGCCCGAATGATCTCCATGGGCTCCTGT
>DUZQ01000082.1 GCA_013349435.1 Planctomycetota bacterium | reverse complement strand
TAGCCACCTGCAAAAAACAACAGCGAAATGTCTTTGATTTTATCCATGAATCTGTTATTGCTCACTGGAGTACTAAAAAATATCCATCGTTAATCCGTCAAAAACTGTGAACGGTTACTAAAAATTATATTTTGCTAAGTGATACAGTTAGCAAACATCTTAATGTGCCGCTTCAAAGATTAAATTATTCAAAAAGAAGAGGGAACAACATAGATAAAACCATTGAATTAGGCGTTGCTCTTGAATCAATTTTCCTTCATAAATGTTCCGACAGAGATCAACTTTCTTATAGATTTCGACTTCATGGTGCTTTGTTTTTGGGAAATAGTAAGCACAAACGTCTTGAGATTTTTAATTTTTTGAAAGGCTTTTATCGTTTGAGATCTGATGCTGTTCATTCAGGGGGGCTGAAAAAACGAAAAAGTGAGAATCATAAGGAAATGATTGATAAAGCAATTCGATTGTGTCAACAATCAATAATTAAGATTATTAATATGGGTAAGTTTCCTGATTGGGATGAACTGACTTTAGGTACTGATTAGCTATATTTGAACAATTTTGAGATGTTTTGAATTTGGCGTTTTATGGTGGACCACATAGGGTTCACCACTATCAACCGTATGCAGTTTATGGTGCAGGCAGTATAATTATTTTTAGGCAACGACAAAAAGGAGCCACACATGACAAGACAAAATGACATTCCGAAAGTAATCCCGAAGCTTGTGCTATTCTTTGACTTGTGCTCTTCGACAACAATCCTTGAAGACCTTCTTCGTTCTGAGCGGCAGAAACGTTGGCGTAATCTGATAATTGCCTTAAAGAACTTTCTTCTAGAAGAGAAACATGAGCTGCATTTTGAAATCTACAAGTTCATTGGGGATGGATGGGTTTTGCTGTTTGACCCAGATTGTTCCGCTAACGCCTTATTCAGTTTTCTGAAGAAACTGTGCAAGAAATACGACACTCTCTATAAAGCCAAAATAGCAGGCGTCCTCGCAACAGATGTCGGAAACGTCGGAATCACGTTTGGTCTTGAAAAGGGATCACTGATGCGCGTGAGAATGAATTCGCAAACAGAATACATCGGGCGAGCACTCAACGTTGCAGCCAGACTTCAAGGAGCAATCAAAGATGGGGATAGTAAGCCACAGGGCAAGGTTCTCATGTCCAATAATGTGTACGAAGACTTTAAAACTATTCTCAGAGGAAAATTCCGAATCTGTAAAGCTGAGAGAAAGCTGAGAAACATTTCTGGCGGAGAGAACTACCTTGCAAAGAAAATACACCTGTTCGATAAACCGAAAAAGAAGTCCTAACCAATCATAAATGCTCAAAAGGCGTAATTCGTTGAAACGCAAGAAATTGGAAGTAGAAAGATAAGGAGACATATCATGGACATTGGGATGTTAACGAGTTTCTTTATGTGGTGCACGGTCATTAACCTGGGGCTGCTTCTCCTGACCTCCGTTATGTGCATCTTCTGCGCCGATTTTTCTTTCCGAATGAACCACAGGTTTTTTTCGATTCCAAGAGAGGCATTTAACGTCGTAATAGTTAGCTTCATCGGGTTATTTAAGATTTTTGTCATAGTCTTTAATATCGTTCCCTACGTGGCCCTGCTGATCATTAAGTAAAAAGTGGCAAAGGGGCAAAGGAGCAAAGGGACAAAGGTATGGAGAAGGAAAGAACATCGAACATCGGACGTTCAACGTCGAATAAGGAATCGCTTCGCGATGTTGATTTTTATCTGGATTCCGGGTCCCTCCTTCGCACAAGGCTACGGAGGGCAAGCAAGCCCGGAATGACAACACCTCTGCGTCCTTCGCGCCCTCCTTGGTCCGCCCCAGCCTTGGCGACGGGGAGTGTGGCAAGGCAAATTTCACTAAAAACCCCGAAAAGGAAACCTTTTGACAGCCTGGAGCGGTTCGGGTAGAATTATCGCCGATTGGCGAGGGGTGAAGGGCCTTTAGAAAAAGGTTTTATCGAATCTTGGGTTAAGAGATAAAGGAGTAAACATGACGGCATTACATGTAGTTGACTGGCTTGTTATACTGGGTTATTTTGTTATCGTGTTTGGTATCGCGTGGTGGGCTTACCTTAAAGAAAAACAGTCACAAACGACCACCGAGTATTTCCTTGCCGGCCGTAATTTGGGATGGTGGGTCATCGGTGCAGCGGTTTTTTCATCAAACATCGGTTCGGAGCACCTGGTCGGTCTCGCAGGCTCAGGCGCCACCGACGGGGTTGCAATGGCCCACTATGAACTTCACGCATGGTGCCTGCTGGTTTTGGCATGGGTTATGGTACCCTTTTACATGCGCTCAAAGGTATTCACAATGCCGGAATTCCTCGAGAGACGCTTTTCGCCGGTTAACCGTACCGTTCTCTCAATCATTTCAATGGTTGCCTATGTTCTCACGAAGCTGGCGGTAGGCATCTTCGCCGGTGGGGTGGTCTTTGCTGTGATGATTCCCGATGTAACCTTTATGGGACTCGACAGTTTCTGGATAGGTTCCATACTGGTGATAGTTCTTACGGGTATCTACACTATTATGGGTGGTATGCGGGCGGTCGCATATACCTCGGCGATACAAACGGTAATCCTGGTTGTCGGCTCGGCTTGCGTGATGTATTTCGGCTTAAAAGCGCTCGGCCATTTTCCCACTCCTGAGATGATAGCTCAGATGAAGCTTTATCCGGAATTAGCTGCCCGGCCCGACTTCGTAAAGGGGTGGGAGGCTTTGAGGGGGTGGGCCGGTTCGGAGATGTTCAATCTGTGGAAGCCCATGGTGCCCGATGGCGTCGCCGCGACATGGGCACCGGTCAGGGAACCCACTCGCATGGCCTGGTACTTCAACAGCAACTATCCCTGGATCGGCATGCTATTCTGTGCACCGATTATCGGCTTGTGGTATTGGTGTACCGACCAGTATATCGTTCAGCGTGTACTGGGAGCACAAAACGAACAAGTCGCACGGCGAGGCTCCATCTGCTCGGCCGCACTGAAATTGCTCCCTGTCTTTATTTTCATTATTCCCGGCATGATTGCCTTTGCCCTGGCCAAGAGCGGGCAGAGTGCCGCCCTGCAGCAAAATTTCTTTGACGAGAACGGTCAAATTATTCGCGATAACGCCCAACAGGCCTTCCCCATGCTCGTTACCCAGATACTGCCGGTCGGGGTACGCGGGGTTGTCGTTGCCGGTTTGCTTGCAGCTCTGATGAGTTCGCTCGCCGGTGCTTTCAATGCGTCGGCGGCTCTGTTTACCATTGACTTCTATTCCAAGCTGCGTCCCCTGGCGTCCCAGAAACATGTTGTCTGGGTCGGCCGTGTCGCTACCACTATTATGGTACTTATCGGATTACTCTGGATACCCGTCATCAGGGGTGGTAAGGGATTGTACGACTATCTGCAGGGCATTCAATCCTACTTGGCGCCGCCGATTTTCGTGGTGTTCTTCTTAGGTATATTCAGCAAACGACTTAATGCCAAAGGTTGCTTATGGGCGCTCATTGTCGGTTTTGCACTGGGGCTTTTCAGATTGGCAGTCGATACCCCCGTCAAACTGATTAAAGACTTCTCGTATGCAGAAGGTTCGTTCTTCTGGATTATGAACAACATTTACTTCCAATACTACAGCTTGATAATCTTTCTGGTCTGTATTGGTGTCATGGTTCTTGTCAGCCACCTGACCCAGGAGCCTGCCTACAGCAAGATCGACGGTCTGACCTACGAGACGCTTACCGATGAGGATCGCAGGATGTCTCGAACGTCATGGAACATGTGGGATGTGATTGCTTCCGGCGCTGTTGTGGCAGCGATATTAGCCGCGTATTTGTATTTCCGCGGGTAAACAATCTTACATCGTTATAGTCAGGGCGGCTTTTTGTTAGAGGTATTCCGGTTGGCGGTTGATACGCCTGTGAAGCTGTTGGACACCGGAGGTGATTCTTGCCGCGTATCTGTACTTTAACGGATAAATATTAGGAGTTGGCGAGCCGTTGTGAATTATCTGATTTTCTGTTGGATTCAGGGAGCTTAAGCTGTGATAGCTAAAACGAAGAAGAAGCCGCTTAGAAAAGGAATCTGTGCCAAGTGTACGGGGCTGTGCTGTCGGTATTTTGCACTGCCGATTGACACACCCGAGGATTGGGATGACTATGACGATATACGCTGGTTTCTTTGTCACGAGGACATTACGGTTTTTGTGGAAGAGGGAGACTGGTATCTGAATGTGAAAAATAGATGCAGGCATCTTTCTGAACAAGATTATCATTGCGAAATTTATGATAAAAGGCCGAAGATTTGCAGGGGCTATGAGATTGAAACATGCGATTTTACAAGTAATGAGTACGACTATGAGCTGCATTTCACAGACGACCATCAGATGGAAGAATATATGAAGATAAAGTTCGGCGAAAAGGTGCTTGAGAAACTTGAACGTAGAAAGAAAGGCAAAAGGAAGGGGAAAAAATAGTCAAAATCCCGCACAGGACGCGGGGCTGAATATTGTCTGTTGCGCCAAGGCGACAGATGCTGGATTATGAACATAATTTTTGCAGAACTTCAGTTATGAAGATGCAGGGAGTAAAAGGAACTCGGGATTTTTACCCGCCTCTGATGGCGGTTCGGAACTTCATCATAGATGGGTGGAAGGCGGCGTCCTTGCGTAACGGCTTTGTCGAATACGATGGGCCGATATTCGAGTACTTGAAGATATTTCAGCTTAAAAGCGGCGATGAGATTGCCGAGCAACTGTTTAATTTTACCGACCGCGGCGGCAGAAGCCTCGCCATTCGGCCGGAGATTACGCCGACCCTTGCGCGAATGGTCAACCAGAAGATTAATTCGCTGCCCAAGCCGATAAAATGGTTCTCTGTGCCGAGGCTGTGCCGGGCGGAGCGTCCGCAGAAAGGCAGGCTGCGCGAATTTTTCCAGTGGAACATCGACATAATCGGCGTCGATGACGTTTTGGCAGATGCTGAAGTTATTTATACTACTGTTGATTACTTGCGCGAAGTTGGGCTAAGGCATCACGATGTTCAGGTCAAAATATCGAGCAGAAAACTTTTGGCTACCGGACTAACAAACATCGGAGTGCCTGAAAATCAACTTGATTCGCTGTATACCCTGCTCGATAAGTATACTAAACTACCCCGTGAAACCTTTAAGGAAGAGCTTTCCAAGCAGATCAGTAATTCAGTTATCGTTGATAAGATAGTTAAGTTGATGGGCTCTACAGCTGTTGGTGAGGCATGTAAAGTTCTTGGACTAAATTCGGATGTGAACTGTGTTCAAGAACTTGCTCGGCTTTACGACATTCTTGGAACGATGGGAATAAGTCAGTATTGTGACCTCTGCCCAAGCATTGTGAGGGGCTTAGCATATTATACGGGTATCGTATTCGAGATTTATGCCATAGGTAGAGAGCTTCGGGCTATAGGGGGTGGGGGGCGATATGATAATTTACTTGGCGATTTCGGTGGGCCAGACATACCTGCTACCGGTATGGGGATGGGCGATTGTGTGCTTGAAATACTGCTGAGGGAGAAGGGTCTGCTTGAAAATGCACCAGCGGCGCTGAGTCTGGACGATTTTGTTGTTTGTTTAGACAGTCAATTTATGACAAAGGCAGTTGAGGTAACAGCAAGACTGCGGATGGCAGGTTTAGCAAGCGGATTCAGCTATAAAGGCGGCAGTTTGAAAAAGCAGCTAAAAGAGGCTTCTTCAGCTAACGCGAAAAGGTGTATTATCATCGGCGCCGAGTATGACAACGGTGAGCTTGTGGTAAAAGACATGGCTACAGGCAAGCAGGAGACGGTATCGGAAGGGAGATTCTGGGCCGATTTGGAAAGCCGGAAAGGATAACAAGTGGCAAGAAAGAAGTTCACGGTAGTCGGCGCCGGCAACGTCGGCGCTACGACAGGATATATGCTGGCGGCAAAGGAATTAGGCGATGTCGTCCTGATAGATATTGTTGAGGGCCTGGCCGAGGGTAAGGCGCTGGATATGGCGCAGTCGGGTGGAGTGTATCCATTTGCATCGGCTGTTACAGGCACAACCAACTGGGCTGCCACGGCGAATAGTGATATTGTGATAATTACCAGCGGGATGCCGAGGAAGCCGGGGATGAGCAGGGACGACCTGTTAGCTAAGAACGCCGAAATTGTTAAATCCGTAACGGCCCAGGTTGTCAAAAACTCGCCCCAGGCGTTTATCATTGTTGTGTGCAATCCGTTGGATGCGATGGTTTATCTTGCAGCGAAGGTATCGGGTTTTGCCAAGAATAAGGTTATGGGTATGGCAGGAGCCCTCGACTCGGCAAGGTTCGCATACTTTATCTCGGCCCAATTGGGTGTCAGCATTGCCGATGTCAACGGTGTCCTGATGGGCGGTCACGGCGATGATATGGTGCCTCTGCCCGGATTTACAACGGTTGGAGGGATACCACTGACTGAATTGTTATCCGCAGAAAAAATTGACAAATTGATAGAGCGCACACGTAAAGGCGGTATTGAAATCGTTAATTTCCTGGGCTATAGCGCTTATTACGCCCCGGCAGCAGGTGCCGTCAAGATGGCAGAGGCAATAATAAAAGACAAAAAGACCGTGATGAGTTGTTGTGCATATTGCAAGGATGAATACAACATCGGCGGGGCATTCGTCGGCGTACCTGTCGTATTAGGCGCCGGCGGCGTTGAAAAGATTATCGAACTCGACCTGAGCCGGACAGAAAGGGCCGCATTTGACAAGTCGGTCGCCCACGTAAAGCAGTTGACCGCTAAGGTGGATGAAATAATCGGTACGTGAGTTCGGGATAGCCATATATCAACCGATTACCGGGAAGCTATAATACTTCGTAGGAATTTTGTAATGACTGAATTTAAGAAGACTCATGGATTGTCGGATATTGACGAACTTTGCGTTCAAACGATTCGCTTTTTATCATTGGACGCCATTCAAAAGGCCAAATCCGGGCATCCGGGTATGCCGATGGGTATGGCGGCGGCGGCTTACACATTATGGACTCGGCACCTGCGCCACAGTCCCGCAAATCCGGCCTGGGCAAACCGCGACCGGTTCGTACTCTCAGCCGGTCACGGGAGCATGCTGCTGTATTCGCTGCTCTATCTTACTGGGTACGACGTCTCACTTGATGAAATAAAGAACTTCCGCCAGTGGGAAAGCAAGACACCCGGCCACCCTGAATACGGCCTGACGCCGGGCGTGGAGGTTACGACCGGGCCGCTTGGGCAGGGTGTCGCCAATGCTGTTGGTATGGCCATCGCTCAAAAGTATTTGGCTGCGAGGTATAATCGTGATGATTTTGCCCTTTTTGACTATAACATCTATGTGATTGCCGGCGACGGTTGCCTGCAGGAGGGGGTGTCATCGGAAGCAAGCAGTCTTGCCGGGCACCTTGGCCTTGATAATCTGATAGTAGTTTACGATGACAATCACATCACTATTGACGGCCAGACGGAACTTTCCTTCACCGAAGACCGCGCCAAAAGATATGAGGCCTACGGCTGGTATGTACAGGTCGTCGGCGGTGATGGTGACGATATGGAGGCATTTGATAAGGCGATTGCTGGCGCAAAGGCCGAGAAAGACCGGCCAAGCTTTATCCAGTTTCGGACGCACATAGCATACGGCAGCCCGAACTTTCAGGACAAAAGCTCCGCTCACGGTTCCCCACTTGGAGATGATGAAATCAAGCTGATTAAAAAGGAGTTTGGCTGGGATCCCGAGCATAAGTTTAGCGTCCCCAAAGAGATCCTTGAACATACCCGTAAGGCTGTTGATAAAGGAAGTGAGCTGGAAAAAGAGTGGCTCAAGCTTATTTCGGAATATAGCAAGCTGTATCCGGAGTTGGCAGTTGAAATACAGGATGCTCAGGCCGGGAAAACCAGCGTTGAGGTGAAAGATGTTCTTTCAAAATTCGAGGCGGGCGGTTCGATAGCCACACGAAAGGCTTCCGGAATTGTCCTTGATGCAATAATGCCGAACCTGCCGCTGGTGTTGGGCGGCTCTGCGGACCTTACGCCGTCGAATAATACCAAATTCAAGGGTGCGGAAGTTTTTAGCAGGAAAAACCGCACCGGCAGATACATACATTACGGTGTTCGCGAGCATGGTATGGCTGCGGTTATGAACGGGATGTCGGCAGGGGGGCTGCTGAGGCCTTACGGCGGGACTTTTTTATGCTTTGCAGACTATATGAGACCGGCGATTCGTTTGGCGGCGATGTCCGGTCATCCGGCGATATTTGTTTTTACTCACGACAGTATCGGTCTTGGCGAAGACGGCCCAACTCATCAGCCCATCGAGCAGATTGCTTCGCTGCGGGCGATACCGAATCTGGTAGTGATTCGGCCTGCGGATGCTAATGAAACCGCGTACGCATGGAAGTATGCCCTTGAGTATTGCGACCGGCCGGTGGCCCTGATATTGACGCGTCAGGGTCTGCCGAACCTGGACCAAAAAGAATTTGCAAGTGCGTCTAATCTGGAAAAAGGTGCTTATAGCATCATTGGACAGTCAAATCCGGATGTAATACTTATGGCGACCGGCTCGGAGGTACACCCGGCTATAGAGGCACACAATCTGCTGGCTGATGACGGCATAAAGGCACAGGTTTTGAGTATGCCTTCGTGGGAGATATTTGAAGCACAGGACAGCCAATATCAGGAAAGTGTGTTGCCGGCAAGGGCTAAGGCGAGGATTGGTATCGAAGCGGGAGTGCGGCAGGGCTGGGACAAATGGCTTGGCGACGGGGGCATTTTTATCGGGATGTCTTCTTTTGGGGCATCGGCGCCCGGTAAGCTTTGCTTCGAGAAATTCGGGATAACGGCGGGAGCGATTGCAGAAGCGGCTAAAAGTAAGATATAATCAAGTTTTGGAATAAATTTATGAGAGTATGATGAGCAGATTGCTGATAGTCTCAAACAGGTTGCCGATAACGGTGAATAAACAGGGTAAAACGTTGAGCTTTAAGCCGAGCGTTGGTGGGCTGGCTACGGGTTTATCTTCACTGAGCGAGAAGGAACAGTGTCAGTGGATTGGCTGGCCCGGGATAGCAACAGACGAGATTACTCAAGATGACAAGGAACAAATTACCGATGAGATTAAGGGGCACAACTGTCGTCCGGTTTTTCTTTCTTCAAGTAACATAAGCAACTATTATCACGGATTCTGCAACAAAACCATCTGGCCGCTTTTTCACTACTTTCCGTTATATACGATTTACGAAGAACGGCATTGGCAGGCCTATAAGCAGGTCAATGAGTCGTTTTGTGAGGCGGTGATGGAACTGGCACAGCCCGGTGACCGCATCTGGATACACGATTACCAGTTGATGCTGCTTTGTGATATGATCCGTCGTCGGCTTTACGATGTACAAATCGGGTTTTTTCTTCATATCCCGTTTCCGTCTTACGAGATATTCAGACTGTTGCCGTGGCGAAACGAGATACTGACCGGCCTGCTCGGTGCCGATTTAATAGGCTTTCACACGTACGACTATGTCCGTCATTTCCTTTCGAGTGTCGGTCGGATTGCGGGTATCGAACATGCAATGGACAATCTTACCGTCCACAACCGAATCGTCAAGGTGGATGCGTTTCCGATTGGAATTGACTACAAAAGATACTCCGACTCTTTTTCAAGGGCGGATGTTAAAAAACACGTGGCGACAATTCGCGAGAGGGTCGGTAAAAGAAAAATAATACTGTCCGTGGACAGGCTGGATTACACCAAAGGAATTATCCAGAGACTCGAAGCGTTTGATTTATTTCTGTCGCAGAATCCCGAATACAAAGAAAATGTTACGATGATAGTTTTGGCGGTTCCGTCGCGGACGGGTGTTGAAGATTATATGGACTTAAGAAAACAACTTGAGGGTCTTGTGGGCAGGATTAACGGTGAACACGGTTCTATCGGCTGGATGCCCGTCTGGTACCTTTACAGGATGGTTCAATTCGAGCGTCTTGCCGCTCTTTATAATATTGCTGATGTAGCGTTGGTAACTCCACTTCGCGACGGGATGAACCTTATAGCGAAGGAGTATGTAGCCACCAAAAAGGACGGCAGGGGTTCGCTGATATTGAGCGAAATGGCGGGCGCCGCCAGTGAGTTAGGTGAAGCAATCATAATCAATGCCAACGACAAGGCCTCGATCATCAGGGCTATAAAAGAAGCTCTTGAGATGCCCGAACCAGAACAGATCGAGCGTAACAGGGCGATGCAGAGCAGGATTTCCCGATATACGGTAAAAAGATGGGCAAGTGATTTTTTGGAGTGTTTGGCAGACGTGAAAAGAGCACAGGATGAACTTTCAGTTCAAAAGCTAACCAGTAAAAACCGTAAGCATCTTGCTGAGGCGTTTAAGAACAGCACAAAACGGTTGTTGTTGCTTGATTATGACGGAACTTTGATAGGCTTTTCAGACCGCCCGGAAAAGGCCGGTCCCGACAGGAAACTTTGCCAATTACTTTCAAGCCTTACTAAGAATTCCAACAACGAGATTGTGATAATCAGCGGCAGGGATAAAGATACATTGGAACGATGGTTTTCGGGATTTGATATTTCCTTAATTGCCGAACACGGGGCCTGGCTCAAGCCCAGGAACAGCAGGAAATGGGCTTTAATCGAGCCTCTGCGGGATGATTGGAAGGACAATATCAGACCTGTCCTTGAGTTGTATGCCGACAGAACGCCCCGGTCGTTTGTCGAGGAAAAGGATTATTGTCTTGTGTGGCATTACCGCCGGTCGGATTCTGCGTTAGCAAACATCCGCAGCCAGGAGCTTCGGGCGGCACTGATGGACCTGACCGCGAATTTGAACATCGGCGTATTTGAAGGTCATAAAATACTGGAGGTCAAAAATATCGGCGTAAGCAAGGGGCGTGCGGCTCAGATCTGGCTTCAAAAGGACAAATGGGATTTTATCTTAGCCGCCGGCGACGATTATACCGATGATGAGTTGTTCGAAATTTTGCCGCCGGAGGCGTATTCGATTAAAGTGGGGCATGGTATTTCAAAGGCGAAATTTAACGTCTATACGGTGGATGAATTCCGGGCTATACTGAACGAATTAACCGAATTACAAGATGACATTTAGGGAGTTTGTATGCTAAGACTTGAACATTTTCGTCACGTGGTTCCGGATGAAGTGCTTGCAGAGATTTACGCAAGGGCACGGGGCCTTTACGGTAAACATATAGTCCATGTCAACGCTACTTACCAGGGAGGAGGCGTCGCAGAGATACTTTTTTCTCTTGTGTCGCTTATGAACGATGTGGGTATAGATGCAGGCTGGCGGATTCTGCACGGCAGCCAGGAATTTTTTGAGGTTACCAAAAGCTTCCATAACGCTCTGCAGGGAGCGAAATTAAACCTGACCGAGAAGAAAAAAAGTCTTTATCTTAAGGTCAACGATAATTTTGCAAGGTTTACACATCTCGATCACGACTGTATTATCATTCACGACCCACAACCACTTTCGCTGATAAGGTCTTACCGGAAGCATCAGCCGTGGATATGGCGTTGTCATATAGATTTGACCGAGCCGCATAAAGACCTTTTTGATTTTATGAAGGGCTTTTTGCTCAAATACGACCAGATTGTCTTTTCGAGTGAGAAGTATTTTAAAAAGGATTTTCCGATAGACCAGAGACTCATGTTTCCCGCGATCAATCCCCTGAGTCAGAAAAACAGACATATCGGTAACAAAGTAATTCAGGAGTACATTACAAAGGCCGGAGTGCCGATGGATAAGCCCGTTATCACCCAGGTCTCACGTCTTGACCCGTGGAAAGACCCCGAAGGTATTATAGATGTATTTAAGCTGGTTAAACAGAAGGTGGATTGCAGGCTTGTTTTCTGCTACAACGTCGCAAGTGATGACCCTGAGGGACTGAGGATGTATAACAAGGTATATCGCAAAGCCAACAGGTTTGCAAGAAAGGGCGACATCATTTTTGTTGTGGGCAACAACGAGTCCCTGGTTAACTCCATTCAGCGATTCTCGAACGTCATAATACAAAAATCCACAAGGGAAGGATTCTGCCTGGCGGTAACCGAGGCCCTTTGGAAGGGAACACCTGTGGTCGCCTCGAATGTCGGGGGCATACCCTCGCAGATTGAGGACGGCAAAAACGGTTTCCTTCTCGAACCGACTGATATCGAGGGCTTTGCGGACAGAATTATAAGGATACTTAAAAATCCCGCGGAAGGCAAAAGGCTCGGCAATAATGGTATCGAGACTGTTCGCCGGAAGTTCCTTATTACCCGCCTGCTCTCCGACTATCTGGATATGCTCAACTCCATATTAAAATAGAGATAACTGGTTCCTGTTTATGAAAGCGAAGATACAATCGATAGCTGTATTGACCGGTGGTGGCGATTGCCCCGGACTCAATGCGGTTATCAGGGCCGTTGCCAAGACCGCGATAAACAAATACGGTCTTGGGGTATGGGGCGTTGAGGACGGGTATCTGGGACTTATAGAAGGCCGGATGCACCCGCTGGCCTATGATGATGTTAGCAGCATTTTGACTGTCGGCGGGACTATCTTAGGATCTTGCAATAAGGCAAACCCGTTCAAATACACTGCCAGAAGCGGCAAAAGAACGCGGACAAAAGACCTTTCCGATGAGTGTATCAAGCTGCTGACCGGCTATGGAGTTGATGCTCTGATATGTATCGGGGGGGATGGGACAATGGCCTCAGCGGCCCGATTCGCCGCAAAAGGGCTTGCTGTTATGGGCGTCCCCAAGACGATTGACAACGACCTTTATGGTACGGATATTACCTTTGGTTTTAACACGGCGGTTACCACAGCCACCGAGGCGATTGACAAGGTGCACACGACCGCAAGCTCGCACCACCGCGTGATGATAATTGAAGTGATGGGAAGATACGCCGGCTGGATAGGGCTTCATTCGGGTGTTGCCGGCGGAGCAGACGTGATACTGCTGCCGGAGATGCCGTACGAGCTTGATAAGATATGTGAGGTTGTAAAACGTCGCTCCGAGCGGGGCAGGAGGTTCAGCATTATTGTTGCATCGGAAGGAGCCAGGCCGAAGGGAGGCAAAGTGGTCGTTGCCCAAAGGATTAAAGACAGCCCCGACCCTGTTCGGTTGGGCGGGATAGCAAATGTGTTGGCTGAGCAGATCGGCGCAGCAGCCGGGCTGGATTGCCGGGCGGTTATCTTGGGGCACGTGCAGAGGGGCGGCACACCTACGCCGTTTGACAGAACCCTTGCCACCAGCTTCGGGTATAAGGCGATTGAGCTTTTATTGGCCGGTACGAGAAATCACCTTGTCGTTCACAAGGACGGAAAACTCACAAGCATACCGCTTCGGCGTGTGGCGGGCAAAATAAAAACCGTACCGAAAAATCACTACCTCATCAAAGCCGCCTTGGCGGTAGGGACAAGCTTCGGAGTGTAGAATCAATAAATCAAGGACCGAATTATCGTCCTTTGTGGATTGCTTCCCGCAGGCCCTCCATTTTACTTATGATAATGAATTTAGATAAAAGGACCGATACGTGGTATCCTAAAGAGCACAGTGGGTTTTCCGGATGCCGGGTCAGGCCCGGCATGACATGGGTCGGTTTTTCGGATGCCGCATCAAAGCCTGTCCTGTTGAAAAGATGCCGGATCAGGTCATTGCGAGCGAAAAGAAGCAATCCGGGGCTTTCGGAGGTTCGAGATTACCGCGGCCCGCTTCCCCGGCCTGGCAATGACAACTCGCAAAATCAACTGTTATGATGTACTACTGTCTTGCTGCAATCTACGCCAAATC
>DUZQ01000081.1 GCA_013349435.1 Planctomycetota bacterium | reverse complement strand
CCAGCAGTCTCTTTGGGCTTGGACCACCCGTGGTCAAATACCTTGTAGCCTGCAAACTGCACTGATTCGGAGCATCAGTAAAAACTCGAGATATACCCGCCCAATAGCAATATGCAATCTCCATAAAATTATGGTTTGGCCAATTCACCTCATATACCCAGTCCTGCATAAATTCACCGCTGCAATTCGGACACGTTATCAAATCGCTTACTCCTCCTCCATTCACATCATCGTCATAATTTTTGTCGATAAGTTCAAGGTATGGATTTATCCTCCACGCATTCCATTCGTCAGTCTGTATATCGTCATCATCGTCAAGATTCGTCGGGTAATTTCTTATAGTTGATATATAACATGGAAAATAAACACCACCCCACCTTTTCACCATCTTCATCATCCTGTCATCGTTTGCGGCATTATAGTGGTGGATGGCTATTCCCCACTGCTTGAGCCGGTTTGAGCATAAAATCCGCTTTGCGCGTTCCTTGACCGTATTGAGTGCCGGCGTCAAAATGCTAAGCAGCAGCGCAATAATCGCGATTACGACCAAAAGCTCGATTAACGTAAAACCTCTGTTTTTCCGCTTCTGGATTCCCGCCTTGGCGCCAATGACAGAAAGCGTGAATCCACTGCTTTTTTTCATTCTTGAAGACATATAACCTCAGCACTTGCTCATCCTAATTACCGCATTACCGCTTTTGTATAGCACCTAAAAACTCTGAAGACAAACTTTCCCCATTCACTATTGTGCTCTTAATATACTCGAGAATACCACATTGGGACGAAAAAAACAAGCGTCTTGTAGTTTTTTCGCTAAAATTTCGAAAAAAAAAGTAAAAAAAGCGAATTTTAGCAATAAAATTCCCCCTACCTGACACACCGATTCACTGACTCGTTGGCAGGAGAATTGTTACGGTCGTGCCGGCACCGGGTGAACTTGCCAGATTGAACGAGCCGTTGTTGAGTCGAATCAGCTGTTGTGCATGGGCAAGGCCCATCCCCCGTTTTCTTCCGGCAGGCGGCGCCGAAAAGAACGGCTGGACAGCTTTTGACAGTATATTTGCATCCATCCCGCACCCGCGGTCTATAATCTGAAACGCCGCCAAACCAGCCGGTTGCTCACAACCGGCATCTATCCTTATAGGCCCGGCAGCATCAGGGTAAGATTCCAGCGCGTTTGTCAAAATATTCGCAATTGCTGTAACTATCTGCTCACCGTCAACGAAAACCTCGCCAAGCTCATCAATTGAGACAAGCTCGGTTTTTAGCGTTTTAAGTCGGGCGGCCTTGGCGGTTTGACGAACCGCTTCATCAACCAGTGCATGTACGGCGACCATTTTTTGAGCCGGGTCACGAGGCCTGGCAAAGTTCATAAGGTCGGCGACTATTGTGCTTATCTCGGCGGCGCGTTCCTGAATTTGCCTGAGAGTATCTTTCTTCTTCGGGTCGCTCTCGGCCTGGTAAAGCAGTTGCAGGCGTCCCGATATCACGGCCAGGGGATTATTCAGCTCGTGCGCGGCCCCTGCCGCGGTCTCGGCTATAGCATCCAGTGATTTTGCAGCAGCAAGCTGGTTACGGCTTTGGCGGAGCTTTCCCAAAAGCTCGGCAAATCTCTCGCCCAGCCTTTGCTGGCCCCAACGTGCCGACGCCAAGGCGATAATCTGTGCCCCGACAGAAGCGACCATAGCGAAAAGATCCAACTGCCGGCTCGGCTCGGCAGGGCCGCGACGCTCAAAAAGAATGCCTCCGATGTGGCCGGGGCCGACCAGCAACGGTGCCGACAGCGTCCTGCTTATGTCAAAATCACATTCAATCTGCTCCAAAAGCCGCCTTAACAAGCCATCGACCTGGGTTATCGCGAACTCATCGGCTGATTTAATCCCTTCCGGCAGCCTGATTACCTGAACGTTCATCTGCCCCGAACCATCAATAACCACCGCTTCATAAAGACCTTCGCCGTCATCAGACCTAAAATAAACGCACACCGAACCGGTCTGATAGTGCTTTTGCCAACCACTCGCAAAAATCCCCGCCACCTCGACAGCCGACATATCCGCATTAACACCAGACAAAAACTCGTTCACAAAAGTCATATGAGCACCCTCGGTAAGCAACTGGCGATTCGCAGTTGTCAACCGGGTGTTATCACGCGCCAGTTTTGCGGCCGTTGAACCTATAAGCTCACAATAAGCCGTCGCACCACCCGCCGCCTCCAAACCCAGAAGCTCGCTCCTTCGCCTGACCTCCCCAGCCAGCCGGCTGCGTATCCCGGCAATCTGCTCCGCCGAAACCCTCAACCAATCGGTCATCTCAGAGACAGAAACCGAATCCGGCGAATCGAAACTGCCCGACATCCCTATATTACACTGACGGCTGATAATATCGGCAAGGCGCACAATACCGGCCATTCGAGCATCCGGCAGATTCTCCGAGATAACCTCCGGATCGCTGTGGTGAAGCCATATAGCAAGAACTATTTCGCCCGGTAGATGCCATTTCTCGGCTAATCGCCTGCCTATCACCGCGTGGTCGATGCCAAGATGCTTTTGCTCGATACTCAGCAAAGATGTGTGCTGCGACTTTGCCTCACCAACCATCCGCTCAAAGCTTTTGGGCATAACCTCATCCAGCGCCAGTTTGCCTATGTCATGCAGCAGACCCGCTGAAAAGGCCGATTGCCCCCGCCCCCGGCCCAAGACAATTTCTGCAATATCGGCGGCACAGCACGCCACACCCAGACCATGCAGTGCGAGTTGTTTTCGGCCGGGCGAGCGCACGTTGTCGGCATCATAACCGGTTTCAAATGCACTGAATACCTTGCTCGAAAGAACCGCCTCACGAATCATAGGCCCCGGCAGCTTCGACACCGCCTCGGCCACAGAAGGCTTATCATCCGCAAAAACCACACGCTCCTTATAGGCCAGCGATAATATCTTCGCTGTAAGGGCGGCATCAGATTCGATTATCCCCCCTAAATCCGACCTGTCTATCCGGTCGTCCGCCAGTTTAGCTAAATACTCCGCCGCCACCTCCGGCAATGTGGAAAGTGAATCAAGCTGACGGATTATCAGTTCAACCTGCCGAGCCGCCGCCGTATTTTGTACCGATTTAACCATCAATAATCCCTCTGCTCCTTCCGGCACCGGCAGGCTGCTATTGCAACTGCAGGACGCCGGCGATTTTATCAACCAGTTCGGTGATGTTGAACGGCTTTTTCATGAAATCCTCGGCGCCCGCTTTCAGCAGAACCGAAATCTCACTTTGATTAACAACGCCGCTGACAATTATGATTTTCGTATCAGAAAACTCCGTGTTGCTCTTTATGGTCTGGCAAACAACGTTACCGTTGACATCCGGCAGCATATAATCAAGAATTATCAGGTCCGGACAAAACTGTTGGGTTATCAGCCCCGCGTCATAACCGCTTGAGGCGGTCTTAACGTCGAACCGGCCGTCACGCGTCAGAACATCAACCATCAGCTCTACAATCTCAGGGTCATCATCAACTATCAGGACTTTTTTCTTGCCGCTGGAGAACCTGTCTAACGGTATATCGTTGTCCTTCATAAACTTGATAAGGCTTTCACGCGGTATCCTGCGAAATCGAGAACCCGGAATGCGAAAACCCTCAAGTCTGCCCGAATCGAAACATCGAATAATCGTCTGCTGGCTAACGCTGCAAACTTCCGCTGCCTCACCGGTCGTATACAACTCCTTTACTTTGCCCATCCTTGTCTCCCTTACTGAATTTTGGACAATTTCCGACCTCCCATATTACCACATTTCCCTAATTTAACTATCGGACGAAAGGCTTGTCAAGGTTTAATTTTCCATCGAAAATTCCCCCTACCAATAGTGATATGCCCCACCACGAAAAGAAAAAGGTTATTGGCCCACGGTTCTTGACCCACAAAGCCGAAGCGCACCGGCGCAAAACGAAAAAAAGCAAAAGCGCAGGCGGTGCGAAACAAAAAAAAGAAGCACACCGGCGCCTAAACCAAAAAAACAGAAGCGCGGCGGTGCAAGCCGCCCGATACAGATTTTCACTTTATTTAGCCGCGGGTTTCACCCGCGGTTTCCGCTCTCTGCGAGCTGCCCACACCGATTAAACTGTGATGGTAAGGTGCTCGGTGTCAGATTCAAACTGCATTACACCCTCAAAAGCCGCTGGTATAAGAAGCGTATCGCCCTTCTTGAAACATACATTCTCAGTAGCCTCTGCCGTGATGCATCCGGCGCCTGTGATAAACATTACAACTTTCATCTTGCCCGGTGACAACAAAACCTCCCCGCCTGCCGTCTGGCGGCCCTTATCGACCTTGAATACGTCCGAATCGATCAGCCTGCCGGCCGTTTTGACAAAAAGGTCATCACCGGAAGGGTCGAAGTGAATGCTCTCAAGGGCGTCTGCGATATGAAGCTGCCGACCTTTGCCAGAGTCATCGACACGGTTCCAGTCAAAAACCCGGTAGGTGGTGTCGGACGGTGTCTGAATTTCGGCAATTAAAAGGCCCGGCCCAATCGCATGACATGTACCGGCAGGCAGAAAATGACACTCTCCCTTTTTAACCTGCACCTTATCAAGAAGCTCTTCACAGTTGCCGTCTTCAATTGACTGAGCGAACTGCTCTTTTGTTACCCCTTTTTTCAGGCCTTTATAAATCACCGCATCTTGTGCAGCATCGATTATATACCAGCATTCCGTTTTCGGGTCGCCTTTGCCCATTCGCCGACAGGTATCGGGATCCGGGTGCACCTGGACGCTCAAAATATCATTAGCATCCAAAATCTTGATTAAAAGCGGAAAGGGCGGTTTATAATCATCACGACCTGTAATTGCCGCCCCCAGCTCTTCAATAGCCTTATCGATTGTAATGCCTGCTAAAGGCCCGTTGATAATCTCGGATTTATCCTCCGGCAGGTCGGCCAATTCCCAGCTTTCACCGATCTTAGCTCCCTCCGGCAGTTCCTTACCGAACACGGTCTTCAGTACCTGCCCGCCCCAGATACGCTCCTTAAATATCGGCCGAAATTTCAACGGATACACTGTCATGCGGGCTATTCTAATCGTACCTTCTGTCGTTGTAAATATTTGCTAATTATCGACACAATTATAAGCAGCAAAACAAGAAATAAGACGATCGAAGGAGCGATAGAAAAATCAAGGTAATAGGCGAACAAAAGCCCACCGACCGACGCTAATATGCTCACCAGCCAGGTAATAACAATGCGCCCGGTTCCACCCGGTGAAACAATTGCCGATGTCGTGGCCGGTATAATAAGAAATGCAAACACAGCCACCACACCCGCTATACGAACCGCCAATGTAATCACCACGCCCAATAGCGCATAGAATGCAAAGTCCCAGCATATTACATTCATTCCCTCCGTAACGGCTTCATAGTAGTTGTCGGATATTCGTTTGAAAGGCCTGCGAAAAATGAAAAAGCAAAACCCCACTAAAGAAAATAGCACAACAGCCGTGATAACGTCACGCCATGTTGCCCATAAAAGGCTGCCCGACAGCATAGTCTGCACGTGAAGATGCCCGCCCGGTGCTATACCGACAAGAAAAAGTGCGCCCGCCGCGGCAATAGCATAAGAAATGCCTATAACCGCCTCGAGAGAGAGCTGGAAAACCCGCCTGCGAACAAACGCATAAAACACCGCCGCTAACAGAACAAAAGCCAGTGAACTCGCATAGCCTGTGAGACAATCTCCATGTACTTCAAGTGCAAGGTGAGCGGCAATCGAGCCTACCGCTGCAATCTGAGCCAACGCGATGTCAACAAAGATGACCTCTCTTTTCAGTACACTAATCCCCATGTACCCCAAAATAACGCCCATTATCACACACGCCAGAAAAGGCAAACCAAGTATCTGTATTATCTGCATCCTTTCTACCTCCCGCCCGCCGTCGGTGCACCGTTTCGGCTCAAAAGACACCGTAAAGCAACTGCAAAAACGAAAAACGCCCCTAAAGACAGAATTATGCTGGGACTATAAGGCAAATTAAATAAGTACGATGAGCTTAAACCGATCATGCAGGCCATAAATCCCATGCTCCATCCTAATATGACAGCCGGTGCCCACTTTGTGGTGAACATAGCGGCGATAGCGGCTGGTATCATTAAAAAAGCATAGGCCAATAACACCCCCGCAATAGGAACGATAAGCACCGTGATAATCCCCTGCGTGGTAAAAAGCAAAAAGTCCCACAGTTTCTCGTTTTTTAACTTCTCAGGCTCCTGTGCCAGTGCGATGAAGCTGGACCGGAACCTGTAATGAAAAATCATCAGACCGATATAAACAACAACCGTTACAACAACCAGAGGCCGGCTTACCCACAGCATAGCTCCAGAAAGTGCCTTTGTTACATAAGACGCCCCGCCCTGGAGTTTATCTCCAAGAAGCAGCGTAAGAGCCAGTGCCAGCACATACAAAATACCGATGACTGCTTCACGAGGTATCGCTCGGCCGGTCGGTTTTATCAGGCTTAACAATCCCGCACCGACCAGAACAACCGCCATAGCGGAAACGTAAGAACCAGCCGAACCGTAACGCACACCCAGGCCTACACCGATTAGTGCTCCAAACGCAGCTAATTGGTCCAAAACAAGGTCGGAAAATATCAGCGTGCGTCTGATTATATGAAGACCGATATAGGTGTGCATCACCAATACGACCGCGATTAAAGTGGTCTGGAGCAGAAAAAATCTTGCCGTTTCCGACATCACAGCTATCTCCTGATATTTCACTTATCTTCAACGTCTAAGACGTTTTTCTTTTTGGCCGCCTCTAACAATCTGTTGACCCACAAGTTCACTAATTGAAAGTAGTCATCAGTTCCCGGTGCGCCGCCTACGTACAGCGGGACAATAACAGGCTCGGCGCCCACCCTGCCCGCTACCGTCCTGATTTTCTGCTCATCAAAGTAATTGGCGGCAAGGATAATTCTGACATCTTTTTCCCGCATCATATTGACCAGTTCGGTTACGTGTTTCGGCGAAGGCGGTATGCCCGGTTTCGGCTCGACATACCCGGCCTCTTCCAGGCCGAAAAGCCTTGCAAAGTAAATCCAGTTCTTGTGGTAACTGACAACAGACAGTCCCTTCAAGGGCAGCATTTTTTTTATCCAGCCGCCTAAGTACTCAATTAATGGCTTACCTTCAAATTCATGCTCCCCGAGAAAGCCGGTTATCTTGCCCTGCTCGGCAAGACTGCATAAGGTTTCACCGCCGAGCATCTGGACAAGCTTTATCCCGAACAGGTGCTCGTCAATTTCCTGTTCGAGCTTTTTTAAGTTTTCTTGGTAAATCTGCTTTCCCGCAGGGTCGTTTTTGATAAGGCCTGTTGCGATGTTACGGGCGGCAACTTTCATATTAATAGGGCTGCACGTAACATGAGGATTTCCGTAGATATGCAGGCCGCCCTCTGCTCTTGACATTACCTTGGGCTTTTCAAGAAGATTCATGCCGTAACTGGCTGATACATAGCCGCTCTGACCGCTTCGAATTTTGCGATTGCCGGAATTGTCGATTACCGTTTGCAGCCAAAGCTCCAAATCCAGTCCAGTTGATACCAGAACATCCGCCTTTCGAACAGCCATTGAAAACGAGGGTTTTGGCCGAATAAAGTGCGCATCCTGGTCGCCCCTGACTATCGCGGTAACCGATATTCTGTCGCCTCCTATTGCCTCGGCCAAAAACGCATAGTCCGGCAGTGTCGTTACAACCTTTAAAGTTGTTTTGTTTGCCGCCTCGGCGGCGATGCCGAGCACACCAACTACCGTAATCACCGTGATGATGATTGTCAGCAATGTATTTCTCATCTAATCTGCTCCTTTGTGTTTAGTAACGTTCATGTTTGTGTGGCCCGGCAGCAAATACCGCCTGCAGCCAGATAACATCCCTGGGGACATCTATCCCGCTGCCTTCGGCGTGGTTATATTCCAGTCTGAACTTGACAAACGGGCTTTGCCACCAGGTGATATACGGAGCTATCTGCCACATATACGGATTATCTCCTGTTACCGCTAATGGTGACAGCGTACTATCGGCATAGTCCTTACTATCGGGTCTGAAATAGTCAGCCCGGATACCGATATCCACCGTCCGCGATACTTTGCTTTGCAAATAGCTGTATAGACCCCACGCGTTGATGTTGTCCGAGCCTGAACCATCCGGTGCAAGAAGCCTTTTATCCATAAGATATGCTTCGCTGCGCCATTCTATATTGCGATATCGCATCTTGTCGGTCGGCTCCCACAACAGAGACAGGTCCGCACCCAAAACAGTCGTCATCTTCCTGCTGTCTTGCATTGTGCTGCTTACGGTCCATTCATCGTTCCAGCCAGCAAGGCCGGTAAGCCCATATTCCAGATATGTGTCTTTCGACAAATCCCGATAATTCTTATAGTGAGCTAACAGGCTTGGCCTGTTATGGCTGTTTTCGCCGAACAATCGGCTGTTTGAACCGTCCGTAACCTGAAAGGTCAACTCCTGCGAAACGTCATCGGCCGGTTCCATTATCCAGTCAATACTTGCCCCGCTTTGATTCAAGCCTCCGTTGCCGAAAACCTGGCGCAAAGCCAACGGAAAATCAACCTGGTCAAGAGCATGCTTGTGCCACCTGTTCACCACGCCGAATTGCTGACGGAACTTGCCCAGCGTCAGATTAATATTGTCGGCAATATCATATAAAGTTATATACCCTTCACCGAGCTTGGCTTCATCCTCGGTTACAGGTATTGCCGCCTTAAATCTCGTGTACGGGTCCAGCCATGACTCAACGTGGATATCAAGAACGCGAAAATCGAAATTGCTGCTCTGGTCACTTGACTCGTCCTGTCTGGTGGAGAACAAAAAATCTCCGGCAAAACTGATTTCCGGGTTCAGGGCCTGCAGGCCCAGGCCGCCTGATTCGTAAGTAACCTCTTTGGCCGGCTCTTGGGAAACAGCCCCCTCCACCGCCGCAGCCTCGGCCAACTTTCGCAAAGATGCAATCTCGCCTTTTTCCTTCTCCTTGCCGGCCCCGGAGGAAATCTGGTTTATACGGTTCTTCAGTTCTGCAATTTCAGCATTATGCTTGTGCTGCATCTCGATAATCTGTCTCTGAAGTTCCATAATACGTTCGTTCAATTCCTCGATGCCGGCGGCTTGTCCTGTTGCTTGCTGTGCCAAAGCAGAACTTGCAAATAATGCCAAAAGAAAAACTTTCAAAATAAAATCTGTACTCAACATATCAAAGCTCCTCAAAATGCCTTAAGACAGAAAGGGTTTATCCAATTAGAAGACCTGTTCCCGGCGCTATATACCTGAAGAAAGTATCAATAATGTGTATATACCCGTCTTGGTGAAAGCTCAGACGAACCAACCTTTTCCGGGATAAGCTCTTTTTGCTGCTACTTAACGAGCGAAGGGGGGCCGCGCGGTACGAAAGGTTCTCTTTGGTTAACCGACGGTGATATACTTTGCTCGAAGATGATACACCGGTCAAAAGCGACCGAGGAAACGTACTGAAGCTGCCAACCAACAAAAAATTTCCCTGTATGGCCGTGCATAGCCAGGCAAATCGGGCATTTTGAACTGTCGTGCCCTTGAGAATAAGGACCATCGTGGTTGTCGTTTGACTTATGACTGCAACAATTGTCGATATGAAGGGCAAATACGGCACCTGTGGTCAAACCACAAAACGCCGTCATTCCAACAATAAGCATAATGCTACGAAACGAAAACTTCATTTTTCAAACCGAAGCCGATTCCGATAGATTATCTTCAACTCTATCTCTCAATTCGTACTATAACAATAGTTTTCTTTAATAAAATCGCCGTCTAACCCGGATACTTCACCGCAGAGTACGCCGCGCCCCACACCAATATCGGGCGGCTTGGGTCCCCGCGTTTCTGTTGTTAATTTTTTCGCTCGCCTTCATTACAATCAGGGCACAGGCCTTCGAGCTGTACCCGCTGATGATGGACGGTAAACCCTTTCGGCGATTTTGCCATCGGCAAAACCGCATCCGTGAAACAATAAGTCCGGTTGCAACTCGTGCAGGTAAAATGAGGGTGGCATTGCCTGGCGGTGCACCTGTCGGCCAACTCAAAGTGCCAGGCCCTTTTTCTCAGGAAGGCCTTGTGAACGATATCCACCTCTAAAAAATTTTCAAGAATTCGATAAATTGTTACCTTGTCCGGAGCGGCCTCAGCAAGTCTGGCCCTTATCTGCTCATGCGTAAGGGGCCTGCCGGCTTCTATCAGAGTGCTCAAAACCGCCAGCCGACCGGCGGTACGTCGTAGTTTGGCGCCGCCCAATAATCTACAAGCTTCTTGTCTTGTATTTGATACCATTGCTGTGATTTCAGCTACCGATAATCTTAAGTGGCCATATACTCTTTAGTGTGAGGTTTATGGCCTTTAATATAAGGAGCATGCCCGTCGCTATGCGCCAGATCCGACTTGACGAAAAGCAGTGGAAAGACAATATCACTGATACAGCACGGAAGCCAAACCGCGACAAATAATGTCGCGAAGATTCCAGCCATTACGCCCACTGTAACATCACCGGTCATACTCATCAAAATATGCGAAGACGACGCCCAGGTGCTGATTAAAACGTGACCGGCGTGTGGAAATTTTGTTCGCGGAAGAAAATATGCAATCAGAACACCAAGTAATGCCGCCGGATTAACTATATACCAGTCCTCGATAAAGCCGAGATGAATTCTATGCCCGTGCTCATCCGTTCCAATATCATCAGTACCCGGGGCAGACTCATGGATGTCACCCCCGGCGTGCACACCGGGGGCCGAATGTGGCTGAATATACAGTCCGAACAGACTCTCGCCGAAATACGGTATGATTGAATCGCTCAGTGTTGCGATACCTATCGAGCCGACATAACCAATCACAAGCACAAGAAGGAA
Organism: Planctomycetota bacterium; assembly: GCA_013349435.1. Classification (GTDB taxonomy): domain Bacteria; phylum Planctomycetota; class Phycisphaerae; order Sedimentisphaerales; family Anaerohalosphaeraceae; genus QNBT01. The sequence continues at coordinate 2,977 of DUZQ01000081.1, read as the reverse complement.
GTTTCTCGCTTTGCGGTGCATAGAAAAAATTGATGCCGTTACCATTGCGCTGAGCACCACGTGACCCGGATGAAAAACAGCAAACAGCACGTTGATATGAGCCTTGTCAAGGTTTCTGAATATCAGCATAAAAATTATGCCCGTTATCGCACCAATCGCCGTAAAAGGCATGTGGCCTCTAAGCTCAGCGCCGATGTGCAGCAATCTTTCTTTTATTGACATCTTCGGCCCTTCGTCATCCAAACACTATTGTCATCCCGGCCTCTGACGCTTCTGTCATCCCGGCCTCTGAGCCGGGATCCAGAAAAAAAGAAAATGAGTCGAAGCCTCAAACAAATCATTGGCCAAAAAATTAACCAAGGCAACTTAGTCCTGAATAATCTATAGGCTCAGTATATCCAAATGCAACTAAGTTGCAATAATATATTCGCCGATTATCCCAAATTGTTCAACTTTTTTGCGATAGTCAATATTCAAAATATACAAAACACGTACTTGTGCCCAACGCGTGCGAGCCTTCACCTCTCATGCTCCGCCAAAACCAGAAACAATTTGCCAAAACACCGGCCGTATAATACACTGTTATAACAATAAAATATTACAAAGCGCTTAGTCCGTAGGCGGCCAAAATGGATAAAAACGCACGCGAAGAATTAAAAACCATGAGTCTTGGCGACCACCTTGAAGAACTCCGCGCCAGATTGATAATGATAATACTCGGCCTGTTTGCCGGAATGGTATTCTGTCTGTTCTTTGGTAAATTCTTCGTCGGCCTCCTTACAGCCCCGTTCAGCAGGACAATGAATACTCCGGACGTAATTCGGCACCTGCAGACCATTGAGCCGGCCGAAGGATTTATTGTCTATATCAAGGTCTGCCTGGTATTCGGCCTCTTGATAACATCACCCTGGGTGTTCTGGCAAATCTGGGCCTTTGTCTCATCCGGCCTTTACCGTCACGAAAGAAAGTTCATTCATGTTGTTGCGCCTGTCAGCGCGGCACTGTTCATTACAGGAGCCGTGTTCTTTCTGCTCGTAGTCGCACCAATTGCACTGGGGGTGTTTATCAGGTTTAACGAAAGACTGAAATTGGCGTCAAACTGGACATTCAGAAGTTATATCAATCTGGTACTGACCCTGGCTGTGGTATTTGGAGCGGCATTTCAGATGCCGATAGCCATCGTCTTTGCCGAAAGGATGAAACTTATTCCCCTTCAGAATCTAATAAAGGCCCGAAAGTTTGTAATTTTAGGACTTGTAATAGCCGCAGCAATGGCAACTCCTCCCGACCCTGTTTCACTCGTTGCACTGGCTGTGCCCCTGTACGTGTTGTTTGAGGGAAGCATCCTGATATGCCGGTTCCTGCAATGGCGCAAAAGCAAAAGCCGGTAGGCCCTTTGGGAGGTTCGTTACTGAGACCGGAGAACGTCTTCGGCTTCTTTCCCACCGTCCGGGCCCTCAGCGTCAACGGCATCGGCGGCATCTTCAACTTCTTTGGTAACCTCACTCTGGGCTTCTTTTACGCCCTTTTTGAATTCAGTCAGGCTTTTGCCGATGCCCCGCGCAATCTCCGGAAGACGCCTGCCGAATATCAGAACCGCCACTATCAGAATGATAATCCATTCCCAGCCGCCCGGCATCCCAAACGCACAAATATTTGCTGTCTGCTCAACCATTTATATGCTCGCTAACTCAGACCACTAAATCTCAACATACCTATTGTACCAGTTGCGAACAATCAAGTCAACCGCCCATATACACGACTTTTTCGGGCTTACACCACACAATTTTTGCGTTTCAGAATCCGTCCCTGGCTTCCTTGTAAACAGCAATCTGTTTTTATCGGACGCCCCGCTATACAGACCAAAAACAGAGAAAAGACTTGACAAATAAGGCTCTATAAGTTATCATATAAGCTAACTATTTGAGATTAGCGGGGGTTTCGAGAATGGGAGATGGGTTCAGATGCGCTTAGCAACGTATCTAAAATTGAGTGGTTTAATGCTCCTTAAGGTATCCACGACAACAACACCGGATTTACAACTCACGGAAGAAATTTCTGCAGGTGCCTGACAAAATATTTAGCTTCAAAACAATTCCTGACTCGGGAGGGTATAATGAAAAGCAAATTGAATTCGTTGATATTATTGGTTATCGCCGCCTTGACTTTTGGGGCTTTACCGGTATCGGCTGACCTATGGTACGTCGATGGCTCGGCCTCGGGGAACGGTACAAGCTGGGCACAGGCCTTTGAGACCATAGCCGAGGCCGTAGCGGCCGCCGCAGATACCGGTGATGAAATTTGGGTCAAGGCTGGAATTTATGCGATCTCTTCACAGATTCAGATAGATAAAAATGTTGGTATCTATGGCGGCTTTGCAGGTAATGAAACTGAAAGAAGCCAACGGGACTGGGTCAACAATATCACAATAATAGACGGCCAGGACACCACCCGCATACTTAAACTTACCGATGAGCCCATTATTGATGGCTTTACACTTACAAGGGGATATTATGAGGTTACTGAGGCCATCGGCGGCGGAGGAGCGGTGTATATGGGCGGTATCGGAGCCTTGGACAAAACCGCACGCATCAGAAACTGCATTATTTCGGATAATACCGCACAAGCAAATCCCATAGGCACCGAAGGTTTCAAAGGGGGCGGCGCAATATACATCGGCACCGGCAATCCCATCTTCACAAATTGCCTCATAACCAATAACTCAACAAACGCCTACGGCGGAGCCGCTAATTTTTATGGTGGTTCTCCGCGGTTCAACAACTGCACGATATCAAAGAACACCGCTTTGAAGGGTGGGGGTTTGTATTTGCAGGGCGTCGATACTTTCCTAAACGCACAGTTCTACAACTGCATAGTCCGGGGCAACATCGGAACCAGCGACGCAAACGACGTTGAGGTTAAGGCAGGCGGAGATGACCCGGTAGGGAACAATAACTGCTCTTCCGTAGCGATTGGT
>DUZQ01000080.1 GCA_013349435.1 Planctomycetota bacterium | reverse complement strand
GATTTGGAATCCATTTTCGGCAACGGGAGCTATACCTTTGGCCGACCTGTGATGAGCTTAGTCGAATCAAGGCCAAAGGGATGGAACTACCGCGCGATAATATCAACAGAAGCCGAGCCGCGCACCCGTCGAGACGCGGTCTCGCCGCGGCTGAAGCGGCCGAATCAAGCCTTAATGCAATACGCATCACGCAATACGAGACTCGAACGACGGGCGACGAATATTTCGACTACCCCCACAGTCATCCTGTGGGTGTTGTTAAAACCTCTTAAAATCATGATCTGTGAGAAATGCGTGCTAAACTCCGCGCAAAACGCGGGCCTCAAATATACTATGTGCCTAACCGAAGGCAAATCCCGGGCGCAGGCAAAAGGGATTGAAAAGCTCTACTGGCTCAGTCCATGCTCATCGTCATAAGGAACTCGGCATTCGTTCTGCACTTGGCCAGTCTGGTCTTGAGCAGCTCAACGGACTCGACCAGGTTCATCTCGCTCAGAACCTTGCGCAAACGATACACAAGCTCCAGCTCCTTGGCGTCAAGCAACAGCTCTTCCCTTCGCGTTCCGCTCTTGCTGATATCAATCGAGGGGAAGGTCCTTCTCTCGACCAGCTTCCTGTCTAAGTGCAGCTCCATATTACCCGTCGCCTTGAACTCCTCGAAAATGACCTCGTCCATCTTGGAGCCGGTATCAATCAACGCCGTAGCGATGATAGTCAGCGACCCGCCGTGTTCGATATTCCTGGCCGCTCCGAAAAACCGCTTCGGCATCTGCATAGCGTTCGCATCCACACCACCGGTCAGAATCTTACCCGAATGAGGCATTTCCGTGTTGTAAGCCCGTGCCAGTCGCGTAATTGAATCAAGCAAAATTACCACATCATGGCCGTACTCCACCATCCGCTTGGCCTTTTCAATCACTATCTCGGCTACCTGACAGTGACGGGCGGTCGGCTCGTCAAACGTCGAGCTTATCACTTCGACATTTTCGGAGGTTTTTCTCTCCATATCAGTAACTTCTTCAGGCCGTTCGTCTATAAGAAGCACCATCATCCTTACTTCCGGATAATTCGCGCTTATAGCATTGGCTATCTTCTGAAGCAAAATGGTCTTGCCCGTCCTCGGTGGAGCAACAATCAATCCACGCTGACCTTTTCCTATCGGAGTGATAATATCAATAATACGCATGCTCAGCTCATCCGATGTTGTTTCAAGTATGAGCCTTTCATCTGCGTGCAAAGGCACCAAATCACGAAACACCACCTTTTCAAGAAGCTTGTCCGGCTCCTGGAAGTTAATCGCTTCCACACGCAGAAGAGCGAAGTACTTCTCCGTCTCCTTCGGGGGACGAATCTGCCCGGCTACTATGTTGCCGCTCCTTAATCCGAAACGCCTTATCTGAGAAGGCGATACATATACATCGTCCGCCGATGACAGATAACTGTATTTCGGGCTGCGAAGGAATCCGTAGCCGTCGGGTAAAACCTCCAAAACACCCTCGCCGTACATCAGACCGTTTTGCTGGATTCGCTCCTTAAGTATCTTGAATACCAGCTCCTGCTTGCTCAGACCCATGTAATCCTGAACGCCTTCTTTTTTTGCCACCTTGTGCAGTTCCGCGGCGTCAAGGTCCTGCAGGTCCTTAAGATGAAGGTCCCCTTTCTTGATTCGCTCGTACTTCTCGTGAATAGATTCCTCGTCCGTCTTCTCTTCTGACCGGCTTTCGGCTGCTTCCGCCTGCTGGCCCCCGGCCCGGGCCGATTGGGCCTCTTGCTGCTCTGGAGCCTCCTGTTTATCAGGGGCTTGTTCTTTCACAGCATCTCCTTCGGCCTTCTCGACTGTTTCGACCTTTTTCGCACTTGACTTGCGTGTTCGCTTCTTTGTGCTCTTTGTCGAATCATTTGTTGTTGTTTTTGCCATAATCACTCCTTCTGCGTTACCACTAAACCGCTGCGGGTACGATATTTTCTACCTGTTTTGGTCCCTAATGTCTTACGACAATATATGGGAGTTAAGAGACTTATCACTGGGCTGCTTAAATTATGTCAATTGCCCGCCGACAATCTCGGAAGAGACACCCCGCTACGCCAAAACCTACTATTTACCTGTTATGATTGTGAAAATCCGCTCGACCTGTTCGGTCGTTGCTGATAAGCCGGAATTGTTATCTATTATATAATCTGCTATTTTTTTCTTCTTGTCCAGAGAAATCTGGAATTTTTCTCGTTTTTTTAGCTGATTTTTTAAAATATGCCCTTTTTTGGCCGCCCTGCGGGCCCTTATCTCCTCTTTGCACTCCACAAAAACCAGCTTGTCACACCGCCGGAGCCACCCGGCCTCAGCCAGAAGGGGTATATCTAAAACAATAGCTTTTATATCTTTTCGTGCGTTAAATTCTGATATCAACTCCCCGCATCTGAGCAAAACAGCCGGATGCATTATCTCATTTATCTTCGCCACTGCCTGTTCATCTTCGAAAACCTCCTCGGCCAGTTTTTCCCTGTCAACATAACCGGCGCCGTCAAAAACCCCCGCTCCAAAAACCTCTCGGATCTTCCTCCTTATATCATCGTTTGCAAGAAGTTCGTGAGCTATCGAATCGGCATCTGTCACACCGCAACCCAACCGACCAAACTCTTTTGCCACCGTGCTCTTGCCGGAGCATATCGACCCCAATATCCCTATTACCACCTTCGGCTTTGCCATATAAACCACCAGCAACTCTAACAAATAAAAACAACCAGGTCAAGCCCCTGCCTGGCAAAATAAAAAACGCCGTTGTGAATCGGCCTGAACGGCCTTACGATTGAATGTTTTATATTGCGTTTGCGATTGACATAGCGGTGGTGTATCCTTAAGGCAAAAGAGTTTACCTTAAAATGTGGGAATCTGGATTTGGCCGGGAAGAAAGACAAGAACGGTTTGGCGATGAGCAGGCGGAGTCGGACGGTTTTAATTGTTGTATGTGTGCTGTCGGCCGGGGCGGCTGTGTGGCTTGACCGGCGTGAGGGCAACGGTCTGCGCCGGCGAATAGTCCAAACCTGGCCCCGAAACGATGTGGACAAATACGCCGGCGGAATTTTTAAGGTTGTCAACATTGTCGATGGCGACACGCTGGATATCGGCATTGCCGACGGCGAATATGAGAATACACGGGTGCGGCTCTTGGGAATCGATACGCCTGAGACGGGCGCCGGTAAAGGCGACCAGATGTATTTCGGGCCGGAAGCTACGGAGTTTGCAAAAAAGCTTGCACTTGGCAAGGAGGTTAAAGTGATATTGGACAAAAAAAGCCCGACCAGAGACAAATACGGCAGGCTGCTCGCGCATCTTGAATTGCAAGACGGACGAACCGTGAATGAAGTATTAGTAGCCGACGGATTCGCTTATGCCGACCTGCGTTTTGCAAACGACCGCTTCGACAGATATGTGGAGCTTCAAAAGCAGGCTGTTCAAGAAAAAAAGGGATTGTGGCAAAATGTCGCTAAAGAGCAACTGCCAAAGTGGCTTCAGCGCCGCTGGAAGGAAAATTAGCAACTAGAAGCTTTTGTATCCGATATCAGGCCGACGATAACAACCCCGCCCGACTACCCTTCTAAATCTACCCCCCCAAAAAAACAAGGCATAAAACCAATGTAGCCACTTACTGCCTCGCGCCCCCGTCTTCGCCGACACCGTTTTCGGTCCGGGTTGCTTCGAAACGCACACAAGGCTGCTGCGAAGTAAAGGTTGGGATGAAGCTTTGATCAACGGCGCAAACAAACCATATTAGAAGGCCTAAGTTGTGAGGCTCTTCGACTATGCTCAGGATAGCCTCTCATAAGGAAGAGTCAATGACTTTTGCGATGACAGCCAGTGGTGCTTTAAATCAAACGGGCTTAACGTTGGTCGCTTCGAGACCTTTACGGCCCTGGGCGGCTTCGTATTCGACCTTCTGGCCTGTCTGAAGAGCGCGGAAGCCGGACATCGCGATGTTAGAGTGATGGACGAACAGATCATCCCCTCCGGCGTCTGGGGTGATGAATCCGTATCCCTTATTTTCATTGAACCACTTTACCGTACCTGTATCCACAGGTTCTTCTCCTTAGCCCGAATATCGGGCCTGCTACGCCAACCGCCTTGTCCCTTACCAGGAGCGCGACCCTCAAGGCAAAAGTAACACTCCTTAACACTGATGGTATTAAAGCAGTGTAATCGCTGGTAGTCAATGGCTTTTTATTTTCAAGGCGGGTGGAATGGCTCCGTGGCCGGGAGTTTCAATAAGCTCGCCGAGTATGCCGATATAATGAAAAGACAGAGAGGGATTGTAAAATTTTTTGTGAAATTGTGCGAAAATCCGAAATTTTGGTTTGGGATTCCTCTTTTTGGCGTTACACTGTATATTTGGCGAAAAAAGAGGTTTTAAGAGGTGTCCTGTGCGCAATATTCGACCTATAATAACAACATTGATACTTATATGGAACGTTTTGTGCGGAGGGTGCGCCGCCGGCGAAGCGTTTACGCCATTGAACTCGCTGGATAATAACCTGAACGCTGATTCGGCAAGACAACTGCGGATATATAAAGACGCGTTGTTTCAAGGGGCGAGTGAGCAAAGCCGGCATGATGCTGCGGTCGAGCTTTTGCTTCGCCAGGACAGGCAGTCTCGTGAGATACTCTTAGAGGCACTTTTAAGCAAGGACAATCGAACGGCCAGGCAGGCGGTTTGCAAAGGTTTAATCAGTTGTCGGTCCCTGGGCGCCGCGATACGCAACAGCAACGATTTTCTTGAGGGTCTGGTTGCAATTCTTGTTGATGACAGTGGGCTTGATGCAAGATTGGCGGCCGAGGCGATGCTAATATTCAAGTATCGCGAGTTATCGGGCATACTGGAAAAACTTGTGCGTTCGGATGAAGTTGAGCGCCGAATAAGATTGAATGTGATATACGCATTGAAGATTCGGCCCGGCAAGGAGGCGATGAGCGAGCTTATCGGGCTGCTTGATGATGCGGACCCGGAGATAGCAGGTGCAGCCGAGAGCGCGCTTCAGGATTCCTTTGGCATTTCTATCGGTACCGACAAGGATGTGTGGCGTGAGATATTGAAGGACCTTCAGCGTAAGAGTCCGAGTGAAATTCGGCGTGAAAGGCTTTTGCAGCAGGAAACAAGGATACGAAAGTTGCAGGCCGAGCGGGATTTGTGGCGGGACTTATATCTTGCAGGTCTCGATAAGGAATATGAGGGTATGAATGAGGCGTCCCGTGGCGAGCTTTTGTTCGAACAATTAAGCAGTAACCATAAGGCGGTGAAGCTGTGGGCGCTGGACAAGGTTTCTCACCGCTCAGCGGGTACCGCGTTGCCGGCGAAGTTTGGGGCCGGATTGCTGAGTCTGATATCGGATGAGGACAGGGATGTTCGACTGGCCACAGCGAAGGTTTTGTCCAAGATGAGCGACCTGAATCCGGCCGAGAAACTGCTCGAGCAGTTCGGGATTGAACAATACGATGATGTTCGTTTGGCAATTTTTGAGGCACTTGGCGAGGCGTGTTACTATGCCTTTTCTCCCGGTTCACAGATAGAACTGCCGAGCGGGGTCAGAAACAAGACGCTGGAACTGGCCGGAAATTACATAGTCGAGCAGGATGGAAACAAAGCCAAGAAGGGTGCGGAAGTGATACGCAAGCTTCTCGAGCTGGCCGGGCTTGAGCCGGCTCAGGCGCAGAAATATCTTGAACTGATTGCCGACAGAGCAAAGCAGGCCAAGACCCGGGGCGGCCCTGTTTATGGAGAGTTGCTCGGTATAATGGCGACTCTCTGCGGACGGGGCGGCTACTACCGGACCGAGGCGGCGAAACTTTTCGAGACGGCTTTTATGGAAGGACTCGCAGTCGAGCAAGACGCCCCTGTGCGCCAGGCAGCCGTTGCGGGCCTTACCAATATAGACGGTATAAGAGCGTTGATTGTGTTTAAGGAACGCGGCCTTGCGGATGACCAAAACCCTGCTATCAGAAAGGCGGTGATAGAGCTTGCGGGACGAGTCGGTGCGGACCAGGACCTTGAGTGGCTCGCGAAAAAGGTGGACTCAAGCGTCAACAGCCAGGCGGCATACGAGGCAATTGCGGAAATCCTGGCTCGACAAAAGGCAGCGGTGGTTTCTGATTGGGCCAAGAATCTGGCATCGGATGGGGCGGGCATTGAGCAGGTTCGGCCGTTGTTTGAGATGGCGGAGAAGAAAGCTGAAGATGAAAATGACCAGGATGTTCTGTGGACGGTCAGAGATGCCCTGCTGGGTATATATTTGAAAAGCAATGATGCCGCCGGTGTCGGCCGGCTGATGTCGGCCCGGCTTGGTAAGCAGGATATAGACGATAAAGATGGGTGGATTGTCCAAATTGAAGCCTATCTTGGCTCAGAACAAGTGGAGCAGCCGGCAAAAGAAAAACTTATCGGCGTTTTGGAAGGAATTGAGCTTAGAAACGGGTTGGCAGAGCGACCGAGGTGGTCAGAACAAATCAAGTTATTGCGCGCAAGTCATCCCCCTGACTGAATTATAAGCCGGCACACCTGTCAGATGTCAGATGTCAGAGATGGCGGTCGAGGCCAAACCCGCCATTGAATCAAACTCAGTCACAGTGAAACCACAGAGCAATGGAGTTTTTGGCATCAGCGTTTTTAACTTTTTCATCTGCTGGGCACCCATAGCGGCTCTGACATTTGAGTGTTCCACAAGTTGTAAGCGTCTGTCAGACTTTTAACAACATCAGGATGTTCGGCGCTGAGATCATGGCTCTCAGCAATATCAGCGTTGAGATTGAACAGTTCGATGCTGGGGCCGGTTTTGACAAGTTTCCAGTATCCCCGCCTTACGGCATAATCATCACCCATGCGCCAAAAAAGTACTTCATGAGGTGCTTTTTTAGTTTTACCGATCAGGTACGGAATCAGATTTACACCGTCAATTTTTAAGTTCTGTGGGAGCCTGGCGCCTATGCCCATAACAACTTTTTGTGGAATCTCTTAACAAAGATTTTGTTGTCAACTCTGCCAAATTAAACGGACCATCCCAAATTTGCAAGTTTTTTTCGGCTCCAGACAAAATTTCGCTTGGAGAAGTATCTGATTAGCCGATCGGCCCAAAGTGTGCCGTATTTGACGTAAGGCACTGTTAAACAAAGGCTTAGACCCACCACCTCAATAAATTGAATAAGTGAAAACTACTGTTTGATTGTGTTAAGATTCATTCAGGGCAAAAATTCTTTGAAAATTTTCGAAAATTTTCAAATTTTCCCTTGACAGATTAGCACAGTTATGCTATGGTATGTTATGTAAGAAGTGTATCAGGATTAAGGCAGGTTCTGTAAAGAAAATAATATATTTAGCAGTCATCATAAAATAACTTCGAAAGTCATATCGAACCAGCCTATCCAGAGTCAATGTTCATATATGCATCGAGAGTAGTTTGTGCGCCGGTTGCGGGGCGGAACTATGCCGGTGTAAGGGATTTTCTGTAATGTGCCGGTTTTGTGTATGAAAACATTGCTCTCCGGAAAAGTGATTAACCAGAGAGATTTGCTCGTTTTTCGTTGTTTTTGTGCGCCCTGCGTTGGGGCGGCCGAACTGTACTTATATTGTACGATTTTGTATGGAGAGCGATGACAGGAGCAAATTTCAAAGAAGTGAAAGGAGAATTTTTATGAGAAAGAAAGGTTTTACATTAATTGAGCTGTTGGTCGTTATTGCGATCATAGCGATGCTGCTGGCGATATTGATGCCGGCACTGAACAAGGTCAAACGCCTTGCTCAACGTCTGGTGTGTGGCACCAACGTCAAGGGTCTCGGGACCGCGATGATGGTGTACGCCCAGGATTTCGAAGATGAGTATCCCATGCAGGGAGGTAACGGTGGCCACCGATGGGCAGAGGTTGGCAGGACATACGAGTGGTGGAATCCCGATAAGAGTTGGTCAGACCCTCCCAGTAGGTATCTTACAGTCGCATCAAGCTTGTACCTGTTAGTAAGGAACGCAGACGTTGACCCGAAAAGCTTCATCTGCAGGAGCGGTGATGAGAAAGCATTTGAAGGCGTAGGTGGAGACGCAAACGTCGATCTTGTTGAGTTGTGGGACTTTGGCGGAGAATCGGTGGACACAACGATTCCTGAAGGAGGGAGAATCGTTTACGACGCTGGGCTGCCAAAAGAGCACCTCAGCTATTCTTTCCAACTGCCCTATGACGCCGGTCTTGGTGAACCTGCTCACCCTGCCAGTGCGACAGCTTCTGCAAGCACGGCAATTCTGGCCGACAAGAATCCCTTCTGCGACCCCAAGCTTGATTTCGCCGGTACCAGGACCATAGCTGTGAAGAAGAAAGACTATATGACACTCATCGACTGGCTGGGAGCGAATGAATGGGTTGTGGATGATCCGGACGACCCTCTTCGGGATTCAACAACGGCATGGCAGGTTCAGATAGCCAACTCACAGCCTCATGGCCGAGAAGGACAGAACGTGTTGTATGGGGACGGCCATACCAGTTTCGAGAAACGGCCGGATATCAGCTATCAGAACGACAACATCTATACCATGTTTCAGGGGTGGGGTCCCGTCTTTACTGAAGCTGACAAACGCATAGGTTCAGTAACTCCAGCCTCCAACCCGGACCCAATGCCTGGACCGCCAACTACTTTCCCCAAGAACGCCGAGGATACGGTGCTGGTTAACGACGACAGCAGGATTTCGGGGGACCATTTCTAACGAAACTATGCTGTTGGCTACAAGTCAATTTATTTTTTGAAGCGGCCTTTTGCTTTTTGCGAAGGGCCGTTTTTTTCTTGTTGTTGAAAAAATACATCAAGAAATTAAAACCGGTCCGGGCTAATACAAGAAAAATCTGACTCATTCTGTCTTCCTTCGTTTACGAGAAGGACGGCATGGGATAAAAGGGACAAGATATGGGTTGTATTTTAACCGGATACAGGCTATATCTGACCATATTTAAGTCCTGAAAAGCTACTGTAAAGTTTCCTCTGTAAATTGGTGTTAAGCAGCGTGTGCTGTCGCGGAGACGAGCGTAGCGAGCCGGAGCGGCAAATGCGGATGAGAGGAGTCGAACCTCCACGGGCTAAAAGCCCACAGGCACCTGAAGCCTGCGCGTCTGCCAATTCCGCCACATCCGCAAGATAAGGTTATTTATACAACGACCGGAACGGATTAGTCAACTATTTTCTTTCTGCGCCCGGGTGAGTTTGTATAATTGCAGTTTATGATATCGACAATTTTAGCAAACTTTTTGTCTCCGGTCGGGGGGCTTTGCCGACCCGCCCTCGAAGGGCTCAATCACCTTCTTTGGCCTGCGGTGTGTAACAGTTGCGGCACCTCGATTTCCGAGGACCAGAAGGGGTTGTGCCGGAGGTGCTGGGATGAGCTTTTGGCCTGTGCGGCCGGTGATTACTGCAGCCGATGCGGCAGAGATGCGAGCAAATACGCCGCTGTCGGCACCGGCTGTGCTAACTGCCAGGACCGAAAACTTCACTTTGACGGCATAGCAAGAGGGGGCGTGTACGATGGGTCGCTGCGAAATATGATATTGGCATTTAAGTTTCGCGACCGCACGGAACTGGACTCACAGCTTTGTTTTATGGTCAATTCAGCATTTGCCGGCAGCGAGTTTTTAGACCAGATAGATGTGTTCGTGGCTGTTCCGCTTCACTGGAGGCGGAGGTTGGAGCGCGGGTATAATCAATCGCTGATATTGTGCAGAGGGATAGAACAGGCAAAGGGCAAAATCAGCTCCGACTTTGTGCGGACCCGTTATACCGCCAGGCAGTGGAACCTTAGCCCCGCCAGGCGCAGGCGCAACGTGGCTGGCGCCTTTGCCGTCCGTAAGGGACATGATTTTGCGGGGCGAACTGTTTGTCTTGTTGATGATATTACCACCAGCGGGGCGACTCTGAACGAGTGCGCAAAGACATTAAAACAGGCGGGAGCCGAAATGGTATTCGCGGTCGTCGCCGCCGTTGCGATGCAGGATGGAAACGGTTAATCGGTTAATCGGTTAATCGGTTAATCGGTGAGTCGGTGAGTCGGTGAGTGGGTGAGTCGGTGAGTCGGTGAGTGGGTGAGTCGGTGAGTGGGTGAGTCGGTGAGTGGGTGAGTCGGTGAGTGGGTGAGTGGGTGAGTCGGTGAGTGGGTGAGTGGGTGAGTCGGTTTGATAGTTAGGGGGCAATCTGGGAATTTTCTGGAAATAAGACCAATCCGTGGTATAAATGTGTCAAATCAACAAAATAATCGTCCCCCACGACGGCTGGCCCATAAAATAGGAGCAGTTATGGCAACAGAATATTCGATTCTCAGGTCTCATTTATTAGATTTTGTACGGATTAATTGGAGAATATAATGACAGTATAAGATCTGCGGAAACAGTATTACATATTATTATATTAGGGCTTAAATAATTATGACAAAAGGCAATCTAAACAAAGAGATTAACAAGGTGATACGGGAACGTCTCGCGAATGGCCAGAACAAGGCTGAAATATTTAATTATCTTAAAACCAAATTCGACAACGACGTTCTTTCTGCACGTCTTTTGACAATATCACCCTATCCCCAGGACTGTCAAAAATGCCGCAAACTGAATAAGGTTTTGATAGCAATTCTCGTTGTTATCACAATTGCAAAGGTCCTGTTCGCAGCAGAGTTCATCATGTTGCGGATTCCCAAGGCTATTCCCCTCCTTATCATCGTGCCCCTAATCAATATCTATCTAATCTACCTTGTGGCCAAATTCAATATTCTCGGATATTGGCTTACTGTTTTGTTCGGTTTATTGGGTTTTTGCAAAATAGCGGACGGATTAGGCGATGCACCCTCAACTGTGAATATCATTATTGCAGCAGTGATGACCCTACTTATGGTGACTGCAATAATCCTTTCGGTGGTACTGTATCGGCGCTTGTTGCCAAATTCATCTTTCTTCCCGCGTCCAAAAAAGAAAGAAGCAGGAGAATACATTTTCTGAGGGGAGAATAAAAAATTTTCAGAAACCTTTTATGAATAAAGATAAATTCGGCAACCTTGTAAAACTCGCAAAACCCAGAAAATAAATATATGACTAACGATACTCCTAAATATTTTGATGATGATGGCACCGAGATCAATCCCGACTTGATTTCAAAGCCTGATTTATGTGTTAGCTGCAAAAAAGACGGCTTGGGCGGCGAAGAAGAGATTCTTTGCAACCTGACAAGAGCCGACCAGCAGGGCCAGGCTGAGTTTTTTTGTGATGCCTATATACCAATAAAACAATCGCCACCCACGGCGGCTGGCCAATAAAATAGAAAAAGAAACAGAATGCGAAAACCAAAACTTGTCCTGAAAAAGCCTTTAGCCCTGAGCGCAGCCGAATGGGGTAGTCGAAGGATCAGGCAACCTTGTAAAATTTGCAAAACTCAGAAAATAAATATATGGACGGCCATTCAGAAATTAACGACGGAATCAAGAGCGGCCTGGTGGTAACCTAAAAGCACATTTCCATGCCGATAGTTACCATACAAATGACAAAAACTTCGCTTTTGTATGGTAACCGTTGACTTTAGTTACCATACAAACTATAATATAACACAAATTGTATGGTAACTGTTTTTGTCTGTCTGAAGGTTGCAAAATGAAAGTCATCAAGAGCGTTCTGAAAGAAGAATTAGCCAATTCTCTGGCAATGAAAAGGAATTATGAAAGCCAATTGGCCAGGCTACCCAAAGGCTCTCTTGTAAAAAAGAAGATCAAGGGGCACGAATATTACTACCTGGTAGTCAGAGAAAAGGGCGAGGTCAGATTCGTTTACAAAGGCAAGCAGCCCGGAGATAAAGAGATACAAAAATATAAACAGGCCAAAGAATACCGGGCCAAATACAGAAAGTTGCTATCCGAGGTAAAAAAACAAATCAAATTCTTAGAGAGTGCCTTGCGTGGAAAAGAGCCAGTATGATTTGTGTGTAGAAGTTCTGCGACGATTGGACAGAGCAGGTGTTTTGAAAAACGTTGTTCTTGTGGGGAGTTGGTGCACTCTGTTCTACAAAGATTTCTTCGGCCGGACTAAGTATATGGTGTCTCTTAAAACCCGCGATATGGACCTTCTAATTCCCCAGCCATCGGCGATTAAAGAGAAGACAGATGTGGCGGAATTACTAAAAGACCTCGGTTTTGTTGTAGGTTTCACCGGCTCAGAAGGATACGTCAGATTGGAGCATCCGCTGATTATCATTGAGTTTTTGGTTCCTGAAAGAGGTAGAGATTCTGACAAGCCGTATCCTTTATCGCAACTGGGCTTAAATGCCCAACCGCTTAGATTCCTGGACTTTCTCGTTCAAAATACCATCACAACAAAAGTCGGAGCAACTACTGTAACATTACCCCATCCAGCTAATTTTGCATTGCATAAATTGCTTGTTCTGACCCGAAGACCTTCTCCGGAAAAACAAATAAAAGACAAAGAAGCGGCTATGAGAGTCTTAACGGCCCTTATTGATAAAGGCCAGGATAATCTTATAACAGATGTGTTCTATACTATACCTCGAAGATGGCAGACAAAAGTGAAGAAGCAACTCACGGACCTCACCGACAAGAAGATTCTGGATGTCCTGTCGGCGCACAAACCAACAACTACAACGGCAGGGCAATAAAATCGAAAAGAAGAAATAATAACGAATTTTAGTAATCGTATTATTAGGGTTGCCAGGAAATATAAAACTTTGTTATGTACGCAACATTATATACGCTCGGTGCTTTTGCTCTTATTCTGATACTGGCCCGGCTGAAGGTGCCCCTGGCATTAGCAATCCTTGTTGGTTCGGTTACCATAGGTCTGTTCTTTCAAGCGACACCAAGTGCAATCCTCACAACCATAGGCCAAGGTACAGTTCAACTGCGGACAATCGGGCTGGTGGTAATAACCATATTCATTCTGACACTGTCGGCGATTATGGATTCGACCGGCCGGCTCGATGAAATCGTAACTTTGGCAAATAAGCTTTTTCGCAGGCCCGTCTTTGCCATGTCCGCACTTCCGGCCTTGATTGGTTTATTGCCGATGCCCGGCGGGGCGCTTTTCTCAGCTCCGATGGTCCGCTCGGCTTCAGGCGACCGGGCGAGTGGGGTAAAACTGTCGGCAATCAATTACTGGTATCGCCATATCTGGGAACACTGGTGGCCGTTGTACCCCGGGGTAATATTGGCTGTAACTTTAACCGGCTTGAGCTATCATAAATTTGTAATGTATCAGATAGCCCTGTGCCTGTTTATGGTATGTACGGGAACATTGCTTTTCAGAGGACTGCATCCCGACCTTCATGTAAGCTCCGCTGAACCGGCAAAAGGTACTAAACGCAGGTTTATCATTGCCACTTCGCCTGTCTGGCTGATTATCGTAGTTTGGGTTTGTGTAAGTGCGATGTTTCGTGTATTTATTCTGCCTGTCTTATCAATAGAACCCAACGATGTTCTCGAAAAATATCTGCCGCTCGGCATCGGTTTGGCGGCTTCTATCATAATCACGGGCCTGCGCGGAGGTCTTGGCGTGCGCAATATAGCGAAGCTCTTGGGGCGTAAGGAAATATGGAAACTGGTTATTCTGGTCGTTACTGTAATGGTCTTTCAGCGTATGCTCACAAGCGTAAAGGCCGCCGAGCGAATATCAGAGGAGCTTGTCGCCTTAAACGTACCGATAATCCTGGTAGCGGCAATTTTACCTTTCATCGCCGGTCTGGTAACAGGTCTTGCTATCGGTTTTGTTGGAACCAGCTTTCCAATAGTGCTGGCTTTAACAGCCGCCTTTGAGACCGGGCCGATATACCCTTATGTTGCGCTGGCATACGGTTTCGGCCACCTCGGACAAATGGTAAGTCCGGTTCATTTATGCTATATTGTAAGCAATGAATACTTCGATGCACCCTTCTCAAAAGTGTATCGATGGATGTTACCGACTTTCATCGTAAATGCTGTTTTGGT
>DUZQ01000079.1 GCA_013349435.1 Planctomycetota bacterium | reverse complement strand
CAAACCCAGGTAAGGTTCTGCGCGTTGCTTCGAATTAATCCACATGCTCCACCGCTTGTGTGAGCCCCCGTCAATTCCTTTGAGTTTTAGCCTTGCGGCCGTACTCCCCAGGCGGTCTACTTAACACTTTTGCTTCGGCTGTGCCTGTGTCAGAACAACCACAACCTAGTAGACATCGTTTACGGCGTGGACTACCGGGGTATCTAATCCCGTTCGCTCCCCACGCTTTCGCGCCTCAGCGTCAGAAAGCTCCCAGTCACGATAAATCGCAGCCGGGAACCATAACAAGCCCAGTGCACTGATTTCTCCTTCGGCGTTCCTCTTGATATCTACGCATTCCACCGCTCCACCAAGAGTTCCATGCACCCCTGCTTGCCTCAAGAGTGGCAGTATGCCCCGCAATTCCCCGGTTAAGCCGGGGGCTTTCACAGGACACTGACCACTCCGCCTACGCGCTCTTTAAGCCCAGTGATTCCGAACAACGCTCGCCACCTTCGTCTTACCGCGGCTGCTGGCACGAAGTTAGCCGTGACTTCCTCCGGGGTAGATCAATCCCGACGAGTCGGAACTTTCTTTCCCCTGACAGTAGTTTACACCCCGAGGGGCTTCTTCCTACACGCGGCGTTGCTGCGTCAGGCTTTCGCCCATTGCGCAATATTCGTTACTGCAGCCCTCCGTGGAGGTCCGGGCAGTGTCTCAGTCCCGATGTGGCGGGTCAACCTCTCAGTCCCGCTACCCGTCGTCGCCTTGGTGAGCCGTTACCTCACCAACAAGCTGATAGGAAATAGGCCGCTCCCAAACCGATAAATCTTTGGTCACAAAACTTATGTTCCGTGACATTATCCGGTATTACTGCCCCTTTCGGAAGACTGCCGAAGCAGTCAGACGCTATTCCGAAGTTCGGGGTACGTTACCTATTCATTCCTCACCCGTTCGCCACTAACTATCTGTCCGATTACTCTTCAAGATAGTCCGTTCGACTTGCATGTCTTAGCCACGCCGCCAGCGTTCGTTCTGAGCCAGGATCAAACTCTTCAGTTTGTATCGTTGACTAAGCCCCATTGGGGCGTTGTCTTCGAGAAATTGGACTCAACGTTTCGCTCACGCAACGAAAGTTTATGTCCAGCCGCAGATTTCGGCTCTGCGGCAAGCACACCAATTTTTAAGAGCCGACGGCTTAGCGTGAATACAGCCGCAGGCCCTGCACTTTCGCTGCTTTGGATGGTTTGACTGTTAACTTGTAAAAGAACATACTTTTCCTGCAACGAGCAACAAAGCCAGCCCGCAGGGCGCACAGAAAATACGCCAGCGTCCAAGCTTTCCTTCACTCGTCCGCTATTACATATTATTTTAGGCGTGAGATTCTCAAGAGTCAACATAAATTTTCAAAATTTTTTCTTTATTTCGACCTTTCTGCCCCGATTTTACACTTTTATCCGATTTTTCCATCTTTGACAGCAAAAAAGGCATTAATACAGGACCTAATCCCCGAAAAAACAGCTAATGAAAGCCGCTGACGGATACGGAGGCCTCAAAAATCCGCATTAAGACAGTTGCTTTTCAGGTCAAATTCGGCTAAATAACGGTATCGATATTTGGCTGGCAGGGCAGATTATAAGCATTAACGGATAATACCAACAATGGTTAAGACATACCAAATAAAGGTTCAGACACAGGGCAACTGCCATGTTGTGGACTTAACGGGGGATTTGCGGTCGGCGCTGTCGGATTCGGGCGTTAAGGACGGGGCGGCTGTGCTTTTTAATGTAGGCTCAACCGCCGGCATCACGACCATAGAATACGAGCCGGGGCTGGTAAACTATGACATGGCGGCATTGTTTGAGAAAATCGCACCTGCAAACGGCCATTACGAACACGAAAAAACCTGGCACGATGACAACGGCCATTCACACGCACGGGCAAGCCTGTTAGGGCCATCGCTGAGCGTTCCCATTGTAGATGGAGAACTGACTCTGGGCACATGGCAGCAGATTGTGCTTATCGATTTTGATACGCGGGCAAGGACGCGAACCATCGTCTGCCAGATTATCTCGTGAGCAGCCCTGTATCGTTGCGGCAACAAACCAGCGGGACATTTCTGCACGGCCGGTGGTTCCGGAAATTTCTTTATTAGGCTTCCTTCATCTCACTCTTTATCGTCCAAATTTTCAATTTCTCTCTTATTCACTCTCTCCAACCGGCGATTTCTAAAATTTTGAACACAATTAAAGGCGGCTTTTTAAGGTTTATTCTTTTATTCATATTTTCTTCTTTTTGGCGTCAGATTTCTTTTCTTTGCCCTTCTTGCTATAAAATCCAAAGGGTTTTTTCGGTTTGGCATCAGGCGGAGGCATAAGCAAACGTATGGCTTGATCCAATGTAACAATCTGTTTATCATGAGCTTGCAGTTTCTTTTCAAGCTGTTCGAGTTTTTTTGTAAGTTCTTTATATGGAGCCAGCATTTGACGGAGTTTTATAAAGGCACGAACCACATAGACACTAACTGCAACCGCACTTTCGGAATTCAAGACGCTGGCAGCCATAACTGAACCGTGTTCAGTGAATGCATAGGGCAGATTTGGGGAAAACTTCATGTTCTGGAGGTGGTCGCAATTTGCGACTACCTGTTCTTTTTCTTTTTTAGTAAGCTGGAACATAAAATCCGGGGTTAAGCGTTCTTTATTACGCCTAACCTGCTCGTTGAGCCATTTAGTGGGGACTCCGTACAAAGCTGCCAGATCCGAATCTATGATAACTTTTTGACTTCGTAGCAAAAATATTACGTTTTCAACTCGTTCAACAGGAATCAGAGAATTCGTCTTTTTAGTCATGTTTCTTAATTCTATTCTTTTGCCTTTTTCAACCTCCAACTACGGATGGGACATTGTCGGGAGTACGGAAGAATTTAATTTACAATTTAAGATTAACTGTTTATAATTGGTTTATTGTGCTGGAATCGCGTTGGCGCTTAGAGGAGACGATTTTGTACCTTATTTGAAGTTTCCCAAAAGCCCCTTCTCGGATATGTTATAGTATAGATGTTAAAAGGTTGTTATGGCTGGATTTCGGCTGCCCAAGACCGGGACGGTGGAAGTTGCACCTTCGATACTGGCGGCGGATTTTGCGGATTTAGCTGGTGAAATCGCCCAGGTCGAGGCTGCGGGTGTGAAAATGATTCATCTGGACGTTATGGACGGCCACTTTGTGCCGAATATAACAATCGGGCCGCCGGTGATTGCAAAGTTGCGCAAGCACAGCAAATCGGTCTTCGATACGCACTTGATGATAACGGAGCCTGAAAGATACGCCAAAGCATTTATCGAGGCAGGCTCGAATCACCTGACCTTTCATGTGGAAGTTGCCGAACGGCCTGTTGAGTTGATTGAGTATATTCACGGTATGGGCGCATCTTGTGGGGTGTGCTTGAATCCCGAGACGGACGCCGACGCGATAAAAGATGTTGCCGGGCTGTGCGATATGGTTCTGGTAATGACGGTTCATCCCGGTTTTGGCGCACAGAAGTTTATTGATTCAGCGGCGCAAAAGTGCAGGCGCATCAGAGAGTTGGTCGGCCCGGACGTACGAGTGGAGGTGGACGGCGGGATTAATCCGGAAACGTGTCCGGTGGCGGTTTCTTACGGGGCCGATACGCTTGTGGCGGGAAATGCGATCTTCTCGAAGCCGGACAGGGCAAGAGCAATCGAGGATATAAGGGCGGCGTGCAAGTGAAGACGGAAGACTAAAGCCGGGAAACATAAGCCCACCGGCGCAAGCCGGTGGACCTCACTAAAATTAGCAGTTGACAGAGGGCCATAGCAATGGCAAAGGGAATAATGGCGGCCAAATCAGATAAATCGCAATGGAACGGATTTTCACTGAAACCTCGCAAGCAGATGCCGGAGGGTCTTTGGCTTGCGTGTCCGGCTTGCAAGCACATGCTCTACAAAAAGACTGTAGCCGAGAATATGAACGTTTGTCCTGAATGCAAATATCATTTTCGAATCGACGGGGACACGCGGATTAAGCAGTTGGTGGATGAGGATTCGTTCGAGCAGATGTGTGTCGAGCTTGGCTCCGATGACCCGTTGAAATTTAAATACAGGGGCGATACGTACAAAAATCGCATCAGGGCCGACAGAAAAAAGACCGGCGGCATTGAGGCGATGCTGGTAGGCAAGGCGTTTATCAGGGGGCGGGGAGTGATGTTAGGGGTGATGAATTTTGACTTTCTCGGCGGGTCGATGGGGTTGGTTGTGGGGGAAAAATTCTGCCGGGCGGTGGACAGGGCGATTGAAGAGTCGCTGCCGCTGGTTGTAGTTAGCTGCTCGGGCGGTGCGAGAATGCACGAAGGTGTGGTTTCGTTAGGTCAAATGGCAAAAACAAGCGCCGCTTTGGCGAAATATGACGAGTCGGGGGGGCTGTTTATATCGGTGCTGACCGACCCGACGACCGGTGGAGTTACGGCGAGCTTTGCGATGTTGGGCGATATTATTATAGCCGAACCGGGCGCACTTATAGGTTTTGCCGGACCGAGAACGATTTATGAGACTATCAAGGTCGAGCTGCCGGCCGGCTTCCAGCGGTCGGAGTTTCTGCTCGAGCACGGCTTTATCGATATGATTGTGCCGCGCAATCAGCTACGAAAAGAAATAACCCGCTTGATTGATTATTGTGGTAAGTAGGGTGCGATTTATCGCACCATCCGGTTCGTTGTGAACTGCCCTGGCCAACCGCCGGTTTCATCCATTGGAATATACAAGAACACTGCGATATCGGTGTGCAACTCCACATCTTCTTTGTGAAGAGTGCAAACGCGAGCCTTCGTAAATTTTCCAACGCATAAAGCTACGGAAGATAAAAGGCCCACCCTGCATTTTTTTGCTCGGCCAAACCCTTCGGCTTCGTTTAGGGCGAGCTTGTTTGACCGTGGCACCCGCGTCAGGGCTTACTACGGTTAGCAATGATTGTGAAAATCTGCCTTTTATTTGGCACCGAAAATGCGTATAATCTGCGGCAGGAACTGTTTTGGGAACCGAAGATGAGTTATTTCAGAGAAAATATTGAGAATACACCGGGCTATACGCCCGGATTTCAGCCGGCCGGTGCTGATGTAGTCAAGCTGAATACCAACGAAAATCCCTATCCTGCTTCGCCGAAAGTATTAGAGGCAATCAGAAACGTTTCGTCTGAGCAGCTCAGACGTTATCCAAAGCCCTTGGGTGATGACTTTCGTCTGGCAGCCGCTGAGATGTTAGGTGTTTCGGCGGATAATATAATTTGTACGAAAGGTGGAGATGAGCTGCTTTCGATTTGCTTCAGGGCCTTTTGTGATGATAATCGGCCGGTTGCGTATCCGGTACCTACTTATTCGCTTTATCCTGTTTTGGCGCAGCTTCAAAACTGCCGGCGTGTTGAGGTTGATTTCGGCGGCGAATTCAGTCTGCCTGCCGAACTTGCCGATACCAACGCAGCACTAACCATCGTATGCAATCCGAATGCGCCTACAGGGACTTTCATAAAGCCGGAGGATCTAAGGGAATTAGCTAAAAAGCTTAACGGCAAGAGTATTCTGTTGATAGATGAGGCATACGTGGACTTTGCCGAGGGCGACTGTGTCGGGCTTGCGTGCGACTTTGACAATGTGATAATACTTCGTTCGATGAGCAAGGGGTATTCGTTAGCGGGACTGAGGTTCGGCTATGGAATCGCCTGCCGACAGTTAATAGACGGATTAAGAAAAGTGAAGGATTCTTATAATGTTGACGCGGTAAGTGTTGCAGCGGCGACGGCGGCCATAAAAGACCGGGATTACTTCAGAAAAAATGTTGAAAAAGTCAAGGCCGACAGACAAATACTGACCGTAGAACTGAAAAGGCTGGGTTTTACGGTAACCGAAAGCAAGGCAAATTTTCTGTTGGCTCAGCTTGAAGGTGCGGGCGGAATTTACAGAAAGCTCGCCGAGCAAAATATTTACATTAGGTATTTTGACCAGCCGCACCTGTCGGACAAATTGAGGATAACCGTCGGTACAAAGGTGGAAAATGAGAAATTGATCGGTACGTTGAAAAAAATAATCTCGATGTGAGGATTTTATTATGGCGGACAGGTTAGCTAAAGTTGAACGCAAGACTAAAGAGACGGATATTTTGGTAGAGATGAATCTTGACGGTGAGGGTAAGTACGACATCGACACCGGCGCCGCTTTTTTCGACCACATGCTCACGCATCTCAGCAAGCACGGCAAGATCGACCTTAGGGTAAAGGCACGCGGCGACCTCGAGGTTGACGCACATCATACCGCTGAAGACGTCGGGATATGTATCGGCAATTGTCTGAGCGAGGCGCTCGGTGACAAAAAGGGTATCTCCAGGTTCGGCAGCATCGCTCTTCCGATGGAAGATGCCAAGGCCGAGGTTGCAGTTGACCTGTCGGGCAGGGCGTTTTGTGTTTACGACGTTAAATATCATACCGAAAAAATAGGCGACTTCGATGTAGAGTGTATCGAAGAGTTTCTGAGAAGTTTCGCCAATTCCGGCAAACTGAACCTCCACGTGAGTGTGCCTTACGGTACGAACAGCCACCATATAGCCGAGGCGATTTTTAAAGCGCTCGGCCAGTCTTTGGCTGCGGCGGTTAAGATAACAGGTACGGATGTGCCGAGTACAAAAGGAATGCTGTGATTGAAGCCGATTATGAATATCGCACCGGGATAGGAACGGATATCCATCGTCTGGTGCCCGGTCGGGACCTGATGTTAGGTGGGGTGTTGGTGCCTTACCGGTCGGGGCTTTTGGGGCACAGCGACGGCGATGTTGTGCTGCATGCGGTGATAGATGCGCTGTTAGGTGCGGCGTCGGAGGGCGACATCGGTACGCTGTTTCCGGATACCGACGAACAGTGGAAGGACGCCGACAGTAAGGAGCTGCTGTTGATTGTCAAAGACCTGTTAGCCGAGAAACGCTGGGAAGTGGTCAACGTCGATTTGATAGTACACGCCGAGGAACCGAAACTGGGGTCTTTCAAAGGTCAAATGAAGAGGTGTATATCGAGCACTTTGGGAATTGATTTTATCAACGTGAACGTCAAGGCCAAGACCAACGAGGGCCTGGGCCAAATCGGCACAGGCCAGGCAATAGCGGCAACGGCGATAACACTGCTGAGAAGAAGATTGAAAAGAACTTTGTAAATCAAAATATAATTTAGGAAGGAAGTTGCCATTAAGTTGAAACTGTTTATTTGTGTATCGGATGATTAAAGAAAATGAAGCAACTTAGCCTTTACCCTTAACATCTTGCAATGCAGGCAGGGCCATTGTAAAAGTAATATGTTTTAACGGAAAGTTTTTTCAAAATAAGCAAGGCTGTTCTCGTATGAAACTGCAAACGGAAGATACTATAGAAAATATCAAAAGACTTCGATCTGAGTTGGAAAACCACTTTCGCAGTATCCTCAAGATCGACCCAAGATTGACCAGAAAAATAGTTAGCTTTCAAAACAACAAGGACAAAGCCTTTTACCGATGGTACAAATACAAAGAAGCTTTCTCGTCAACTTTAGTTGAGTATTTTATTTCAAAATACAACATACCGAAAGGCGTAATCTTTGATCCTTTTGCTGGGATAGGCACGACTTTGTTCGCAAGTTCTCTGTTGGGTTATGATGCCGAAGGAATAGAATTACTCCCAATAGGGCACGAGATTATCGAATCTCGGGTTTTTGCACAATTTAATATAATGCAGGAAGATTTATCTATCATAGAAGAATGGAGAAACGAACGCCCCTGGAACTTAAACAAAGAACCTATGGATATTAATTGCCTACGAATTACTCGTGGTGCGTACCCGGACGATACAGCATATAAAATCGGCCAATATCTATCAGAGCTAAAAACAGTGGAAGATAAACAAGTTTCAAAGTTGCTGTTTTTTGCTCTAATATGCATTCTTGAATCTGTAAGTTTTACCAGAAAAGACGGACAATATCTTCGCTGGGATCACAGGTCTGAACGCGGTAATGGAAAAAATTCATTTGATAAAGGAAAAATACATCAATTCGACGTGGCCGTTTGCCGGAAACTGTATCAAATAATTAAAGATATTAATAGCCCCTTGGATGACTCTCTATTTCAAGACAGACCATTGCGAAGGGGAACTATAAGTTTATACAAAGGCTCATGTTTAGAGGTATTGCCTAGTATAAAATCCAACAAATACAAGGCTATAATTACTTCCCCACCATACTGCAATCGATATGACTATACTAGAACTTATGCACTCGAACATGCCTTAATGGGAATAAGCGAAAGTCAACTGGCGGCATTAAGGCAAGCAATGCTAAGTTGTACAGTAGAAAACAAGCCTAAAGATATGGAGTATATTAGTGAAGCTTATTATGAAACAAACAGGATGTTTGAAAAGCAAGAACTAATTAATGCTATACATAAATTTTTTGAAGAGCAAAAAGAAAAGAAGAAATTAAATAATAATGGTATTCCCAGAATGGTTAAAGGGTACTTCCAGGAAATGACTGCCGTGATAGCTGAATGCTTCCGGGTTCTTGAAGATGACGGATATGTATTCATGGTAAACGACAATGTACGATACGCGGGAATAAGTATCCCGGTTGACTTAATCCTTTCGCAAATTGCAGAAGATATGGGATTTGAAATAATTAATATCCTTGTTCTTCCACAGAAGAAGGGCAACAGCAGTCAGCAGATGGGAGGATTTGGCAGAGAATCGCTTCGGAAATGCGTTTATGTATGGAGAAAATCTTGATGCCCTACAAGAAACACATCGGTTCACCAGCAGATCTGGTAACTCCATACGAAGCTACACGTGCGGGTTTTATTGATATTGCCTTGGAAAAAAATCGAAAAGCAACCCCATTTGTAGAAGAAGCAAAGGCATTAAGGGTCGCGGCATCGAAAGCAAAGAAGCCGGAAGAACTTTTAAAGACAGATAAAATCTTTGGTGCCTTGATGACCGCCGCTGGTTTGTCAGATAAATCGCAAAATCATCTAGCAAAAAAAGACAAACGAAAAGCCGTCATGAATCTGTTAGAAAACTTTTTAAAACCCGCCGGGGAAAAGTTTGTCGAAGAACTTGTATATCGATTTCTCCTAACAAGAGGTGATACTCTTGGGGGAATGATGAGAAACATAGCAGGAGTTATTGGCGAGAGAAAATTCATTAGAAGCCTATTATCAGTTCTATCAATCCAAAAAAGGGAATATTTTTGGCTACATGGAAAAAGTTTATCCTGGATTAAAAATTCTTTAGATGATGCAGGAATTGAAAATAACGTGAAAGGTTTAAATTGGGGCACCAAAGCAAAGGCGAGAACTTTACTTATGAACATTACAGTGCCGTTTGTAGGTAAAAATGTAGATTTATGCTTATTAAAATACAATCCAAGAGTTATTGGTAAAGAAAAAACAAAGATACGAGAAGTAATCTCTTCGCCTGAGTGTTACATTGTCCTTGGGGAATTAAAGGGCGGAATCGATCCTGCAGGTGCAGACGAACACTGGAAAACAGCTAATAGTGCCTTGGACAGGATAAGAAAATCCTTCTCCGAAAAAGGAAAGGCCCCGAACACTTTTTTCATTGGGGCAGCAATTGAAAATTCTATGGCTAAAGAAATCTATGACCAGCTAACTCAAAAAATACTTACCAACGCTGCCAACCTAACGAATGACACACAAGTGATATCTTTATGTGAATGGCTTGTTGAAGTATAAGGTCAATTAACAGAGGTCAAGACAAAGGACCTAACCGGTAAAGAGATATGGGATTGAAGGTTTATAACACGTTGACGAGGAAAGTGGAAGATTTTAAGCCTTTGGCCGAGGGCAAGGCGGGGATTTATGTGTGCGGGCCTACGGTTTACGGCCATGCTCATCTCGGACATGCCAAAAGCTATGTCAGCTTTGATATTCTCGTGCGGTATCTTCGGTATCTGGGGTATGCAGTTACATACGTGCAGAATATCACCGACGTGGGGCACCTGACCGACGATGCGGACGAAGGCGAGGACAAGCTGGTTGTCGCAGCCAAAAAGGAAAAGAAGCATCCGATGGCTTTGGCTGAGTACTATACGAGGAGCTACTTCGAGGACATGGACAAACTCCATTGCGTTCGGCCGGACATCAGCCCGCGGGCGAGCGGACATATACCGGAGCAGATTGAGCTTGTCAAAAAGCTTCTGGAAAAGGGGTACGCATACGAAGTAAACGGCTCGGTGTATTTTGATGTGAGCAAGTTTTCAGATTACGGCAAGTTATCCGGGCGTAACGTCGAGGATATGCAGGCAGGTGCGCGTGTAGAGGTTTCGCCGGACAAAAAACACCCGGCCGACTTTGCCCTCTGGAAAAAGGCCGAGCCTAATCACATCATGCAGTGGCTCAGCCCGTGGGGAAACGGTTTTCCGGGGTGGCACCTGGAATGCTCGGTGATGAGTATGAAGTATCTGGGCAAAACGATCGACATCCACGGCGGCGGGATGGAGAACCAGTTTCCGCATCATGAATGCGAAATCGCCCAGTCCGAGGCGGCCAACGGCGCCCAGTTCGTAAAATACTGGCTGCACAATAACATGGTAACGGTCAACGGGCAGAAGATGGGCAAGAGCCTGAACAATTTTATCCTGCTTAAAGAGCTTTTCAGCGGCTCGCATGAACTTCTAAGCAGAAAGTACGACCCCCTGGCGGTTCGGCAATTAATCCTGCAAAGCCATTACAGAAGCCCGATTGACTTTTCTGACGCCGCACTTACCGCAGCCCAAAGTGGATTCGACAGGATAAGCGATGCGGTAATTGCCCTGCGAAACAGAATGGGACAGGCACCGGATGGTGAAGCTGATAAGGTGGTTTTGGGCGAACTGGAAGAACTTACCGGCACGTTCGAAGAAGCGATGAATAACGACATGAACACATCCGTCGGGCTTTCAGTCATGTTCGATTTGGTTCGATTGGCTAACCGGCTTTTTGAAAAGAAAGATGCCACCGGCCAAACTCTCAAGGCTGTGGATGAGAAGTTCAGCATACTCGGCGGTGCTGTCTTGGGTATTGTTAAAGACGAGTATCCTCAAACGGGATTTCCCGACAACAAACCATTGGAAGATATCATTGATAAATTCAATCTTTTTGTTGAAATTCGAGAATTGCTGAGGAGAAAGAAACAATTTAAGGCGTCCGATGATATTCGAAACTACCTTGGAACGGCCGCAATCGAAATTGAGGATAGTCCGGATGGGAGTCAGTTGAAAGGACTAGACGATTTTCTCAAACGATACAGGAACCTTAAAATACACGGCAACAAAAAAGAAGCTGAGAAATATAGTAAATCAATCATTGAATACTTTAAGAACGCTTTAGGTGTTGAATGAACCAACTCGGTGTAACAAACCGGAGATGGAAGTGATAATTTTGGGAATTGATCCCGGATTGCAGGTTTGCGGCTACGCCGCTGTCGAGGTAAATTCGAGCTGCGAGAAACTTATCGAGGCCGGTGTGATTCGGACGGATGCAGCAGCCGGGCTGGCGGGCCGGCTGAATCAGATTGCCGATGATATAACGAGCCTGTTGGAAAGGTTTGGGCCGGATGTTGTGGCGGTTGAACAGTTGTATTCGCACTACAAGCACCCAAAAACGGCGATATTGATGGGGCACGCAAGAGGCGTTATACTGCAAACGGCGACAATGGCCGGAGCCGAGGTGAAAAGCTTCGCCGCCACGAGGATAAAAAAGTCACTTACCGGCAACGGCAGAGCGTCAAAAAAACAGATGCAACGGGCTATACAATCGACACTCGGTCTTGGTAAGTTGCCGGAACCCGCCGATGTGGCCGACGCGATCGCGGTGGCCCTTTGCTGTGCTAATACAGAGGACGAAAGTCGCCGGACAGATGACGGAAATGGATTCCAGCTTTCGCTGGAATGACAATATAAAACGCTGGAATGAAAATATAAAATGCTAAAATGACAGTACAGAATTATGATAGCGCAAATTGAAGGAAAACTTGTTAGTTTGGGCGCAGACAGCGGGATCGTGCAGGTGGGCAGTTTGTGCTACGAGGTTCTGCTGCCTGGCTATGCGGTAAAGGCGCTTGGCGGTAAAATCGGGGCCGATATCACACTTTGCACGATGGAGTATTACGAGGGTACGCCGGGCGGAGGCAATCTTATACCGAGGATGGTGGGCTTCCTCAGCAGGGCCGAGAGGGACTTCTTCGGAAAATACACATCCGTTAAGGGCATGGGCATTAAGAAGGGGCTTAAGTCGCTGACGATACCTATAGCGACTATAGCGGACGCGGTCGAGGCGGGCGAGGAGAAACTGCTGCTTTCCCTTTCCGGGGTCGGCAAGAGGCTTGCCCAGCATATCATTGCGGAGCTGAAAGGCAAACTCGGCGATTTTGCAATTGGTGCCGGGGCCGCCTCAGACGCCCGCGCTGCGTTTGAAACGTTTCAGGTCGAGGCGATGGAAATCCTCGTAGCCTGGGGCGAGAAAAGGACCGATGCGATGGAACTTATTGATTTGGCCTGCAGGAAACACCCCGATATTAAATCAGCGGAGGCCCTCGTGCCGCTGGTCTATAGAATTAAGCAGGGAATCGAAGTGTAGGACAGATTGAACTTCGAACATCGAACGTTCAACGTCCAACTTTGAATTTTGAAATATGGCAGATAAACAAAAATATGACCTTGAAGAAGAGCATTAAAACCGCACAAAAAAATAGTTCAACTAATTCGACGTTGAACGTTGAAAGTTGAACGTTCGACGTTGATACGGGATTGAATATATGGCGATAAGCAGGGTATTAAGTTCGGACTCGGGTGGACAAGCCGAGGAAAGCTTTAATCTTGCGCTTCGGCCACAGAATCTGAGCGAGTGCATCGGCCAGGAAAACGTCAAGGCCAAGCTCAATATCGCTGTAACCGCAGCCATACAACGCTCAGAACCCCTTGAGCACATCCTTTTCTATGGCCCGCCCGGATTGGGCAAGACGACGCTCGCACATGTTATTGCAAATGAGATGGGCGCCGCCATCAGGGTCTCATCAGGGCCTGCACTTACCAAGCAGGGCGATGTGATGGGCCTTTTAAGCAATGTCGGCACCGGGGATATACTTTTTATCGACGAGGTCCACCGCCTAAGCGCCCCTGTCGAGGAGTTTATGTACCCTGCGATGGAAGATTTCAAGGTGGACTTCACCGTTGACAGCGGCCTGCATGCAAAGACGATTAACTTCCCGCTGAAGCGCTTCACATTGATTGGTGCAACCACACGGGCCGGCCTGGTAACCGCACCACTTCGCGGAAGGTTCGGAATGCTGTTTCACCTGGACTTTTACACCCCCGCCGAGCTTGGTCAAATCGCCGCAAGGTCGGCAAAGCTCCTTGACCTTGAATGTGCTGACGGTGCACTTGAACTGATTGCCGCCCGCTCCCGCGGAACCCCCCGCGTGGCTAACCGGTTATTGAAACGAGTCCGCGACTATGCCCAGGTGAAGGGCAAAGGCAAACTTACAACCGATATTGTTGAACAAGCTCTCAAGATGGAGCAGATTGACAAGTTCGGCCTGGATGAGTTGGACAGGTCCTTTTTGCGTGCACTTATAAATGTTTACGAAGGCGGACCCGCGGGGATTGAAGCGATAGCGGCGACTTTAGGCGAGGAAAAAGACACGTTGGCCGATGTAGTCGAGCCGTATCTGTTGCAGATTGGTTTTGTCCGCAGGACAAAACGCGGAAGAGAAGCAACAAAACAAGCCTTCGACCACCTCGGCCTCAAATACCACAAAAAAAACGACACCTCGGAAAACCAGACCCCACTGTTTGATGAACATAATTCGTAGGGTGCGATACATCGCACCAGTTCGGGTAGCGTCAAGAAAGTTTCGCACATTTTTTTATCGCTTATCAATCTGGTCATTTTCCTGTCCCAGCCCACCCCATGGGGTGGGCGAGTTATCGAACTACCCGGCTGTCCTGATCTGTTCGGT
>DUZQ01000078.1 GCA_013349435.1 Planctomycetota bacterium | reverse complement strand
ATAGCCACCTGCAAAAAACAACAGCGAAATGTCTTTGATTTTATCCATGAATCTGTTATTGCTCACTGGAGTACTAAAAAATATCCATCGTTAATCCGTCAAAAACTGTGAACGGTTACGATATTTTATATTATACATTGGAATAGAGATCGCGCGGTCTGCTTTGCAGGCCGCGCAATGACATCTTTTCTTAATTCTCTGCGGGCTATGTGGTAAAAACAACACCAGCGGAAATCCGCATAATCCGCGGTTAATATATATATGCGTTCTCGGCGACCCCAGCGGTGAGAAATCCAGGTTACGGTTTCGTGCCGAGAATTTCGAGAGGGTTTTTGATGAGGGGCATAGTGGTTTGAATATTCGGTTTTTCGACATCTCCGCGGACTTCGACCTTTACTACGGCTGAGCCCAGGCCCTTGGCGAGGGATTCAAGAAACGAGGGTTTTGAGGTAATCCTTTTGCCCGAAGCGTTCAAATCCAGAACAATCTCGTTGCTTTCGAGGTCGAGTCTGCCGCTACCTGCCAGGACCATGGATTTGCCGGACATATAAACCCGCTCAAAGACGATTTCGCTTTCTTTCAGGTATGCGGCGACAGTCATACCACTGAAAATAAAATCGGTGGGGTCATCAAGTTGCATGGCGGTGAGGACCTTTCCGAGCAGGGAACGTCTGGCCAATTTCATATCTGTTATGTTGATATTCAATCGTCCCATGCTCGAGGCTTTTTTGCCCAACCGGCCTGCGGCGGTGAAAGCACCGTCGGCCGAGCCGTGAGTGTGTGTCTCAGAGTCATTTTTCTGCCCTGGTGGCGTGAGAATATCGTCGATGTCAACGTCGTCGAAAACCAGGCTAAGTGCATAGGGTGCAACTTTGCCGACAAGCTGTTTTAATTCGAGGGTGCCTATTACCTTTCCGCGGTAAAAATCGGCAGTGAAACGGTCGCTGACAAAGGTCGTATTTTCGGGGTCGTATATTATGGGAGCGCACAAAGACCGGAGCACTCTATCCCGGACTTTCAGGGTATCGGCATTCAGGTCGGCTCTTGCGGACCGCAGGCCCCGCTTCAGCTCGTATGAAATATCTCCGGTGAGGACGGCGTTAAATTCATCGAGAGTTTGGGGCGAAACAAAACTGCACTCCCTGAATTCCAATCGTGCACCGGCAAGATTCAGCCACCTTCGAGCATCGGTGTCCGTGTGGAAAATCGCCTCGTCAATATGCAAATCCACAGTTCCGGCGGGCGAAACAGCACGATAAACACTTGACGCATTTTCGGGAAGGGCTCGGGCAAGTACATCATTTAACTCGACATCTTGCGCGTTTAGAGTGAGGCTGCCACTTATTACTTCGGCGTTTCGAGTAACCAGCCGACCGTTTAAGGCGATTTTAGGGGTAGCTCTCAAATCAGCAGAGACACTTTGGGGGCCGGTTGCAGTAAGGTTTTCCAATAAGATGTTTTCAGCCGTTACAGTGATAGAGCCTGTAACATTTTTAATGGGGTATGGAAAGGCTCGCAAGTTGATTTCTGTGCCCAAACATTCTATTGCCAGTCTGTAAGGAGCACAGCCGGTCGCGCCGGCGCCGGCACTTATATCGGCAGATATATTCACTTTGCCGGAAGGACGGATTTGGTCGATTAAGCCGGTGGCTTCAGGGGGAAGGGCTCTGAGCCATTTTTCGTCAAGCTCAAGGTCCTTTGCTTCAACGCTCAAACAATAACCGGGCATAAGCTCATTTTCATCTGGGGGCCAGAGTTTGCCGGTAACAGCAACCGTGCCGTCTCCGCTTTTTCCGGTCATCCTGTCCAACCTTACAAGGTCAGGCGTTAGTATTGCCTCAATGTTAACGTTGGTGAGTGGCAGAGGGAACTTTTCGTATATAAAAGATGCGTTTTTTATTCCGGCTTTTGCGATATATTCAACCGGTCTGGTGCCCACCTCGTTGGGGAAGACCTTGATGTGTACATCGGTCAGGGCGTTGAGCTCGACGAAACTTTCATAAAATTCCCTGTGTTTTGCGGGAAGCGCCATTTTCAGGGTAGAATCTATAGGTATGTCATTAGCGTCTATTGTAATATGGTATCTTGGTCGTTCGGTTTGGGTGTGTGTGATTCGGCCTTTCATAGTTATGCTTCGTCCGCCATATCGCGAGACGACACGGTCAAGTTTCAGGCTTCCAGGTTCGATATATACGGTTCCGGTAAGGTTTTTCAAAGGATAAGGAAAGTGTTGATAGACCGCCTGGGCATCGAGAAGTTCAACTACCAGGGCGGTTTTTCTTTCCCGGCCCGGCCGGCGATTCAGTATGTAATTAACCCTTGCAAGCCCTTTCGGTGCAAAAGGGAACCATAGCCACTTTTGTTCGGTATTAAGGGCCTTATGCAAATCATCATCCAGCAGCATGTTCGAGCTGGTAATCTGCACATCGTAACACCACTTGCGGTCAACTCTTTGGGTATGTCCGTTAATGAGGAGGTCCACATCCCCGTGCCTGCATTTGAGATTGTTCAGGGTAACACTTTTTTCGGTAACATTCAGCAACCCCGTTATGTTATCCAGGCGATACGGGAACTTTTCATCGAGGACTGAAATGTCCCGGCAGGTAACGCTCCCTGCCCAGGTATTTTCAGCCAGCCGTCCAAACTTACCCTCGGTTCGAACATCAATGTCGCTAAGGCCGCGAGGATTGTATTGCTGCAGGAATTTGCGCAGGCCGGGGGATATTTTGTCGAGGACGGCCCGGCTGTAAACAAGTGCATCGGGTGTCGGTTCTGAGGTGAACAGTAAATCTTTGAAGTGCATTCTGATATCATATCGGCCGTCGAGAGCAAAACTCGTAACCGTACCGGAAAGGTTAAGGTCGGTATTATCGCCGAGTTTGCATTGAAGCCGATGGATTGAAAAATGGTTTTGGTCGTAGCTAAGGTCAATGACAAGGTCGTTTATAGCCCAGCGATTACCGAGCAGGGGTAAATCGGTCGGCGGTATTCGCCCGTTGAGCATGACTTTGCCTCGCCGGCCGCTTTCCCAGATTCCCCGCGCGAAATAGTATCGGTCGGTTGCTCTGTCGGTTGATTCAAAATAAAAGCTGTATATGCAGCCGGGCCCCGGTTGGGGTCTAAGCTCGCCGTCAACCTCGATAATGGTAATATCGACAAGTTCGTTTTTTGTAACTTTTGAAAGTTTCAGTATTCCATTTTTCAGTTCGATATGCGGCAGGAGGTATTCAGCTTTGGGAGATTTTTGTATATCGAGCAATGCGAGATTCCATTGCATGGCGTCCGAGTTGTACTGCGCGTTTAGTATATAATCTCTGAAGGTAATTTTTTTAATTTCGGGTTTTAATCTGAAGATACTTGCCAGCGAAAAGCGAACGTCAACTTTATTTGCTCTGAGGATTTTGCTTTCATAAGGCTGTATCTTTGGCTCGCCGATTACGAGGTAGCTCATCCTGACAAAGCCAGTACTTTTGAAGTCGATAGAGGCAATCTCGACAGCCATTCCGGTCATCTGCTCTATTCGGCGTCTTGCAATCGGCCTGAGAAGCCTGTTTCCGACAAAATTGTAGAGTACCCAGCCGATAAGGCAGATAATCAGCCCGGCCGCAATTCGGCAGAGAAACCCGGTTCTTATGTGTATCAATCGCCTGATTTTATCACGAAGGGCAGACATATTCACTGGCGTTCCCTGAACCCCTTAAGGGAGACAACAGGCTAATTTCAGCTAATAGCCTTATCGGCGATATCCCGGCGATAATAAGCCCCATCGAAGTCAATTTCGCCGGCTGCTTTGTAAGCTTTTTCCTTTGCGCCGGCGATATTATCGCCCAAGGCGGTTACGCCCAGAACCCGTCCGCCGGCAGTAACAATATTTCCGTCTTTTTCGGCGGTTCCGGCGTGAAAGACGACTACATCCTCGATTTGAGCGGCTTTTTCGAGACCGGAGATTTTTTTGCCTTTTTCATAATCACCGGGATATCCGCCCGAAGCCATTACAACACAGACGGCGGGCTTCGGTTCCCACTCAAGAGACACCCTGTCCAGCCGGCCATCACAAACAGCAAGCATAACCTCAAGGAGGTTGCTTTTTAATCGCATCAGTATGGGCTGAGTTTCAGGGTCACCAAATCTGACGTTGAATTCGAGCACCCTCGGGCCGCCCTGAGTGAGCATAATTCCGGCATATAATACGCCCTTATAAGGAGTACCGTTGCGGTTCATCCCGTCGACGGTGGGCACCAGGACTTCCTTTACAATCTGATTTATGAGAGGTTCGGTTACAATCGGAGCGGGGCTGTATGCGCCCATACCGCCTGTATTCGGGCCTGTATCACCATCGCCGATGGGCTTGTGGTCCTGGGAACTTTCCATAACGTAGATACTTCTGCCGTCAACAAAGGCCAGTATCGAGGCTTCCTGTCCGAGGAGCTTGTCTTCGACGATGAGCTTTTCGCCTGCCTGGCCGAATATTCGGTCGCACATTATCTTCTCAGCGGCGAGGATACCGTCTGAAGGCTCATCACAGACAAAAACGCCCTTTCCCTTTGCCAGCCCGGCGGCCTTTACAACTACCGCCTCATCCCGGCTTGCGATATATGCCTTTGCGTCCTCGAACTTGTCGAATGTCCTGCTCTCGGCGGTCGGGATGGCATTAGCTCGCATTATCTGCTTGGCGAATGCCTTGTCGGCCTCGAGCCGGGCGGCCCCTTTTTCGGGCCCAAATGCCTTTATACCGGCGGCGTTGAAAGCGTCAACGGCACCTGCGGCCAGGGGGTCTTCCGGTCCGATGACAGCAAGGGCTATATCCTCGGTTTTTGCAAAGCTCACCAGTGCGGCAATATCGCTCGGGACAATGTCAACATTCGTGCCGCACATAGCGGTTCCGGGATTTCCGGGTGCGATATAGAGTTTGTTGGACATTGATTGTGCCAATTTCCAGGCGATAGCGTGTTCACGCCCCCCGCTGCCAACTAATAATACATTCATTTTTGAACCTCTTAATTATCTTTGATTTTCGAATTTGAACTGTGGGCAAATTTACCAAAACAGGCCGTTTTTCTCAAGGATTCTTTGAATTCGATATACATCGGCTAAAATGATGTGCCGTTTGGTCCTATAACTTATTTTCGGGGGCAAGTGTTAAACTTTTTTAGACGATAATGATATGTGCCAAAGTATCAAAGGGGTAAACTGGAGTTTAGAATGAAACGGGCATTTACTCTTACAGAAGTTGTTATAGTAGCTGCGATAATCGGCATTCTTGCGGCTATTGTGATTCCGGAATTCCAGACTTACGCCCAACAGGCCAAGGAGGCCGCCGCCAAGGACAACCTGCGGATATTACGAACCGCAATCGAGCGCTACGCCGCCGAACACAACGGCATACCTCCCGGGTATATCGACAACGACCCAACCAGACTTGCCGTTAGTCCCGGTACAGGTCCGGGATGGACGGGGCAGTTGGTAAAAAATGGGGAATATCTTTCTAAATTACCCGATAATCCTTTCAACAGTAAGTGGGAAACTTTGTTTATCGAGAACGGAGAGATATTTCCTGCTGATCCTGTAAGCATAGATATTTACGGGTGGATGTACCAGCCTGCGACAAAAACCATCAGGCTTAACTGGCCTGGAAGCGACTCGAACGGCACTGCTTATTTTGACTACTGAAAAGGTGCTTGTTCACCATAATAGCACAGGTTATAATCCTTTTTGGTTTCACACTATCTAAGGCAGATTAAAAAAGGAAAAATATGAAGAAAACGAATAGTTTCCTTTCGATTTTTATTCCAGGCATCACAGTATTCCTGTCGAGTGCCTGCATAATGATTCTTGAATTGGTGGCCAGCAGACTGATAGCCAAACATCTGGGATCATCGTTATACACATGGACATCGGTAATAGGGGTGGTCCTGGCCGGTATCACTATCGGCAATTATCTTGGTGGCAGAGTTGCGGATAGCTTTGCTGCAAGAAAAGCTCTGGCCGTTCTTTTTGGTGTGTGCTCAATAGCCACAGTGGTAGTGGTGATTCTTAATAATATTGTTGGAGACTGGTTGTGGCTTTGGAAACTGAATTGGCCAGTGCGCATATTTACACACGTCTCGATAGTATTTTTGGTTCCTTCAACATTACTTGGAATGATAAGCCCTGTTGTTGCAAAGATGGCGCTTGATAAGGGATTGCCGACAGGCAGAACCGTTGGAGACATTTATGCCTGGGGAGCAGCAGGAAGCATTGCAGGTACTTTCCTTGCCGGTTTTTATCTTATAGCAACAATGGGGACTGTAGCTATAATCTGGACGATAGGATGTGTTTTACTGCTACTGGGAATTCTTTACTGGGCAAAGCTTTGGGTATTATACATCTGGGCGGCGATATTTATTGCTCTTATGGCGATGGGCATGGTTCCTGCCGAGTGGGCGTCAAGCTCAGGTTCGAGTCTTGGGCTCAGGGCAAAGCCCGATCCAAAGTTGATTTACGAAGACGAAACACAGTATTGCTACGTTGCAGTAGCTCAAATCTCAGAAAATCCGGATAGCCGAGTTTTTTTGCAGGACAAGCTGAAACACAGCGAAGTGGTAATTGATGATGTTGCTGATTTGAAATATTCGTATGAGCAGATCCATGCTGCGATAACCCATCGGTTTGCCGGGAACAAAGACAAACTTTCTGTTTTGATA
Source organism: Planctomycetota bacterium (assembly GCA_013349435.1). Taxonomy (GTDB): domain Bacteria; phylum Planctomycetota; class Phycisphaerae; order Sedimentisphaerales; family Anaerohalosphaeraceae; genus QNBT01. The sequence continues at coordinate 7,381 of DUZQ01000078.1, read as the reverse complement.
ATCGGCGGAGGTGGATACGTTTTTCCCCGGTACGTAGAAGAACTCTGGCCGGGCAGCCGGGTTGATGTAGTCGAAATTGACCCCGGAGTGACGAAAGCAGCGACGGAAGCTTTTGGTCTGGATAAGAATACTTCGATTCGGACCTTCAACATGGATGCCCGCAACTATGTAGATCAATTATTTGAAGAGGAGCGAAAAGCGGGCTCCAAAACCCGCTATGATTTCATCTATGAAGATGCACTTAATGACTACTTGATACCTTTCCAACTGGTCACGAAAGAATTCAACGACAAAATCGCTATTCTTTTGGGCGATGAAGGTATTTACATGATTGAAATGATAGATGTGTACACCAGCGGTAAGTTTTTGGGGGCTTATATTGGCACTTTGGAGAAGACTTTCAACTATGTGTACGTAATCACAACAACAAACCTGCTACGTTCAGAGCGCAACACGTTTGTGATAGTTGCGGGGCAACGAGAGCTCGACCTCAGCGATTTGGCAAAAGACTATAAAAGACAAGAATTGGAGTTGTGGAATCTGGATGAGTCTGAAATCGGGCAAGTTAAGACAAATGCCGGCGACATAATCCTGACAGATGATTATGCTCCCGTCGAGAATCTCATGGCTCCGGTTGCTAAAATCAGCGCCATAGATTTTCTCGTAGAAAGATACCGTACAAAGGCGCGCGAATTGTTCCTGCAAGACAAATTTGAAGCAAGTATCAAAACTTACAAGGATTTGGTCGATTGCGACCCAACGGAAGCCACCTTTGTATATAACGAAATAGCATTGATTTTGGAACGACAGGGCAAAGATTTAGAGGCCATTAAAATGTTTCGCCAAGCTCTCGATGCTGATGAAGAGGCGAAGATCAAGGGAGAAGTAGCGGGAATTCATTACAGCCTGGGCGTAATGCTGAAAAGATTTGGCAAAACCATAGAAGCGAAAGAACATCTTGACAGGGCAGCGGACCTTTTTCGCGAGGGAGCAGCAGGCAAATATGCCAACAATTCGAAGATACATACACGCTTAGGGGACGCCCTTGCCGAAAACGGGAATTTCAGTGAAGCAAGCGAGGCCTTTCTTAAAGCAGTAACCTTAGATCCGCTCGAACCATCGGTCCAAATGAAGTTAGTTCAGTCGCTTGAGTTTCAGGGCCGATTTGATGAGGCTATTGCAGCTTCACGAAGAGCATATAAGCTTATGATGAAGAACAAGCAGATAGAGCCAGCAACGAAATTTAAGGAATACGCTGAATACTTACTATACAAAAAGCAACAACAAAAAAAATGAGGCTACTTTTCTTCGACTTTAACGAAATTTACTTCCCTTAAATATGGCAGGTCTTCGGGTCTATTTGGAAAACCTTCGTATTCCGGAAAGTTGCTTACAACAGTACGCCATAATTTTCCATCTTCTGAGACAGTTCCACTGATTATATTTCTTTCTTTTCCCTGCAATGCCTGGTCCCCCATTTCAACGCGGACAAAATTCATTACTAAGTCAACAGTCAATTCACGATAAGCGGGTGAATATATAACCGACCAATCCCCGGGTACATAAGTAGCCTGACCTCCACCGTGTGTAGGGAGTATTTTCACCTTACCCGGTACTATCTCGGTTCTACCCATAGAAATCCGAGCCACGAAGATTTTCCCATCCGGTTCAAAAATAAATGCCCAGCCGTCTTTGTCGGCTTCCCATTTGCCAACGAGAAATTCAGGAAATTCAGCGCCATCCTCAACAACAACCTCAAGGTTGCCGGGTGTTTTGACATATTGACCGGTTTCCTGACAAGCTGACAAAACAATTAAAAAGGTTAAGCTGATAAACACAAGTCGTTTCATTTGTCGGTACTCCCACAATAGTTACGGTTGTTGCCGATAAGGTTTGCCGACCTTGTACAATGCCAAGTGTTTCTTAACCTCATCAGCCAAGTCATTTTGATCCGAAGAATCCGTCAAGTCAATCGCTTTTTGTGCGGTTTCAATTGCCTCGTCGAATCTGCCGGTAGCGGCATATGCGACCGAGAGGGTATCCAACAGATCCGGCTTTTTATGCTCTGTAAGCTCGACGGCCTTCTCTGCCAGTTTGACAGCCTCGCTGGGATTGTGGAACGTTTCTTGCTGATACACCGCTTTAATCCAAGCCAGATTATTCAGAACATTGACCCAGTCAGCCTTTATTTCCAAGGCATCTTCCCAGTGCTTAAGAGCCAGTTCTATGTTTCCCTGCTCGAAGTAAATCTCAGCGAGGCTGTTTTGAACAGCCGGCATTTGTTGTTCCAGTTCCAACGCCTTGGTAAAATAAGAAACCGCCTCAGCAAGCTTGCCCCGATTATGGTAAATGTCTCCAATAATCTTGTATACGACGGGTTGTTCGTTATTTAGTTTTAGTGATTTGGCATAACTTTCGAGCGCCTCATCAAATCTCTCCAATTTTATTAACGTAGCGCTGAGATTATTAAACCATTCTGCGTGTTCCGGTTCAAGTTCAATAGATTTGCGATAAAGCCTGATTGCTTCCTCATGATTTTCCTTTTCCGCCATAATCAAGCCAATATTATGATAAGCCATTCCCTGGTGGGGTTCTATTTCGATAGATTTGTTAAAGTGCTCTAATGCCTCATCATATTTTTTCTGCTGAAGCAAAGTTTTGGCGATATTGTTTTCAATAGTATATCGATGAGGTCTTAATCGCAATGCTTCCCTGAAGGACTTTATGGCCTCGTCCAACTCTCCCTTCTGTGCCAATGCCATTCCCAAAGCGTTATGGATTTCAAAATTTTCAGGTGCTATGCGCCCAGCCTCAAGGAGACGTGATGTCGCTCCTTCTATATCGTTCTGTTTAAAACAAATCTTGGCCATGTGAAGATATGCTCTAAAAAAATCCGGTTGCTTTTCAAGCAACTGTTCACACAGTTTTCTTGCTTCATCATAATGTTCTTTGGCGATTAGATTGAGGGCTTTGGCATTTGTCCTATGAAAACCTATCCAATCCTTAGGGTCCTCTTTTGTCTGGTCAAATGCGAAATCCTCCTTGACACTATCTCCTGCAACATAACCGAGAGACTCAAGCCGTCTGATCGATTCGTCATCCAATTCCATTCCGCTCCCAGTACTATCCTTAGGTAGCGTTTTTTCCAATAACTGTTCCAGCCTGTCCTTCATGACACGAGCCCTATTGTACTGCTCTTTTACAAGATTATTTTCCTCTTGTGGGTCCTCGGTAAGGTTGTACAATTCCGGTCGAGTGGTCTGGATATACTTAAAGCGATTGTTCACGATACCTATCAAAGGGCTACAGCCATATTTTGTTGGCATAAGACTCTCACAGTAAACATGCCTGTCTTGATTCTGGAAATTTTTCTTTCGCAAATAGGGCGACAGGTCATCCCCCTGCATTTGACTTTTTGGCTCAATACCCAAAAGGCCACAAACAGTCGGCACAATATCAACCAAACCAACCAAATCACTTATCCTTTTGGGTTTGCTTTCTCCCGACAACTTGACTATCAAGGGAACCCTAATCGCACTTTGATATATGTAATAAGCATGAGCCGGCTCGCCATGCTCTCCGAGCATTTCACCATGGTCACTTGTGATAATTATCAACGTTGAATCATACAACTCCAGCTCTTTCAGTTTGTTCATTACGCGGCCAATACAATGGTCGGCAAAAGCAATCTCGCCGGCATAGGGTCGCCTGAAAAATTTAAATTTGAACGGCTCAGGCGGCTCATATGGGGAATGGGGGTCATAATAGTGTAGGAAAAGAAAGGATTTTTCATCCTTGTTTTTCTCAAGCCATTTAAGTGCGACCTTTGTTGTCTCATCTCCTTTGCGCTCGTTAAACTCATTATTGATATCTTTTTCCTTAAAATTATCGTTGTAATAACCAAAGCCCTGATCAAGGGCAAATTGAGAATCTAATACGAACGAGCTGACAATACCTGCGGTCTTGAAACCATTTTCCTTCAATATTTCCGCCAAAGTGATGTTGGACTGATCCAACTGGTAATCAAGATTGTCGTGAACGCCATGATAAGGAGGTATGGTGCCGGTGAGCATGGTGCTGTGCGAGGGCAGTGTCATAGGGATAGGCGAGATAACATTCTCAAACAGGATGCCCTCTTTGGAAAAAGCGTCAATATTAGGTGTGATATCACCCCTGTAACCGTAACAACCGACGTAATCAGCCCTCAAGGTATCGATACTAATAAGAAGAACATTGCGGATATCCTTCCGGCATAAAGGCCCAGCTAAAAACAGCCAAACTACGAAGCCAACAACCACGAATGACAATAATACAATTAAACGTATCTTAGCTTTCATTCAAAAACCTTAAGGTCACCGTCTCGGATCAAAGTCACTTTATACCATCTGAGATGCTCTTCAATTTCGTCCGCCTTTTTTTGCATCCCCAAAGACGAATATATTTTCTGCGATTTTATATAATGTTCGATTGCCTGTTGGGATCGGCCTTTAAGTTCAAATGCTTTGGCTAATTTAATATGAGCATCTGCATACTCATATCTTGGTTCAATTTTCAGGTTTTGTGCTTTTGTCTTCTCATTTACTTTTTCCAGGTACATCGAGAAATAAGTGATAACCGAGTCATGGTCGTTTTCGCAACCCGCGGCCTGACCAAGGCTATAATATAACTGCGAAATATGAGGCCATTTCCTCAACAGATTATGGCAGAGTTTTTTTGCCTTGTCTATTTTGCCCGCAGAAAGCATAATGGGAAAGCTTGCCATAAAATTGCTTAATTCAATATAATCTTTCGGGTCCGGACCAGCCTGCTCGAACTGTATTTGGTCGTCAACCGTTTGGCCGGCCAAATATCCCAACGATTGAAGTCTGTTCATCGTCTCTTCACTAACATAGGTCTTTGAATCCTGGGTGTCAGCCGGATTTCCTTTACTGTTTTGCAAATTCATTTTCAGTTTATTTTGTAGTTCCCTGAGCTTTTGAGTCTCTTGACCCAAGATATTTTTTGTCTCACTGGGATCATTTATGAGATTATACAACTCAGGATTCGGGGAATGTATATATTTCCAGGGACCGCTTGTCAGACCAAGAAACGCACTAAATTCGAATTTTGTCGGATACAAGGTCTCGGAAAATACCGGTCTGCTTTGATATGAATTACCATTATTGAAAATAAGGGCATTCAAGTCTTGGCCCTCTACATAAGGCACTTCTGTTATATCCATAGCTGCACACACAGTTGGGACTATATCAATTAAACCAACAGTCTCCTGGATTTTTACTCCCTTAGGTCCTCCTGGAATTCGCATTATCAACGGCACATGCTGGGTAGTGTGGTAAATAAAATAAGAATGTGTACTCTCGGAATGCTCTCCAAGACCTTCTCCATGATCAGAGGTAATGATTAACAGAGTTGAGTCATAGAGGCCCAATTCCTTCAGCTTCCTTACAACCTGGCCAACGCAATAGTCGGCGTAGGCGATCTCGCTGTCGTACCGATCTCTGGGTAAGGAAACGATGTAAAATGAAGAAAAGGGGAAGTCTTTATGAGATTCATAAGGCGCGTGGGGATCAAAATAGTGTAGAAAAAGGAAAAATTTATTACCTTTTTGCGATTCAAGCCATTTGTTGGCCAGTTGAGTTACCTGCTCCGCACCGCGTTCGTTACTGAGCCTAAGATTGTTTATTTTTTTTCTTGTGCCGAAATCATCGTAATAATCAAATCCCTGATTAAGGCCAAATTGTGAGTCTAAAACGAAAGAACTGACAACTGCTCCTGTTTTGAAACCCTTGTCTCGGAGTACTTCGGCCAAGGTAACGTTTGAATCGCTCAGTCGGTAGTTGTAATTGTCATGTACCCTGTGGTAGAGCGGAGTCGTACCTGTCAGCATGGAGCAGTGAGAAGGTAAAGTCAGAGGTACCGGCGACACGGCATGGTTGAACAAAATACCCTCAGCGGCTAAGGCGTCAATGTTCGGGCTGGTCTTGCGGGAATAGCCGTAGCAGCCGAGGTGGTCCGCACGGCAAGTGTCGATACTTATAAGAACAACACAACGTGGTTCGCTCACAGGTGTCGCAGGCACGTCTGTTCGTGCTTGATGCACCACCTCCGTAGACCATCTCGTTCTGGGCAGAACCCATATCATCCTAACGACAGCAGCAACCACTAACGCCGTTAGCAATACATACCGCCAGGGAAAAGATGTTTTCTTTGAGGTATTATTCATAAAGATTCATGGATTTTTAGACGCTTATTCGGCTGATTCTTCTTTTTTAGCCACAGATTTCATCTATTTTTGGACGCAGATTACGCTGATTAACGCAGATTTTCAATATTGTTTTTATCGGCGTAATTAGCGTCTAAAATCACTGCCGGCGGGCTGTTTCGAATATCTTGCGCTTAACTTCTAACGATTTACCAAAATTCAGCAACAAGCCCACATCAATGTTGGTTGCCTTTAAGTAATTGACCAACTGAGCTTCGTGAGCGGGATTAATCGCCTGCACAGCTTTAATTTCCAATATCACCTTATCAGCTAAAACTATATCTGCGAAGTACTCGCCAACGGTCTGGCCGTCATAATATACAGAAATCGGCTTTTTGGGTTCAACATGAAATCCTGATTTCAGCAATTCCAGCACCATAGCATTGTGATAGACCTTTTCAAGAAAGCCATAGCCCAGCGCATTATGAACATTTTGAGCCCCTTTAATAATCTTGCCCGTCAGTTCCGGATGCTTGTACATAACTTTACCTCTTTTTCAGCGCAATCTGCGTAATCTGCGTCTAAAACAAAACACCTCAGCGGAATCAGCGCAACCTGCGTCTAAGTAAACCATAATCGAAATCTGCGTCTAAGTAAAGAAAAAAAGAGGCAGGTCAAAAGACCTGCCTCTTTACACAACACAGTAAATCGTGTTCCTGGTTTAGCCGTTGCTTATTTCCTGCGACGCAGGAACAAGCCACCGAGACCCAACAGGGCCATCGTTATTGGCTCAGGAACAACAGTCAACGTCAGAGCAGCATCCTGAACAATTGAAAAACCACTACTCAAGACGTCGATACCAAACGTAGCGCCCACCGTGGCATCGGTGGGAATGGTTATGTCGAATGTGTACCATTCACCCGCATAGACCTCGGTCGTTCCAGGACTGTCGCCGGTATAGAACTGGAAACCATCCGGCAGGTAATAAGCGTTGTACCCATTAAACGGACCGGGCAGGTTTGTGGTATTCATAGCGACATTGCTGAGCATACCCATATAGCTTGGATAATCAACCCAGACTACTCCCGCATAGTTGACACCACCGGTTTCCGCAGACGTGCCATTAAGGCTGTAGCTGTATTTGCCACCAGCCAAGACATCCTGCTGCCCAGTAATTGT
>DUZQ01000077.1 GCA_013349435.1 Planctomycetota bacterium | reverse complement strand
GATTAATCTCGGCCGGCGCTTCGAGGACAATTCCTGCACCTTCATTGAAGGTAATCCGGGCGTAGCCTTCAACCAGTTTCATAGGCCCCGGCCCAAGCGGACTGTCCGGTTCGGCAGGTTGCCCGGAGTCGGCCCATTTAATATTAACTCCATCGGCGAGCGTAGCCACAAAAGCCGGCGGCACGGGCGTCAGCAAAGCATACAGGTAAAATGCAACTACCATCACCACAGCGGCAACGGCGCCGATTTTCAAAACTTTGCGCATCTTCGATACAACCGTGCGCATCTGTTGCGACCTTTTCCTCCGTCGCAGCTCCCGCCGGCGAATCCTGCGCCGCTCCAATTCGGCCAGCATCCTCTCCTGCTCTTCTATAGCCTTTTCTTCCGCAAGGAAGGCCCGAATCCTGGCCTGTTGCTCCTCTTGAGTTAATATTCTCCCAGCCGGCTTCTTTGCCTTTTCAACCTTGACGGGTTCACCGTTTTTCTCATACTCGGCCAGTTCTTCTAATATGGACAAATCCCCGGCATCATCTGCAACTATTTTCGAGAGAGTATCAACATTAGTTATCTGACCGAGCCGGTTCAGGGCCGAAGAGACTTGCATATATTGAAAGTAATACTGCCGGGCGGAAGGGTTTGATGACAGTTGGTGTTGCAGATATGAAAACTGCTCATCGGAGATGGTTCCTTCAAGCAACCGGAGCAACGATTCGCTCAAATCAATCGTATTTTTAATTCCGCTCATGCAGTTTCTCCCTGAGCCAACTTCCTTTGGACGCACCGGAGTAAGGAATGATGAATACGTGCCATCACCTTGTAAAGACTTTCAACTGATTTTCCGATGCAATTTGCAACTTCCTTCATTGTTTGAGACTTCTGGTAACGCAGTTGTACGATTTGGCGGTCGCGATGCCTCATTTTTGATATGCATTTCCTCAATGCTTCAATTGTATCATCCGGGCTGTAGTTGATATTGACGGCATCCTGAGCGATAGTTTCCAGAAGTTCATTCGTAAATTGTAAACGGTTTCTTTGTCGCTGCTTTCGAAACTTGAGTACCTCGAAATAAGCTACCTTCATTCCCCAGGACAAGAAATTGGTGCCCAACTCAAATTCCCCGAATTTCGTCCACATCACAGTGGCAGTTTCCTGCATAAGATCGTCTGCATCTGCCCAGTTGGGCACAAGTGAAAGTATGAATGCGTATATATTTCTCTGGTTTGCCATAAAAAGGCGCATAAAAAGCTTGCCTTGGAATTCAGCACCGGAAGATTTATGAGGGTCTTTTGAACCTCCATCCATTAGCAATACTCCATAGCTCGCTGAAAAAGTTTGAACATTGATAAATACCTACCGCTTACTCATAATATTTAACCCTGTGTCTTCATACCGTATTATCGTGATTCCGTTCGATTAGCATATGTATACAGCCTGAAAACGATATTTTGGAAGAAAAAAATTCGAAGCCGCGAACAAAAACCGATTATAAAATTCCTGTGTGAAACAGACTGAACATCTTACGGTTCAGCTTGTTTTTAGGGAAGCTCGGTACCATGCGGTATAGGTCAACCAAAAGAGAGCAGCCTTACCTCAGGATGTGCTGCGTATTTGACCCGGCGGATTGGCAAAGAGGTTTTTTCAGACTTGAGGAAGCTTCAAATTGTCCTGGTTTTTTGATAGAATGGCACGACAGGCGTATTACTGCTTTATGTATCCAAAACACGGTATGAATGTTGGTTTTATAATATCGTCATAGCCTGCGGAAGTACCCTATGTAGCAGTAACAGAGGTTTTACCATGCGGCTAATCAAGAAGATAATACGCAGAAAGGGAAAACCGGGCTCCCGGAAGGCTCCGGGTTGTTTTCGAGGTTGTCTTTTTAGATTTTCCTCAAAGATTTCTCTTTTTACTGCGGTTCTGGCAGTTGCGTGGTCGAATTGGTGCTGTGAGAAGTCGCCGGGTTCGGCGATGCGCAGCGGCGCTCAAAGCAAAAGCAACACACAGAAGACTGTTAGTAAAAAGTCTGAAGCTGCGCCGGCGTCCAAGCCTGTTCGTAAGCATCCGGCATTCAACGAAAGGCGGTCCGAGCGGTTGCGCATGGTGGATCGGCAAATCCGCAGGAGAAATATTTCCGACCCAAACGTATTGTCCGCCCTTGAAACCGTACCGCGTCACGCTTTTGTTGACCGGCGCGACCTGAGCCGGGCTTATAACGACCATCCCCTGCCCATCGGACACGGGCAAACTATAAGCCAGCCGTATATCGTGGCCTATATGACCGAGGCGCTAGAGCTGAACGAAGACTTCAAAGTGTTGGAGATTGGGACAGGCTCCGGCTATCAGGCCGCGGTTTGTGCGGAAATTGCAAGTGAAGTTTATACGATTGAGATTATCGAGGCCCTTGCCGAAACAGCGCAGGAGCGATTGAAACAACTCGGTTACGGCAACGTATTCGTAAAAAATTCGGACGGGTATTTTGGTTGGCCGGATAAAGGGCCCTTTGACGCGATAATAGTAACCTGTGCGGCCGGTTTTGTGCCGCCGCCTTTGATTGAGCAGTTGAGTCCCGGCGGATTAATGATTCTGCCGCTGGGCAGCCCGTTTGGTTATCAGGTGCTTGTTGTGGTTACGAAGAACGATAAAGGGAAGGTATCAAGCAGGGAGGTTTTGCCTGTGCGGTTTGTCCCGATGTTGGGGCGGATCGAGCGCGGGCGTTAAGAAGCGACTGTGAAATGGTTGCATTGCCGGTAATCATCCTGTGCATTTCAGCGGCGGCGGTGGGATTGGAACTTATCCTGATGCGGGCACTGTCGGTCGCTCACTGGCATCATTTCGCCTATCTGGTTATCAGTACCGCGCTATTGGGTTTCGGCAGCAGCGGCACGGTGGTTACGGTTTTTCAGAAATTCTTTCGGAAACGTCATTTTCATTATCTTTGGTTTTTTACCCTTGGCATGGCTGTGTTTGTGCCTGTTGTTTTTTGGCTGGTCCAGTTTATCCGGTTCGAGCAGATGCAGCTTGTGTGGGACGGGCGGCAGATAGTTTATCTCTTAGGATACTATCTGTTATTCTTTGTGCCTTTCTTCTTTGCGGGTGGCTGTATTTGTCTGGCCTTTACCCTACGGCCGGGACAGACACATCGGCTTTATTTTTTCAATATGGTCGGCTCCGGGGCCGGAGCGCTGGGTGCTGTTTTGCTGATGTATGGGAGCAGCCCGGAGCAACTGCTGCTGGTGATAAGCGGGGCGGCTTTTTTTGCAGCGCTTGTTTGTGCATTGAAAATATGGGCTGGAGCGGTTGCAATTACGCTTATGTGTGCTTGTGCGATATTTACATTGTTTATGCCGTCCGGATTGGTTGGACTTCAGGTGCGGCTCTCGGAAAATAAGGCACTGGTATATTACAGTGCGTTGCCGGATGCAGAAATCCTGACAACCCGATACAGTCCGTTAGCCAGACTTGATGTCCTGCAGGCGCCGGCTATCCGTTATGTCCCGGGCCTGCGAATCGGTTACGAAGGGAGGATTCCAAAACAGGCGCTTCTCATCAGCGATGCCGACGCGGTTTCAACCATTAACCGTTTTGATGAGCTTGGGGACCTGCGATGTTATGACCACGTAACCTCCGCCTTGAGCTACCATCTGACTGACGGAGCTGAAGTGTGTATTATAGGTGCAGGCGGCGGCGCAGATATTGCACAGGCAATTTACCTCGGCGCCGGGCGGGTTACGGCTGTTGAGATGAATCCACAGATAATTGAGCTGCTCGAAGGGGACTTCAGTGATTTGTCGTCCGGCATTTTCAAAAGGTCCCAGGTTAAAACCGTAATAGCAGAAGGTCGAAACTTCCTGCAGAGAACAGAAGACAGTTTCGGCATCATTCAGATATCGCTGCTTGATTCTTTCACGGCTGCAAGTGCGGGGGTTTATGCGTTAAATGAAAGCCACCTTTATACGGTTGAGGCTGTCTCAAAAGCCCTTGACAAACTTACCGCAGACGGCCTTTTGAGCATAACGCGCACACTCAAGACACCGCCGAGAGACAGCCTGAAGATGCTCGCAACGGTGGCCGAGGCCCTGCGGAGTCGGGGGATTTATTCGCCCGGCGAGCATATTATTATGATTCGCAGTTGGGCGACTGCCACCATTGTAACTTCACCGTCGCCTTTATCCGCCGAGGCGGTGTCAAACGCCCGGCTGTTCTGCGAGCAGCGCGGTTTCGACTTGATTCATGTGCCCGGTATTAAGCCGGACGAGGCAAACCGGTTTCATGTCCTTCAAGAACCGGCTTACTATACCGGCGCACGAGAGATACTCGGCGCAGGCGCCGAGAAGTTTTTTGGTGATTACGCTTACCAAATTCGACCGGCTACCGATGACAGGCCGTACTTTTTTGACTTTTTCAAATTGAAAGCTTTGCCCCAAATGATTCGTCAGATGCCGGGGCGCTGGCTGCAGTATTCGGAGTGGGGATATTTGATTCTGTTGGTAACATTAGCCCAGGCGGTGGTAGTGAGCTTCTTGTTAATCTTGGCTCCGGCGCTCTTTGGTGGGGCTGTAAAGGCGGTTACGCAGGGCAAGTTGTCGGTGTGTATTTATTTTCTGCTCTTAGGCTTTGCGTATATGTTTCTTGAGATGGGATTTATTCAGAAGATGACGCTATTGATCGGCGACCCTGTGTTCGGGGTTGCGGTTACATTGGCGGGTTTTCTTATTTTTTCCGGGTGCGGCTCTCTGGCCTCGGCTCGTCTGAATTGCTCCGGCGCGCGGAAAATCCGGATTGCAGTAGTAGCTATAATTGTTGTCTGCGTAATAGAAATAATTCTGTTCAAGTACGGCTTTGGCCGGCTGGTTGGCTTTTCACGGTTCGGGCGAATATGCCTGGGGCCGGCAATTTGCGCACCCCTGGCTTTCTTTATGGGCATACCGTTTCCGGTAGCGCTGGGCGAGTTAGGAAAGGGTAAAGGAACCCTGGTGCCGTGGGCGTGGGGGATTAACGGCTTTGCCTCGGTAACTGCGGCGGTGTTGGGCACGTGTCTGGCCATTTCGATGGGTTTTACGGTCCTTGCTTTTATGGCTTTGGTCGGATATTTCCTTGCCGGCCTTATTTCAGGACGGATTTGTATCCGTAGGCAAAAATTTCAGGTCGAAGACTATGGGTAAGATGAAATGTGATATTCGGATAGGGACGTCGGGTTGGCATTATGCACACTGGGGGGGGCGGTTTTATCCGGAAGAATTGGCCAAGAGCAGGTGGTTCGAGCATTATGCAGGGCATTTCAACACCGTTGAGATTAACAATACCTTCTACCAACTGCCCAGAGAAGTGTCTGTAAAAAGGTGGCACACACAAGCACCGGCCGATTTCGTCTATACGGTAAAGGCCAGCCGGTATATCACCCATATCAAGAGGCTGAAAGAAGCCGGCGAGCCTCTTGAAACGTTCTTTAAAAGAATGAATTTATTGAAGGGGAAACTCGGCCTCGTCCTGTATCAATTGCCGCCGAGCCTGCATCAGGACCTGAATCTGCTTCGGGACTTTGTCAAACTGCTACCGAACAAACCAAACAGTGTTTTCGAATTCAGGCACAAAAGCTGGTATTGCGAGGACATTTTCAGGTTTCTGGACAAATCCGGCTGCAGCTTCTGCGTTCACGATATGGCAGGTGTCGAGACGCCGAAAGTGGTAACGGGAGGTATCGTTTACATTCGACTTCACGGGCCGACCGGCAGATATGCAGGCAATTATTCCAAGGTTTCTTTACGGAACTGGGCCGGGTGGATTAAAGACAATATCGAAAATGTGCGCGGTGTTTATGTTTACTTCAATAATGATACAAACGCTTATGCCGTCAAAAATGCAAAGATGCTGAAGGAGCAGTTGTGCCTGTCTGGTATTTTGTGAATCGTATCTCGCAGGCGGAGATTCTTCGCTTCGCTTCCAGAGATTGCGGGACAATATAGGTTTTTGTACAGTCCGCGCTCGACCTGAAACGGCATCTTTGAAAGTGCAGGCCCAGTCAGTTTGAGTTATGTTAATACTTTACCTCAAAATGGTCGGTTTGAGTAATTTTGACGTTATCGAAAACTGCAGTTAATCAATACCCAATTCCTTTTGTATCTTCTCAAGGGAAATGCCTTTTGTTTCCGGCATAATAAATATCACCCAGATTAGTTGCAAAACCATCATGGCCGCATAAAATGCAAATACATGTGCTCCGGTTTTTTCAGCCAGCATGGGGAACGTCCAGGCGATACCCGCACACATAAACCAGTGGGTAAACGAGCCCAGGGCCTGTCCTTTTGCACGAACGCGGTTGGGGAATATTTCGCTGATAAACACCCATATTACCGCTCCCTGGCCGAAAGCGTGAGCCGCGATAAACAGAATGAAGCTGGCCAACACTATCGCCCCTCCCTTATCGGTGTAAAATGCCCAGGCAACGGTGGTTAAGCTGATTATATACCCGATTGAACCTACAAGCATCAGTTTCTTTCGGCCGAAGTGGTCTATTACCGCCATCGCAAGCATCGTAAAGACAAGATTGGTTGCACCGACAATCACACTTTGCAGACGCGCGATGTCGGCGCTTGCCCCGGCCATCTCAAAAATCCTTTTCGAATAATAAAGCAAGGCATTTATACCTGACAGTTGATTAAATGCTGCAATCAAAAAAGCCAGCATTATAGGAGTCAGATATTTTTTATTAAAAAACGGTTCTTTCATCGTGTGGTGAGCAAGGTCGATCGAATCCTGGATTTCCGCCATTTCCTGTTCAATATTCTCTTCGCCGAGCTGCTGCATTACACCTCTGGCGTCATCACTTCTGTTCTTTGTCATCAGCCATCTTGGACTGGGAGGATTTAAAAACAGCAACACAAAGAAAGCCGCCGCTGGAAACGCCTCGACACCGAACATCCAGCGCCATTCAAGCTGTCCGAGCCTTAAAGTTCCTATGATATAGTTGGATAGAAATGCCAATAATATGCCCAGTACAATATTAAACTGCATTAATGCGACAAGTCGGCCACGGCTTTTCGCGGGAGATATTTCGGCAATATATATCGGCCCTACCACAGAAGAGCCGCCAACAGCTAATCCTCCGATAAAACGGGCAATAACAAACGACCACCAGTCCCAGGCAATAGCGCTACCCACAGCAGAGACAAAATACAGCAATGCAAGAATCGATAAAGTTTTCTTTCTTCCCATGCTGTCAGATGGTTTACTCGCCAGCCATGCTCCGATGATGGTCCCGATCAGAGCGCTTGCGGTGGTGCATCCATGCCAGAAGCTGCTCCTGCCGAGCAAAGCAATACCGCTCATGCTCGTTGCCAGGGATTCATAAGTCCCGGAAAACAACTGCTGTAAATTTTGCTCTGCACCGGAAATAACCGCGGTATCAAATCCGAACAAAAGCCCCCCCAGTGCTGCAATAATCGCGCTTCTAATTAGAAAAGCACCTATCTTCATATCGATACTCCTGTTAAGCCTGAACAATTTATTTCCAGATTGACTTCAACTCATAAATTTTAAGTGAAGTAATCCCGGTGTTTCCTCCTTTTGTGAAAACCTCGAGGCCTCGTTCGTCCGGCCCGGGAACAGCACGAATCGGCATATACACCCGGCCTTCGTTGGCGAAAATCTCGATTGATACCCGGTCAACCAGGATACGAAGGTGGATTTTTCCGTTGATTGGTTTGAGGCTTGCTTTTTCGCCCTCACAGGAAAGCTCTTTTTTCTCTACGTTGTATTTAACCTGAAAACCATTAATCAGAAATCCAAACTCATCGGAGTCTCCGACCTGGAACTCGGCATCGATATCAAATAATTCACCAACGACACCGACATTTGATAGAATTTTTTGTCCCGGCTTTAGATGTATGTCAGCGGTCCAGAAGCGTTTTTTTACATAGATGCTCTCGATCTCCTTAACGGGGTAAGCGAACATTCTAAGCCCCTCATCGGTTGTGTGCAGGGTAAGCTCAACGGGGAAAAGCAACTGCTGGTTAAACGGCATACCTTCCATCGGAATCGTTCCCCAGCCCATCTGGATGCGCCGGCCGTCTTCAGGGGGTATGTTGCTGAACGTCTGGGATGCATAGAAGCAGTTTCCACGGCTGTATTGCGTTATACCTGTTTCGGGCCTGAACCGCTTCCCGTCAAAATCCCCTATATAATATGCTCCCGAGCCTCCGTAGAGTATCCATTTTTTGTTATCCTCATCACCGTCCACGGCCAACTGGAACAGTTCGGGGCAGTCAACCAGATGACGGCTTTCAAATTCGCTCTGCTTTTCCCATTTCTTCAGGTCGTCCGAGGTGAAAAAAGCCATTGCGCGCTCGTCAAAATGCAGCACCATCACCCATTTGCCGGTCGGCTCATGCCATAAGACCTTCGGGTCGCGGTTGATGTATTCGATATTCGGAAGGACCGGATTGCCCTGGTATTTCGTGAAGGTCCTGCCGCGGTCGTTGCTGTAAGCAATCGACTGGCTGAATAGTTTTCCTCTCGACCAGGGGCTTCTGCCGCCGGCGGATGTATAGGCCGCTACGATAGGCTTTTCTTTGCCCGTCTGGAAGCCGGCACTGTTGTGCTCGTCAAGCACTGCCGAACCGGAATAAATAGTGCCCAGATGGTCCGGGTGAATTGCGCCGGCCAACTCCGTCCAGTGAACCAGGTCGGTGCTGACCGCATGACCCCACGTCTTGTTGTAGTCGTTCCGGCTGTGGTCCCAGCCGTAGGGATTATGCTGATAGTAAAGATGAAACTCACCGTCGTAATATATCAGCCCGTTGGTGTCGTTGATCCATCCCCGCCTGGACGAAAAGTGAAACTGGGGCCTCAGCGCCTCGCTGTACAGATCCTCCGCGCCCCGGATACCATCTTCCACCGATATTTTATCCAGAATGTTAGCATTACCGAGCGGGTGTTGACGCGTACGAATGAGCAATTCTTTGCCCAGCCAGGGGGTAAGGTCTGTTACCACCCAGTAATCGATTGGCCCGGTGGCCAGTTCAACATCCATGGCGCGGACCTGTTTGCCGTCAACAACAAGCTCAATGTAGTGTCTGGCTGCACCGGTCTTGACAGGGAAGTTCAGTGTGGGTTTGGTAACTTTAATTAACCGTTCAAGAACAGGACGCTCGGCGGGGACATCGCTTTGAACAATGTGATCGACTAAGATGAAAGCAGGGCTTCTGGGGTCTTGGTCAACGATACGAATACGGGCTTTTTCACCTTTAAAGTCGGTAACGTCCCAGGACTCCCAGAACATCGCATGATAACGTAAAGGCGTTGTTCTTCGGACAATATCGCCGTGTACGATAAGTTCAATCGCAGTCTTTTGTTCGGGACCGTCTATTTCGACAGCCCCCACCAGCAAATAAATCGCTTTGCTCTGGATAGTAAAAGCCGGCGAAGTGAGAGTACCCACCCCTGAGCCGCCCGTGCTCGCCGCAACCCTGCTACCCAGCCTGCCTACCATGTCTTCTTCTCTGGGACCTTTTCCGAAGGCATCCCCCTCGGATGTCCATTTCCCAAACGATTCCGCCTCGAAATCTTCAATAAGTATAACATCTCCGGCAGGATGCTGAACAGACCGGGCACAGGCAGGTAAAGTAAACATTAAAACGGCCAGATAAAGTAAATGTGTGGTTTTTATTATTTTTTTTGACAATTGTCTCTCCTGACTAATTCCAAATCTAATGAAACCCTTTCAAAAGTTCTCATTCGCAAAAATTACGCAAATGCAAATTGTTGCCCAAACGAATTTCGCGATTGTTGCCGCTCCGGCTTGCTACGCCCGTTTCAGCTCAAGCGCACGCCGGCTAAAACCAATTTACAGACACAATGCTACACTAACTCACGGGCGGAGTCAATTTTTAGTTTTTGGGTATTAATTCACCGCCCTTTGGGCTACCCTTACAACCGGCTTTGCGGCACACTCTGAAAAAAGACCCGCCAAAACAATAGTAAGAAACTCAAACTGACCGCTCTGAGTCGGGTATTGGCTTTAAGTGATTTATTGATAAGCTCATAAATAATCTTGTCATTCCAAGCGCCCACATGTCATTCCGACCGCAGACTATTGTCATGCCGGACTTGCCTGTCCTCCGTAGCCTCGTGCGAAGGAGGAATCCGGCATCCAGTTCATTTAGCCCCGCGTTTGACGCGCCGTCATTCTGAGCGAAGCGAAGAATCTCAATCATTCGAAAGCGAGAGATTCTTCACCCCGATAAATCGGGGTTCAGAATGACAGGGTGTACGTCTGGCGCTCCAGTCAGCATGAAAACAAAAAACGGTCAGTTTGAGTAAGAAAAATAACAGCCTTTTTAGACATAGTACTATTCATGCATCAATATCAATCTTACCACGGATTTGAAGGGTGCATTTTCCATGCATCTAATCTCGGAACTTTAATCGTGCCACCCTTGGCAAACACTGCAACACCTTGACTATCATCGCGCGTCGGATAAACCCTGTGAGTCAAGGCGAGCCGATTATTCACAAAAACCTCCATAACGGACCGGTCCAGGAATATATGAAAATTTAGAGACTCACCGGATTTTAGCTCCAATTTTGCTTCCTGCTTATAGCCGTGTTCTTCGTACCTTTCCATCAGTTCTTTATCTGAAGATGTCTTTGATAAATCTACACAAACGACTTTTCTCCGACTATCATAAATAATGTCGGTCTCCTCAGAGCCATCAGGCGAGCAGCAAACCTTGATTCCGAATTCTTTTGCACCTTGCGACAAAATTGTGATATCCAGTTCCACCGTGTCCCCCGAGATCGCACTAAGCTTTAATTTAGAATCTTCAAGAGTAAAATCCGTTTTCTGAATGTGATTTGCCCTTAAAGCCTGAAGCTCTTGGGCCGGTTCCATAAGTAAATCATTATTCTTATCCAGACTAAGAATCCGCGGAAGTGTCAGTACACCGTCCCAGGCATGTCGTGTCAGATAGTAATTGTCCCCCCAGACAGGCCGGCTGTCATACAGGGCCGCCCACATAATCCGACGGCCTTTATGGTCTAATAAAGATTCCGGTGCATAACCGACACCGCTTTGCCATGTCATTGTCCCTTGCTTTTCGGGATGAAATTGCTCGTTCTTGAACTCTCCAATCTTGTATTTCAGTCCTTCATGCAAAAACAGCAGGACATATTTATCACCAAGCTTGAAAAAGTCCGGGCAATCCAAAACGCCGGGAGTTTCGCCATGATGGAAGAAGTCGCCGACTAATTTCCAGTTTTCCAGGTCTTTTGATTTCCAAAGTGTCGAATTATCAGCCGGCCAACCTTTAACCTTGCCCGAATTATCGCCTGAGATACAATAATAGGTATCGCCGTCGAGCCAGGCGTGCGGGTCCCAGACATCATATTTTCCGTATTCCGGAAGCTCATCCAATACTGTCCTGAATTCCGCCCCGTCATTGTCCAGCGCAAATTCGGGATAAGGTATTACAGGATTTGCCCTTAATTTTTTCCAGTTATCCAGATTGTCATCGGTTGCCTTGGCGATACATTGACCGGCCCCTAACCCCTGGTAGATAATCGTCGGCACTCCATTTTTATCCAAGAAAGCATTACCACTATAGATTGCAACTTCAGGGTCATCTTCTCCCGGCTTCAGGGCGGTGGAATGAAAGCGCCAGTGTACAAGGTCGTGACTGGAAATATGCGCCCAGCAGTCCCCCCTGTGTCTTTTAACCGGCTGATAAGGCTGGAAGACATAGAACAGATGATACCTGCCCTTCCAATAAATAGCGCCGTTCGGGTCAAAAGGATGTGCCATCCCTTCCGGCATCACAAAATGGTATCTCGGCCGATGTTTATCTTTGATTAACTTGTCACGATACAAATGCATCGAATAGATGGCATCTTGAATGACTCTCTGATTAAACGCATCTTCCTGCGCAAGAACCTTCCGGTCAAGACTCAGGCCGGCGGCTACTCCCGCAGAGCCGATTAATGTTGTTTTCATGAAATTCCTTCGATCAATTTTTCCAGACATTGTGTTACTCCTATGTGGATTTGAGTTCTTAAATTTGTAGTTTCGTTAAATGAGCATCGGCAATATACAATCGGCCGTTATCGACATAAAGCTCAACTGAAGCTCGATTCGTTAATATCTGCAAAAAACATTTTACCATCTTCAAAGTTGAGGAAGGCATCGTTGAGCCGATTATACCTTGCATCATATTCTATTTCAAAACCATTTATAACTAATTCAAAAACGCCGTGGCTTCTTACCGGTCCCGTCGCAAACCCCGCCTTTATGTGCAAAAGCTCGCTTAAATCTCCGTCTAATTCTTTTCATAAAGAATACACGGTCAATCGGTTACATCATTTACTTGAATCTTAAAGCTCCAGGCATGGTCGCACGGCAGCGGGTCGGGAAGCTCTTCAATTACAAGATCATCACCGTCCTGGTGCCAGGGCAAACTCATATTACTTCCGAGCATCAGGATTTCCGAATCCTTTACTGGCCTTACTCCCGGAACGGTATAGGGAGTGTTTGGCGGATCGCTGTCTCCATAATCAGCAAAACCCAGAGTTGTGGGCCATTCGTTCCCCAACTCAATCGCATATAGATGGTTTCCTTTCTCGGTGTATCTAAGAGAACCCGCCCTCCAGATATCGGCTCCACCTTCAACAAAATGTGCAGGCTTAGCGGCGTACAGGGCCTCTTTGTTAATTGCCATCCATGCACCAAGCTCTTTCAGTCCTTCAATCTGTGCTTTCGGCAGAGCCCCATCGGCCTTTGGAGCTACATCGAGAAGAGTTACACCGTTTTTGCTTATCCTATCTACAATTCCATCCACCAGCATGTTAACCGGCCTGCAACCAACGCCTTCAGCGTAAGCCCAATAATTACCAATAGGTACATCCTTCTGCCATCGCTGCTGCTGTGGTTCTTCCATTCCCGCCCATTCCCATACACCATCGGGAAAAATACCTCCTTCTATATCGAGCACTGAGCATGATAAGGGTGCTTCACCGTGCTTCTGGGCAATCATGACCTGCTTACCCCATTTTTCTGCGGTATTAAAGTAGTATGCCAAAAAGGGCTTCCAGTTTTCTTCCCCGCAAAATTCATCTTCAAACCATACCTGGTCCGGCTTGTATTTGTCCACAACCTCGAGCAGCTTTTTGTTTTTCACACTAATATCGTCTACCTCATACAATTCCTTGTATTCAGGATTGTTGACACTAACTCCTTCAGGACAATACTTTCTTCCTGCCTCGAACATCTCTTCGGGTGTCTCATGAAATGTAGCAACAGTTTTCATTCCAAGTTTCCTGGCTGCTGCAAACATTTCACCTAAAATATCCCGCTGAGGCCCCATGTCCATGCAATTGTATTTGTCGAATTCAGTATCCCATAAGACAAAACCATCACAGTGCTCTACGGCAACACCTGCAAAATCGGCCCCGGCTTCTTTATATAATTTTGCCCAGCTGTCCGGATCCCAATTCTCGGCCTTGAACATCGGAACAAAGTCATGGTATCCAAACTCGGCTGGGTCGCCATAAGTCTTGCGATGATGGTCATAAACACCATAATTCGGTTGCCCCGAGTCGTTGGGTA
The DNA here is from genome assembly GCA_013349435.1 of Planctomycetota bacterium. Lineage (GTDB taxonomy): Bacteria > Planctomycetota > Phycisphaerae > Sedimentisphaerales > Anaerohalosphaeraceae > QNBT01. The sequence continues at coordinate 1,048 of DUZQ01000077.1, read as the reverse complement.
CATACATAAACATTCCATACCATAAGCCGCTGTCAACTTGTTCGGCACCGTCGTTAAACCGGTAGCCCGGTACTGAGTAAACGCCCCAGTGGCAGTATATACCCAAAACCGCCTCATCAAACCACTGCGGAACTTCCCACTGCGAAAGCGACTCCCACGTAGGTTCGTATTTTTTCACCTGCACCTGCCGATGGCAGGACGACACAAAACTTAACATAATCAAAACTAATACGAGCTTCTTCATTTCTTATTCCCTTTAATACATTGCCAATGTAACTGTTTATTTAAAATTCACACGTAAACTTCAGCAAGACTAACTGACTTTGGTTCAATAGCAAAAAAACATATTTGTTTATCAAATACCGATTGTCGGCTTACTACTTCTCAAGCTCGAACCTCACTGATGAATCAGACCTGTGTTTGACCCAGATAATTTTGTTCTTTGAGCCCTGTGTATCTACGATAACACCCTGGCGAAAATCCCTGCCCTGTTTTACCTCCCGGCCATTAACCTTCAATCCCGCAGCCGAATCTTTACTCCAATTTTTTATGATAAAGCAGGGATTAAACACGGGTCTGTCCTGGGTGCCGGCTAACTCGAACGACACCTTATCGGCCAAAGCGCTCAGGTAATAGGCCCGCTCGCTTTGCTCATAGCCCTCGCTGCCGCAACCACTGGAGTTGGTAATATAAGGCGGATTGTTCCACGACCGTGCCAAAGGAAGAGGTTCTTTAGCAGGCTTATCTGTAAGTCCGTACATCAGGAAATCCTTTGCGGGAAAGCCCCATACAAGCGAAGAATGCGCCGCCCGGTCGGCTGCCAAAGCGCCCCGGCCATCGCTTGTGATCTGAGCGACGGGGAAATGGTTCCACCAGTGAAAATGAGACCGCCGGCTGTGGCCGTCGAAAGTTTTGACACTCGATCCGGTCGGATAAACATTGTACATCTTATACTTGCTCTTGGTGTTCACCATCGAAATAAGAGGATTGGCCAAATCGCACTCGGGAGAACCATCCGCCCATGAATATGTCTGACTCTCGCCCTCGT
>DUZQ01000076.1 GCA_013349435.1 Planctomycetota bacterium | reverse complement strand
CCAGAGAGGACTGAAAGTATTAACGCTCGGCTAAAATTTTAAAATATAGTCGCGCGCAGAGGTTGTATTGTGCGCATACCGAAAGAAAAACATGACAGTGCCATTAGGGTCAGACACCTTTTTTGGTTTAAATTAAAGGAGTCATGCCTGCCCCGCACTTACTCCGGTTATTGTAGCGGTACATTTTCCCGTTGAGGATAAATTAAAGGTGTCCTGGATTTTTTCTGGAAATACAAAAACAAAGAAGGCCAAACTCATAAAATGATCGCCACCCATGGCGCCTGGCCAATGTTATGAAAGTTGAGATTTTATGAGGTATGCAGGTTTAACGGACGAGCCGAAGAGGATAAAACAGGAACATGGAAACCCGCGTAACTTCGGCATTATTCAGCAATTCAGAACGGAGGCGGAAGCGAAGCTATGGGTAAGCAGGATGTTAGCTCGTGGATATGAGAAAGATACCATGGGCAAAGGCTGGAAATACGGCTATACCTTTTCAAGCTGACGTTAGTTCCCATCGAAAAGTCTTGCAAATTTGTCAAGAACATCATTAAATACTGACGACTATATACTAACGACTATATACTAACAGCTAAACTACCTTGAATAAGTTTTTAGACAATGATTTGATTGAGGCTTCGCCTCAGACTGTTTTATTTCTGGATTCCCGCCCCTGCCTCCGCAGGGGTGACATTCCTCCGCGGGAATGACAGAAGGGAGTGGTTGTCTAAAAATTTTGTAACAGTAGCTTAGGCAAGGAGATTGAGCGATTCAGGCATTAGGCATATTGGCGGCATGTTTGTTGGCGGGTTCTTTTGCGGCCTCGGCGGTGTTGACGGCTGTTGTGAGAAAACGTTCGCTTGGCCGGGGTTTTGTGGCCCACCCCGTTCAGGACAGGTTTCATGATTCAATTGTGCCTCTGGGAGGCGGGATAGCGATCTACTGGACAATGGCCTTGTTTGTGCTCGGCGGAGTTGCTTTGGTAAAATTTGTTATCGAACCCGGCTATTCAGACTGGCTGGGTGAATCTGTTATCGTTCACGCAGAAGGTTTTCTCGAAAAGGTCGGCGACCTTATAATTGTGATGGTGGTCGCACTTGTGTTGCACTTAGTCGGCTTGTGGGACGACAAAAAGCACTTAGGACCCGGCATCAAGCTGTTGGTACAGTTTGCCGCGGCGATAAGTGTAGCGTTTTTCGCCGACATTCGGCTGGAGTTCTTTATTCAAAACAAAATCATAACCTCCGTCCTTTCGGCCCTCTGGATAGTGCTGATTATCAACGCTTTCAACTTTCTGGATAATATGGACGGTCTTAGCGCCGGCATTGCGGTCATCACATCGGCGGTTCTGTTTGCTGCTGCGGCGCTTAGCGGACAGGTATTCGTAGGAGCGATGGCGCTGCTGTTTATCGGGAGCCTGTGCGGATTCTTATTGTTCAATTTTCCTCCCGCCAGGATTTTTATGGGTGATTCAGGCTCACTTGTGGTCGGCTTCTTTGTCGCCCTGCTGACTCTGCGAACCACATACTACCACGAAGGCCAGGCAGCCGGACTCTACGCCGTCTTTATGCCGCTTGTGGTAATGGCGGTTCCGCTCTACGATTTTATCAGCGTTACGTTCCTGCGGCTCAAACAGGGAAAAAGCCCGTTCGTCGGTGATACACAACATTTCTCCCACCGACTGAAGCGCCGGGGTCTTACCGACACACAAACCACGCTGACCTTGTATCTGGCGACAATATGTACCTGTGTAAGCGCAATCTTCTTAAAGGATGTCGGTTTAGCCGGAGCAATATTGATTTTTTTACAGACGGTGATGATATTAGCGATAATCGCTGTACTCGAAACGACCGGGAACTGAGTTTACCGTGAACAATGCACAAATTATGCAGTTCGATTCGGATACCACTAAATCCAAAGCGCTCAGGTGGCTCGAATACGTGCTGCTGATACTCTGCCTTTGCGTCCTGGCCCTGAGAGCTACATACCCCGAAAATCCACACATAATACAGCTAACTACTCCGAATCGAATCCTGGGCAACGACGGGTTCAGCCTGATTATTTCCACTGTCTTAATCACAGCGGCTGTTATCTGGCTCCTGGCGATATTTTTTTGTCGCACGAGCTGTTACCGATTGAGCGGAATCGAAATCGGCCTTGCACTTTTTTTAATCGCCGGCTTCATCGGAATCTCGGCTGCATCAAATAAAAGGGCGGCTGTTACGGATATGGTAACCCTTTTCGCACCAATGTTAATGGCCCTGCTGCTCATTCAGATTCTGGACTCGTCGGGAAAAATAAGACTCGTTCTCTTTGTGATTGTTTCGCTGGGAGCGGCGGGAAGCTTTCAGTGCCTCGACCAACTGTTGGCAAGTAATCAGTACATGATTGAGGACTATGAAAAAGACCCCGCCGACCACCTTACCCGTGCAGGCTTTGAACCAAACTCGTTTCAGCACATGCTTTACGAGCACAGGCTCTATTCCAAAGATATTCGGGGGTTTTTTACGACGGGCAACTCCGCCGGCTCTTTCGCCGTCCTTGCAACATTCGCGGCAATAGGCCTGTTGATAGAGAAATTCAAAAACCGCACCAGAGAATCTTCTCGCGCCCCTCTTGTATTATGTACAACCGTGGCGGCGGTTGTTATCACCGGCCTGCTCATCACCCATAGTAAAGGCGCAATTATCGCATCGGCTCTTTCAGCGGGCTTTTTGTCCGTATATCTGATATTTGGCGCCCGGCTCCTGGCACACAGAAAAACCATATTTACATTTTGCCTGACAACTGTTTTTGCAGGACTGATGTTTGTGCTTTGGTATGGTATTTCTCACGGCTGTCTGCCCGGGGGAAACTCGATGCTGGTAAGATGGCAGTACTGGACCTCGGCTGCGAAAATCTACGCCGAAAAGCCTCTGACAGGAGTCGGAGGCGGAAATTTCGCCACCTATTACACACATTATAAGCTCCCCCAGGCTTTGGAGGCGGTAAGAGACCCGCATAACTTTGTCTTAACATTGCTTACTCAGTACGGACCCTTAGGTCTTCTCGGCTTCGTAACGGCCTTCGGATGTGTAATGTACAGGCAGATAACAAAAAAACCGGAAATAAAGCCGTACTCCTCAGGCCGAAACAGCCCTTCATTTATGCTCCCGGCAGGTGCAACACTACTTGCCGTACTGCTAACACTACTTACCCTAAGGCCCATAGTAACAGCCGACAATCTTGGGGAGACCTTAATGGTAAAAGTTTCCGTCATTCTTACGCTGTACTTTATACCTGCAATTACATTCGGCATAGCGTTTTTGCTCTTGTGGCTGGCCGATGAGAAATCACAAATCACAAACCATCAACAGGAAAATACCACCCGAGCCGCTCTGTTCTGCGGTCTTGTGGCGGTTCTTATTCACAATCTTATAGACTTCGCATTATTTGAGCCGGGCGTTCTTACCTGCTTTTGGGCTGTCATTGCCTGCCTCGGGGCTTGCTGTTTTGCGGGCAATGAATCCGCTGCGACGCCGGGCGTATCCGGGACGCGTCTCGACAGTCGGCACGCCGGGTATAAACTATTCGTTTTCAAGCCCGGATTTGCAGCTCAAATAACTGCAGTTTCGGTAGTTGTGGCTGTGGTGTGGTTATATTGCGGCTATGCGCTTGTGCCGGCGGTCAAAGCCAGCGCCAAGACTCAGCAGGCAATGGGAAATTTAAGCCGGGCAGCAAACCTTTTGTCGCAAGCCGCTGCCGATGACAGACTGAATCCCGCGTCCCTGAATTTTGCCGGAAGATTTTATCTGCAGCATTACGATAAAATCGGTTCAGGTAAATCATCCGTGCTGACGTTGGCGGCGCAATGTTTTAACGCGGCTGTCCGGCGCGACAAAGCCGACTTCAAAAACTACGAAAAGCTGATGACGGTATATGAATTGCTGGCCGCCGGCTCACCTTCCAGCCAGGCGTCCGGGTGGATGCAAAAGGCTTATGATATGGGACTTGAAGCCGCCCGGCGATATCCGGGCAAGGGCGCATTGCAATTTGAACTTGGCAAAATCGCCGAGCGTTTGGGAAATAAAAAAGCCGCCCTAAGCCACTACAAAAAGGCGGTCCAAATTGAAGACAGCTACCGCACCCAGTTCCGCAGAATGTATCCCGGCCGGGAAATGTTCAGCCGCCTCGGAAAAAACAAGTATGCCTTCGCAAAGGAGCGAATAATCCGCCTGGCCGAGTAAGGGGGATTCAGTAACCTTTTTGGACATTAAGCATTAAAGAACTCAAACTGACCGTTTTGTTTCAGAACGGTCAGTTTTCGAGTTTTTAGTTTGTTGATTGCGAATTCTTCGGAGACTGTTTTAAGTTCTTATATAACAATTAATTAAACAATAAATTTGCATTCAATCGGTCAGTTTGAGTAAAGAAGATTTAACCGTGGGCTTTACCTGCGGATTTTCGCCCTATTACCCATGTCATGCCGAACGAGTTCGGCATGACATGGGTCGGTTTCTGGATGCCGGTTCAAGGTCTGCCCCGACCTGTGCTGAGCTTTGCCGAAGAAGTACAGCCGAAGGGGTTCGCCAGGACACAGACGATAGTCAGCTCGAATTGACTGAATTTGATATTAGACTATGAGCAGCGGACAATAGCCGATTTTGAATCATCTTTCCCCGAGCCGGTCGGGGCTGAGATAGCTGGATTTGCTCTGGCCTGTCAAGGTGCTATTAGCTTTACATACCGATTAACAAATTACCGCAGACCGGTTTTTGAATCGGGGAGACAGGATTTGAACCTGCGACCTCTGCGTCCCGAACGCAGCGCTCTGGCCAAACTGAGCTACTCCCCGCTCAGCGTAGACAACCTTTATTATACCCATCCCCGCTCAGCATAGACAACCTTTATTATACCCATCCCCGCTCAGCGTAGACAACCTTTATTATACCCATCCCCGCTCAGCGTAGAAAACCTTTATTATACCCAATTTTAGTCCTGCTTGCAAGTTAGAGTGGGCAGATATTTTTTGTGTGATTGCAGGTTATAAAAGATTGGTATTTTTTTTGAGTAAAGAAAGCTGATATATCAGAGCCGGCTACATAGAATCCGGTCCGTTAGAGTCAATTATCAAGAAGCGGCCTGATCGCTAATTTCATGTTTTTTTGAGATTTTATTGGAGCCAATCAGAGTTTCAGCCAATCCATGCATATCCGGCTCAGCGCTGCTGAAGACAGGGATATCAGTAAAGGCGGACAGTTCTCTAATGGAAAGGGGTGAACTGGAGCATACGCCCGACAAGGCATTCGGCTTCAAACCAAACTCAGCCAGGGTGCCCAGCCCACCGATTGCACCAAAGGCGTCGTTCGCACAAAAAATCAACTTGTGAATTCTTGTTCTGACCTCCGGAGAGTTCAGCAGAATCTTTGTCTCCCGCTGGATGACGCCGTCGGCAATCTCCACAACCCAGAAATTTTTCGGGTTATTTGCGTACTTGAGGTCAAGCTGGTTAAATATTCCGAGCAGCTCATCTTCAGGCAACAGATATGTCGAGGGATATCCGAGATAAGTGAAATCGGCATAGGGTCTGGCACCGGCGTCATTCATAAGGAGGATATCTTTAAGGCTGGCAGTACCGGTTACTTTGGCGGCCCTGACTTTATATCCCCGGCTCGTCAACGTCCAGCAGCAGGCGGCCGCTGCCATGCTTTTGCCTGAATTCATTGAAGTTCCACACACAAGAATCATTTTTGCCCGCGGTTTTTTCTTTATTGTGGTTCGCGGTCTTATCAGCGGAAAGTCGCAGGTATTGAGGACTTTACCCGAATGGTCGCAGATATATCCCAGGATTTTTACTTTTGTAGCATCCTTTATCATTGCGTTTTTGGTTTTGACTATACCAACCACTCCCGAACGGGCTATAAGGTCAATCTCATCGGCTATTTGCTCCGGCACCAATCCTTCATAATAATCGGGGGCATATCTGTTTCCGAATACAAAGACGGCTTTTGTTCCACCGTAAATCATATGTATTCGTCCGTAGGCGTTTTCCAAAGTCGAATGTTGGCCGATTCGACATATCCGTCCGTAGATTAAATCCCCCACCCTGGGAGATTTATCAGGCAAATCGTAAAACTTAATCTGGCTGCGTTTAATCGTGAACGCGGCACTTGGAAGTATGAAACCTTTGTCAATTCTTTTCATGGCCCAAAACCTGCTTATTACTCAAACTGACCGTTTTTTGTTTTCATGCTGACTGGAGCGACAGACGTTCCACCCGTCATTCTGAACGGAGCGAAGCGGAGTGAAGAATCTGTCGCGTATAATTGTCATTCCAGCACCGTACCCCCGCATCGGGGTGCGGGGTAAACTCCGTACGGCATAAACTCCCGCTGGAATCCAAGACCTCCGGTGAGAGAATGGATTCCAAATCAAGTTTGGAATGACATTGAGGTGCCTTGCAATGATAGAAGTTACAGTAATGAGATTCTTTTCTTCGACAAGCTCAGGACAGGCTAATTTCGCCACAGAATGACAAAGGCTTCGCCTCGTAATGACAAGATTGCTTATGAGTTTATCAGTAAAGCACTTAAAGCCAATACCCGACTCAGATCGGTCAGTTTGAGTTATTAGATTATTTGTTGCGTGAACGCTTACGATTATTTTATCCAATTTCATGTTCATCATCTATGCCGGGTGTGTAATGATATTTATTTTAAATACCGGTTTTTTTGCAAGTATTTTCTCCGAAAGGTCGGCACATGCAAGTTTTTATTTTGCAGTCATACATCCGAATTCCTGAGACTCTTGATTTGTATCAACAACCTTAATGTTATCAGGTTTACTTAGAATCGGAATCCCGGCAGGTATCGTTTTTTCTTTTGGCAACAAGGCGTTGTTGTTATTAAAGCCGTTTTCGGCGGTGACGCGTTCCTGGGCGGCTTCTATTATCATCCGAAGTAAATCCGCATATCGAAGCCCCTCAAAACCGGCCATGTAATTGAGCTTACCGTCCCAGCACCAACCCGGATTTGGATTTACTTCGAGAAGCTTTATTACCCCATCGGCGTCGGTTCGATAGTCAAACCGTGCGTAATCCCTGCAGGCACATCTTTCAAATAAAAGATTGGAGTAGTCAAAGAGTTTTATGCAGATGTTTTCGTCAATATCAGCTTCGTGATAAGCAATCTGATTCCAATAAGGTGAATCGGGCAACCATTTGGATTCATATCCGAGTATATGCGGCAGGCCCGGCTGGAGCGAACTGTAATCCACCTCCAAAGGAGGAAGGATACGGTAGGACAAGCCGGGATTACCTATAATACCGATACTGTATTCCGGACCGGAGAGAAATTCCTGAATAAGTACAGACCGTCCGGGCAAAGTCTCGCGGATATCTGTAAGGTATTTTACAAGCTCGTCGGACGAGTAAACAACGGCTTGCTGTGTTATGCCAAGGCTGGAGTCGCCGAAATTTGGTTTTACAATCGCGGGGAATACCGAGGGAAGTGTTGCGGATGTGTCATCCGGGTTAAAATAAGTCTCCATAGGTACAGGTATATCCAGTGAGGCGGCTATAGCCCGAACAACAGACTTGTTGTAACAAAGCCCCAGACAAGCCGGTCCGGCTCCTGAATAGGGTATGCCAAGCATTTCGAGTATGGCCGGGATGTGCAGTTCCTTGAACGCATCGTTGTTAAAACCTTCGTCACAAAAGTTAAGGACAAATCTGGGCAGGTCATTGCGCAAACGACTAATGAGTGAGGCGTGGGTGTCAAGGTAAGAAAACCGGTAATCGGATAATTCTGAGAGCGCTTCCTTGAGACGATTGATTGTTTCGAAGTCTTCAGGGTTGAACTTTTCGTTTTTCTTGACCGAATCGGGCAGTTCAGGATCACCCAGCAGAACGGTAACTTCAGATGTGGCGGGGCCGCGTTTTAGTGACAGCATGATTTTTGAAGGAGCATTGGCGGTAATAAACAGGCGATGAGCCATCATCCCCAAATCCTGATTTCGGTCTGATTCGGCACAAAGTCTGTCATGCAGTTTTATCCTGACAAAATCCGCTTTGTCCAACAAATCCGCTATTCGCTCGAACGAATAGAGTCGCTCCGCATAAAACTGGTCAGCAATTACGCCTCTTTCCGAGTGGACAACGACCTCACGGGATACGATTTTTGCCCCGTTTGCGGACAATGCCCTTTCTCTGCAGACAAAATGATTGTTGTCTATCCACTCCCAGGATCGCGGTTCAAAGTTTTTTCGCATCCAGTCGCCGTCCACAAGGTCCATCACCAACGTTCCACTGGAAGTAAGGACCCTTTTTATTGCTTCGAGGACAGCGAAGTCATCTTCTTCTTTGTCGAAATAACCAAACGAATTGCCCATCAATGTTACACAATGACATGAACTTTCGGCAAATCTGAACTTCCGTGCATCCCCTTCATGGAAGGATATATCAAGATTGTCCTGCCTGGCACGTTTTCGGGCAAGACGAATCAAATACCGCGAACGGTCAATTCCCGTAAGGTTACGAAATCCTCTCTTGGCAAGTTCGAGACAATGCCGGCCCTGACCGCAACACAGGTCAAGAATCCTGTCGTTTGGTTCAAGACAGGCGGTTCGGATGAGCATATCAACTTCAAAAGCAGTATTTACATGGTTTTCAACCACATCGCCGTCTGTCTTCAGGTAGAGAGAATTAAAGAGACTTTGCCACCAGTCTGAAGGCAGGTGTCTTTCGAGGTCTGAAATTGGTCCCAGCGTTTTTACCCCGTTATTTGAAATGTCTGATTTCTTCGCCATAGAGTCACAATCCGCAAATACTTTGCTTTTTCCTCATAACCGAATCGCCAAAATCTTCTTATAGACAGATGTCATCGCCCAAGAAAAGTACCAAGACTCATTACAAAGGCCCGCCTTAATGGTTTTATGTTTGATTCGATTTCATTTTTATTCATTTCGGTCATAACAAACGAGAAAAAACCAAATGCAAACCCTGCGCAGGCACATGCCAAACGCCGGACTTTCAAGGGGTCTATTTTCGGGGACAAATAGGGCGAAACCAGTTCTTCGATTTCTTTCAGGTAACGTAAATACGGCTCATTTAGTTCATCCAGGGTTTCGGATTGCAGCCTTACCAACAATTTGCCCTGAAAAAGCAAGAGAAATTCTTCCCTGCAGTCAACAGAAAAACGATAGTGGGCGAGCAGTAAATGTTCGAGCATATCTTCGAGCTTTTCAACAGAGCCATCATAGCTGCGTAATTGCTCAATCAAATGGTCAACCGCTTCGTCCACCAGTGTTACTACGATATCTTCTTTGTCGTTAAAGTGCTGATATAGAGTTCCCTTGCCCAAATCAGCCTTTTCCGTGATTTCCTCGACCGTTACGGCATCAATAGCCTTTTCGCTGAAAACATCCAGAGCGGCTTTTTTGAGTCTCTTTCGGGTTCTCTTTGCCCTTTTCTGCATTCGACTTTGAGGGGTTTTTACATTTCTTGTATTCACATTTTGACCGTTTAGTCAAAATTGACTTTTTGGTCAAGAAAAAATTTGACTTTTTCAAAAAAAATCTTATCTTGCGGATTTGTTGAACAAGGAAGATAGTATAGTGAAGACATTATCGTCAATTTACTGGAGACGGCATCTTGGCGAGCGGTGAAGAGCCGTTAAGGATTAGGTGGTAATATAATAACTGTTAGGAGTACGAAATGAATAGTTCCGTTCCCACCAGGGTTTTTCTGACCAAGGGGGCAGGTCAGCACAAGTATCGATTGAAGTCTTTTGAGGAAGCCCTCAGGAAGGCACTGGTGGCCCAGCAAAACCTGGTTCAGGTGTCATCGATTCTGCCGCCCAAATGTAAACTGATTAGCCGCGAGAAGGGTCTGAGGGAGCTTGTGCCGGGCCAGATATGCTACTGCGTTATGGCCAAGGCCGATACGAACGAGCATGGAAGACTGGTTGCGTCTTCGGTTGGACTGGCAATCCCTAAAGATGACAGCAAATGGGGATATCTCAGCGAGATCCACGGTCACGGTATGAACAGCGGACAGGCGGCGGATATGGCGGAGGATTTGGCGGCGGCGATGCTCGGTACGACTTTAGGGCTGGAGGTTGACCCTGACAAGGCCTGGTCGGAAAAAGAGCAGGTATATAAAGCCAGTGGATTGATTATCAAAACTTCCAATGCTACCCAGGCGGCCCGGGGGCGAGAGGGATTTTGGACAACGACGGTTGCGATGGCGGTGTTTTTATTTGATTAAATTTTGGAATCAGGACAGGGTGCAATGGAAGAGACGATAAATTTCGGTTACATACCCGAAAAATACTCAAAACCGGAGACCTCCCGGATTGCCATTATTCCGGTTGCATACGATGGAACAAGTACGTGGATAAAAGGGGCCGCCAGGGGGCCGGAAGCGATAATTGATGCCTCCGCCAATCTTGAGTTGTATGACATAGAGACCGATTCACAGGTTTATTTACTGGGCATATTCACGGAAAATGCGATAGAAGCCCAAACATCGGTGGTTAGGATTATAGAAGCGGTTTCCGAGGCGGTCGGCTACCACCTCTTGAATAACCGGTTTCCTGTAGTGATAGGAGGGGAGCACTCGGTCAGCGTTGGAGCAGTCAAGGCCTGTTCGGCCCGCCATGAAGAGTTGACTGTTTTGCAGTTGGACGCCCATACCGACTTAAGGGACGAGTATCAAGGTTCGAAATACAATCATGCCTGTGTTATGGCAAGGGTCAAAGAGTTCTGTCCGTTTGTCCAGGTTGGTATTCGAAGCATGGATTTTTCAGAAAAGGATTCACTCGACAGAAACAATGTCTTTTTTGCAGAAGATATTTATGATAAAAGAGACTGGATAGAAAAAGTTATAAACAGATTATCCGAAAATGTTTATGTTACAATTGACCTTGATGTTTTCGATCCTTCGATGATGCCGTCTGTAGGCACACCTGAGCCGGGCGGCTTGTTTTGGTACGACGTTTTGTTGCTTCTTAAGGCCCTTTGCGTCAAAAAAAACGTAGTTGGTTTTGATGTGGTTGAGTTGTGCCCCAACACCGGCAACAAAGCAGCGGATTTCCTTGCCGCGAAGCTCATCTATAAGTTCTTAAGCTATAAATTCGGAGGTTAAGATGAATAAGAAAGACTTTCTTAAAGAGCCAGTCGAGCATATCGACATAACATCTTTTGACTCGTCCGAGTTGATTGAGGCGATGAAAGATATGTCTTTTACGGCAAGGGATACAGCCCGTGCCGCCTGGATATTTAATCGGATGATAAACGATGCGGGGTGTACCGTAATCCTGTGTTTAGCGGGCAGTACCGGTGCGGCCGGCTGCATGCGGATTTATGCTGATATGGTCAGATTTAATATGGTTGATGTTGTCGTGGCGACGGGTGCTTCAATAGTGGATATGGATTTTTTCGAGGCTCTTGGCTTTCGGCATTACAAAGGCAGCCCGTTTCTTGACGACAGGAAACTGCGGGAACTTCATATAGACCGGATTTACGACACCTTAATTGATGAAGACCAGTTGCAGATATGTGACAATACAATTAAACAGATTGCCGACACACTGAGTCCCAGGCCCTACTCCTCAAGAGAGTTTATCAGGCAGATGGGTAAATATCTTACAGAAAACGCCAAAACCCCCGGTTCCTTGGTACAGGTTGCGTTTGAAAATGAGGTTCCCATATTCTGCCCGGCTTTTTCGGACTCGAGCGCGGGTCTGGGCCTGGTAAAGCACCAAGCGGAAAATCCCCGCAGCCGCGTATCAATCGATTCGGTGAAGGATTTCAGAGAGTTGACCGAAATAAAGATAAAATCGCCTGTTTCAGGCCTGTTCATTATTGGTGGGGGAGTGCCGAAGAATTTCGCCCAGGACACGGTTATCTGTGCGGAGGTTCTGGGCCGGCCTGCCAGGATGCACAAATATGCCGTACAGATTACCGTTGCCGATGTCAGAGACGGTGCGCTTTCAGGCTCGACTCTGAGGGAGGCACGTTCCTGGGGCAAAGTGGACTCAGGGTGTGAACAGATGGTTTATGCAGAGGCAACCAGTGTTCTGCCGTTGATAGTAAGTTACGTTTTCAATATGCAGGCCTGGGAGAGAAGACCACAAAGAAAGTGGAGCGGTATTTTCGAATAATTATATGGATTCAAAAAACGAAGAAAGGACTTAAAGATGTTACATCATTATGAGTTTTTCAAATTCGTTGCGGTTTTTTTCTGTTTGTTTGCTCTGTCAGGTTGCGACCGCAGCGCAGAAGAAAGAGACGAAGCTCTTGCCCGGGTACAACAGCTAAGAGACGAATTGGCTGCACTCCGTACAGCTCTCGATGAAACACAGTACGAAGCGGATAAACTCAAGACCAATTTAACGATAACTTCCGAGGAGCTTGCTGATGCTCTGTCCGGGAGGGACGAGCTGAAGGAAAACTTATCCATGATTTCCAACCAGTTGCAAGACACCAGGTCAAAGCTTTCGGCGGCATTGCAGACGAAAAGCGAACTGGACAATCAGATCGCCGAGATGGCGAAGCAGCAAAACACGGCAATTGCCATGGAACAGCAGGACCAGACGACGATTGAAAGTCTTACCAGGCAACTGGAGGAAAGGGATGTCGCAATCAGCGAACTTGAGCGGTTGAATACAGAACTGTACGGGACTGTTCGGGAGCTTGAAAATTACATTGAGCAAATTGGGGGACAGACATTTGAGAATGACCAGGTGTACGAGGAGCAATATGAAGAACAGGTATATGACCAGAATGATATTTAAGGTTTAGGCCATTACAAGAGAAGATTTATTATGCCTTATAACATTCGAATTGTCAGCACGTACCCGCCCCGGAGGTGTGGAATAGGTACATTTGCAAGGGATTTAGCAAACGCATTAGAGCATTTTACGGGCGAGGTCGGCAGCATAAGGGTTTCAGCGATTGACAGAGAAGGGCTGCCGTACAACATTCCGGTTGACCTTGTTATCGACCAGTACAGTCCTCAATCCTGGAAAGACGGCATCAAGGATATTCTGGCCAGAGCGAGTGAAAGTCAAAACCCTACAGTGGTTTTATTGCAGCATGAGTACGGCGTGGATCCTGATGAAAAAGGTAATGACGGAGACGGAACAAATTTTATTGAAATGGCAAAAGCTTTCAGCGCAAAAGGCCTTACAACGCTGGTTTATCTGCATACCGTTCTTGATGAGCCTGACCCACACCAGAGGTTTGTCCTGCAGGAGCTTGCTAAATATAGTGAGGGACTGATTGTTACAACTGAAAGCGCAATAAAAATACTTGAATCAAAAACTTACAGAATAAAGCATTCCAGGCTCAAACACATCGACCATGGTATCAGGATGCAGCATCCATCCCAGTATGACCGCCTCGCCATTAAAGAAAAGTTTGGCTTGAAAGGTTGTTTCCTGATTACAACTCTTGGTTTGTTATCGCCCAACAAGGGTATCCAATACGGCGTCAGAGGATTCGGTAAGTTTCTGGAAGAATCTTTAACAGAAAGACAAAGAGAAAACATTCTTTATCTGATAGCGGGTCAATGTCATCCCGAGTTTGTAAAAGCAGACGAAGGTCGGGAATACAATCAATATCAGAAAGCTCTGAATGACGCCCTTGAACAATCCCATGTTCGATGGTGTAGAGTCAAGGAATTGAACAGCTTTGATTTTAAAGAGAATGATGTGGTTTTTCTTGACACATTTCTGGATGAAAGCACTTTACTTATGTTATATGGTGCGACAAACCTGATGCTTTTGCCATATTTGAATACTCAACAAATATCCAGCGGAGTGTTAGCGGATACGATCGGCTCCGGAAGAGTGGCGGTTGTAACAAAGTCTAAGTATGCATTGGAATTAATCCATTCAAATAAACGCTGCCCGGAGGGAGTTGTGATAGGCAGACACGCCAGAGGGATACTGATTGACCCGGGCCGGGAGTCAATAGCACAAATTGCCGAAGCTCTTGACTCTCTTGTTTTTAATCCGGGCAGGCGTATTCGCATGGAGAAACAGGCACACCAGCGAGGCTATCAGATGCGGTGGCAGAATTCCGCCTGGACTTTGCTCCAGCACATCGAGTTTATACGGGAGCATAAGGAAATAGTTACCGGAAGGGGGGTTATATTTAAGAGAGAAAAAGAGTCTGTCTTTCGGCAAAAAAGAAGATCAGTAAACAGAGAAAAATAGCATACCTGCATGGTTGGCTTATTTGGGCTGATGACATTACCTAAAAATAGCTATGCCCGGTAACCCGCATTTCTCACGGAGTCATTGAAAAAGGCCCCTTATTCTGGAATAACTTTTGTCATGCCATATCAAAGCCTGTCCTGAGCTTTGCCGAAGGAGCACAGTCCAAGTTGGTGTTATAACAAAAGCCGTGGCGTGCACCCGTCGAGACGCGGTCTCTCCGCGGCTGAAGCGGCCGAATCAAATGGTGGAATAATGAAATTGTCTTTCGGGCGGCTTGCGCCGCCGCGCTTTTGTTTTTTTTGGTTTGCGCCGCCGCGCTTCTGTTTTGGTAATTCTATTGTCATGCCGGATTTAATCCGGCATCCAGAAAAACTGGATACCGGCTCGGAGGCCGGTATGACAAAGTGTGGAGGCCGGTATGACAAAAGCGTCGGGTCATGCCGAATCTGTAGGGTGCGATGAATCGCACCGGAATTTCTGGATACCGGCTCGGGGGCCGGTATGACAAAGTGTGGGGGCCGGTATGACAAAGTGTGGGGGCCGGTATGACAAAGTGTGGGGGCCGGTATGACAAAGTGTGG
>DUZQ01000075.1 GCA_013349435.1 Planctomycetota bacterium | reverse complement strand
TCGGCTCATCACATCCTGGGGCTGAAGGCGGTCCCAAGGGTTCGGCTGTTCGCCGATTAAAGTGGTACGCGAGCTGGGTTCAGACCGGCGTGAGCCAGGTCGGTCCCTATCTGCCGTGGGCGCTGGAATCTTGAGGAGATGTTTCCTTAGTACGAGAGGATTGGGAAGCACCGACCTATGGTGTACCGGTTGTTCCGCTAGGAGCACGGCCGGGTAGCTAAGTCGGGAAAGGATAACCGCTGAAAGCATCTAAGCGGGAAGCCCACTCCAAGATGAGGATTCCATTCCCGAGCAATCGGGATGAAGAGCCCTGGAAGACTACCAGGTTGATAGGCCGGGTGTGTAAGCACAGAAATGTGTTAAGCTAACCGGTACTAACGCTCGAAGACTTGACCATATCAATCATTGGTTGTGTGGAAGTTGTGCTTGACTAAAATGGTTCGCTATTAACTTGACAAAGAACCCCCGGTAAAACCGGGAGCTAAAAATTGAAAAGTGAATACGAATGTATCCCGCACCAAAATCTTCCGTGATTTTGGTGCGGGACAAACGAGTTTCCTGGTGACAATACTGGCGGGGAAACGCCTGATTCCATTCCGAACTCAGAAGCTAAGCCCGTCAGGCCGATGATAGTCCCTGTGGGCGAAAGTAGGTTATCGCCAGGATTTTGAGGCCTGCTCTTGAAAATGAGCGGGCCTCGCCTTTTGCGCTAGCTCCCACAGGTCGGGACTTGTGACCGGGCTTTAAAGTTGTTCAGCGATGTCGTTTATTATTTTTTGTTTTGCATCTTCGAACGGGCCGGGCAGAGTTAGGCCTGCGGCGACTTTGTGGCCCCCGCCGCCGTACTTCTGGGCGATTCGGCGGACGTCAATATCGGTCTTGCTGCGGAGCGAACAGCGGAATTTTCCGTCGGAAAGCTCAACGAATAAGGCGGCGACCTCGACACAGGTAAGGCGCTGGCATTCATCGATTAGATTTTCGGTGTCGGGGCCTGTGGAGCCGGTTTCGTCGAAGTCAGAGCGCATAATACACTGTGTAGCAACCCGCCCGTCAAAGTGTAATTCGAGGCGTTCGAGCATTCTTATCATCAGGGCCATTCGCTGCGGCGAAAAGTTCTGGTACATTTTGCCGTAGAGCAGATTCGGGCGGGCGCCTGCGTCGATGAGTTCGGCGGCACAGTGGAAGATTCTGCTGTCGGCGTTGCCGAACCTGAACCACCCGGTATCGGTGGACAGAGCTACAAAAAGAGCCTCGGCAATATCGGGTGTAAGGGGCCAGCGGGCATATTTCATCAAGTCGAGTACTATCTCGCCGGTTGCGGCGGCGGTGGTGTCAATAAGCTCGACATCGCCCAATCCATCTTTGGTGATATGATGGTCGATAACAAGTTTTTTAGTTTTTGTTTTTTTTAGCCATTCATCAATCCGGGGCAACTGGACGTAACTGTTGGTATCGACAATGATTACAAGGTCGCACCGGTCAAAACAACCGGCCTCAATTTGTTCCTTGGTGATATCGTTGCCTAATATCGGCACCTTCGGCTCGAATAAAAATTGGTACCACGAAGCCAGAGGCGACAAGAACACGGCCTGGGTCTTTTTGCCGAGGTGAGCCAAAATATCACACAAAGCCCGCACCGACCCGCACGCATCGCCATCGGGCCGAACATGTGAGGTCAAAAGTACCTCCGTTGAATTGTTTATCAGTTCAACTGTTTTACGAAAGACAGTTTCATCAACCATCGCAGTTCCTTGTCTATCCTACAAAGCCCCAAGCGTAAGCGCGGAGTAAATCTCTAATCTCCTATTACACCAGCAATATCTTTTTCTATGTCCTTCATTACTTGCTGCATGCTCTCATACAATTGCTGAATTCTAACATGCCCAAGAAAACTCTTCATTTTATGTCAGAATATCTATCACATTTATTGGCAGGTTTTTTCACTGTGTTTTGTCTTTCCTACGAGCATTGCTGCGGCAACTTCGTTGCGTTTTGCCTTTCCGAACAACAGTACTACAAGCTTCAGGCTGAATTCCAGGGCGGTGCCGGGTCCCCGGCTGGTAACACAATTTCCGTCAACGATTACATTGTCTTCGATTCGACCGTTAAAGTCCAGATCCGGCGCCGGATAGGAGGTGGCTTTTCTGCCATCGAGCAGGCCGTGAGGTAGCAAAACAACAGCCGGGGATGCGCATATTGCCCCATAGAGCCTTCCGCAGTCCCTTTGAAGTTTTAACATTTCAACAAGCTCGGTGCAGTCCCTAAGATGCTGTGCACCGGTCAGACCGCCGGGCAAAGCGATTAAATCATACTCCTTATCTGTGCAATCGCCAATCAAAGCATCTGCTACCAGCCTTACCCCCCTGCTGCAGATAACATCCGCTTTACCTACCGAAGCTACGGTAACTTCGGCGCCTGCCCTTCTTAAGACATCGATTATCGTAACGGCCTCAAGCTCTTCGGTTCCGTCGGCTATCGCTACCAGTACTTTTTTTGCCATTGCTTGTATCTCCTAATTTACGCCGGTTTTACTAAAGCCGGTTATTTATTCAGCCAGAATCTGCCTGGCCGCCTCGCAGTCTTTTGCAATTTGAGCGGCGAGTTTTTCTTTGCTTTCAAACCGCTGCTGAGTTCGGATTCGGTCCACGAAGTCAATCGTCAGCCATTTGTCGCTCAGGTCTTCAACCTCTTCTTCGAGGATATGTGCTTCGACAAGAAGAGGATGGGTGCTGACGAAGGTCTTTGCCCTTCCGATACTAACCGCGGCGTGTCTGAGCCGGCCGGGGGCACATACATCTGCCAAATCTTCGCCTGTCCCTACAAATCCCGCGTAAACACCCTCTGCCGGGACAATCTGGTCAATTGGTTCTATGTTGACCGTTGCAAAGCCGAGTTGCCTGCCAATGCCGCGTCCGGATACAGTGTGGCCCATAAGTCTGTAGCACCGGCCCAACGCGGCCTTAGCGTTTGCGACGGTTCCTTCTTCAAGAAAAGAACGTACTCCAGAACTCGAACAAATAAACCGACTGTTTCCGATTTCTATTTCTCTGGCGGGCACTATGATGACTTCAAAACCATGTGCAGCACCCAAGGCCTTCAGTGTACGGGCGTTTCCGCTTCTGCCGTATCCGAAATTGAAGTTTGGGCCTTCAATGATAACTTTCGGCCCGATATGTTTCATCAGAAAATCGTCCACAAAATCAGCCGGCGAAAGATTAAGCAAATCGAAGCTGTCTTTTAGAACAATCAAAAGGTCAACTCCCAGCTTTTGCAGAATGTCCTTTTTTAAAACAAGCGGAGTCAGTATCTGTGGAGCTTTTTGTGGATGGAGTATAGTGGCCGGGTGCGGCTCAAATGTCATCACGGCAAGGTCATTGGCACCGGCAAGCCCGGCTGCCCTTCGCGCCTCTGTAATAATTCTTTGATGACCGAGATGAACGCCGTCGAAATTACCTATTGTAAGAGCACAACCGGCCCCTACAGAATCTGCGGAGGGTAAGGATTCAATGACTTCCATCTGAGTTCTCAGACCAAATGATATATCGCTTTAAGAAAACAGAACTTCGTAGAAAAAATCCTAAAAGCGTCATTTTATGCCCGAAATCGACTGTTAGCAAGTAATTATGTCTAAAAAGGTCTTTAAGTTCAGCCCGAATTGACTTTTTTGAAAAAAGAAAGGGGACACCTTTCGGCGTCCACCTTTCCGGAGGGGAGAAAAATGCATCGTTATATATTACGTCCTGTGTGCCGGAAATGTTTGATATTACCGAACCATACAGGTAATATCACACTTACCAAGGGGAATTATACCCTCTCCTGTGGCTTCTCGCCCCAGTCCCCTAACCTTCTGTATTATATACAGGTGCTGCGCACTTTACAACTAAAAATTTTCGATATTTTTAAAAAATATCTTCTTTGGCTCACCATGCTCAGTCAACACCGGCACACACTTCACCGACTTACCCCACCGCTGCCCTGCTCGTCAAAATCTTCGGCAACTTTTGACCGAACCAGATGACTTGAGAGCAAAAGGCATAGGCTCATTCAGAATAGTAAGCGTCTCTACGGTTTTTTGGCTTTTCGCTGTTACTTCCAGGGCCAGTCGGGCGGGCAATCGTTCATCTGTGGTGGCAGGTAAAATATCTTTACATCCTCCAAATCGACATCGCTGTTTAACCTCAGAAGTAATGAAATCTCTTCCAGTCGCAACATGTTGAGCAAAAAAGATGAAAAGCGGCACTATTAGAAAACGGAGAAACTTACACAAAGTTGTTGTGATTTCGGTCGTCCTCATCTTCATCTGGAGTTTTCCATCGTTCGGCCTCGTTGATGTCGTCTAATTCCCGCTGGACATATTTGAAGATTTTGTCCTGCATAGGCGCCATTCTCTCGTACCAGCTCAAAAGGCCGCGATGGGCTGCGACAAGGGCGTCGAGACGCAAAAGCTGCCATTTAGCCAGGCATTCCGGTTCCTTAATATTGCCGAAGGGGTCGCAGTTGAAGGTCCTGCGGCCGTCCGGACCGATTTCGTAAAATTCACAATCTTTACACTGAATCATCTGAGCACCTCAGATTTGCCAAAAAAAACTTATCAGACCCTTGCTTTTCTGTAAAAGACACCTTATTATACCGACTATAATCGTTTTGTACAAGGATAATCGGACTCGTTTTTGGAGAAGTGAATGGCAAAGCCAAGGCGCCGACGGAAGGTGGGCAGCAAGAAGCGGCGCGCCCGCTGGAAGGTTCGACACAAAGTCAGTTAAGACAAGGGCTGTACTTTAAGATTTTCAGGCGATTCGGTTCAAGGATGTCGAATCGGCTGATTTGAATATTGACACTGTAAAGGAGCCGGGGAAAATGAGGTAAAAGCACAGCTTTGCTTTATTTTTTTGATTCTTTTAACGGAGTGGAGTGTAGATGAGACAGTACCGAATAATCTTTAAGCCGGACGGGCCTACTGTTTTGGTACACGGCGGTGCTACTATCTTAGAGGCGGCTAACCGGGCTGGTCTGGTCTTAAACACTCCCTGCGGTGGGATGGGAACGTGCGGCAAATGCATGGTCGAAATCGAGGCAAACGGCCAGAAGGTTCTGGCGTGTCAATACAGGGTACAACGGAATCTTGAAATAATTATCCCCCCCCAGGCGAGGTTTTTCGAGCCGCGCATACTGGCTCACGGAATGGACAGGGGCATCACAATAGGCCCGGCCATTCGCAAAAAGTTTCCGGACTTCAGAGACCCTGCTGCGGGTATCTTTGGTGTGGCCCTTGATGTCGGTACAACCACGGTCGTTGCAAAACTGGTGGACCTTGCGGACGGCAGTTGCAAGGCGACTGCTACGGCTTTAAATCCGCAAACCATGTGGGGGGATGACGTTATCAGCAGGATTTCTCACGCCCGGACTGAAGACGGATTAGATGAACTGCATGCAGCTATAATAGAAAGTACAGGCTCACTAATCGATGAGCTTTGCAAACAATCGGGCATTACGCCCTGGGATATTTGCGAGCTGGTGGCTGTGGGTAATACCGTAATGAATCACCTGTTTCTCAAGTTCCCCGTCAAACAGCTCGGCCAGGCTCCTTATAAGGCTTATTCGGTCGAGGCACACGACCGTGATGCCGGACATCTGAACCTGAACATGAACCCGTCGGGTAATGTGCATACGGTTGAGAATATCGCCGGCTATGTCGGCTCCGACACAGTTGCCTGTGCGCTGGCGATTGGTATGGATACGGCAGAAAGGATGACTCTTGTCGTTGATATAGGCACAAACGGCGAACTTCTTTTGGGTACGAAAGACAAAATTTATGCGGCAAGCTGTGCGGCCGGTCCCGCCTTCGAGGGTGCAAGGATAAGTTGCGGCAGCCGGGCGACAGCCGGTGCAATCGAGCAGGTAATAGTTGCAAACAACGATATCGAAATGGAGGTAGTCGGCAACTGCGAGCCGCGGTCGATATGCGGAAGTGGTTTGATAGACGCAGTTGCGATGCTGCTTAATCTCGGCCTTGTTGACAGTTCGGGGAAATTTGTTGAGCCGGACCAAATCAAAGACGGAGTGGCCAAAAAGCTATCGTCCAGACTTGTCGAAAATGACGGGCAAAGGGCATTTGTTTTAGCTTATAACAAAGATAACGAAAACGAGCCAGTTATCCTTACTCAACAGGATGTTCGTGAAACGCAGCTTGCAAAAGGAGCTATTCGGGCGGGACTGAAGTTGCTGCAGAAAAAGGCGGGCATCGGTGACAAGGACATTGAGCAGGTATTGCTGGCCGGTGCGTTTGGAAATTGCATCGACCGCCAAAGTGCACTTAGGATAGGGCTGCTGCCGAACGTAGGGCCGGAAAAGATTCACTTTGTGGGCAACGCAGCGATTGTTGGCGCCCAGATGGCTTTAGTTAGTACAAGGTGCCGGCGACTTTGCGAAAAGCTGGTCAAAAAGATTGAATACGTTGAGACCGCCGGCAACGTGCAGTTCCGTGAGCTATTCGCCGAGGCTCTCCTGTTCTAAGTGTGGCTGTCGGCAATACCGGCAAACAGAAATTTATTAGCGAATCGGCCGGTCCGTCTGCATATTTCGAAATCGCTCTTGCCGGAATTCACCTGTACGTCTGTTACCGGGCAACATCACAGTTCAGCTATACCGGCCCAGCAGCCCTTTTAACATCAGTGTGTAATCGCCCGCCAGCTTTGATTAAGCTCTTCGAGAAGACTAATCACTTCCTGAATCATCCGGGCGTCACACTTAATGTTTGCCTGGCTCAGATGTCGGTTCATAAAGTTGTAAAGACCCCGCAGGTTCTGAGCCACTTCTCCACCGGCGTTCATGTCGAGCACGGTATTCAATTCGACGATGATGTCCTGGGCCTTTGCGATATTCCGGCCCTTCGCCTCATAATCCTTTTCGCCTAAATCGACAATTGCCTGCTTTAGGAACTTTATCGCCCCGTCATAAAGCATAACAATCAGCTGACCTTTGTTCTGGGTCGTTACCGCTGTCTGCTGGTAAACATCGAGTCCCTTCATTATGACACTCCATAATAAGCATACGTCTTAAAGATTACCGGCCGGCGGAATCAGACCTTCACCGAACAGAACCGGCTCGCTCTGAGAATCATCGGTCATTTTAGTGTTTTCAGCAGACGGCTGCGCCGTATGGCGCAGCCATCCGCCGATAAATCACTATTTTAACACCTGACCGGGATTATCTGAGCAGATTCAAGGCCATCTGCGGCATCGTGTTAGCCTGTGCCAGCATAGACACACCCGCCTGCGAGAGGACCTGGTTTCTCGTCAGCGTTGCCATTTCCGTGGCTACATCAACATCCGAAACACGAGATTCGGAGGCCATCATGTTCTCAGCCTGAATGCCGAGCACATTCGCACTCTTTTCAAGCCGGTTCATGTTGTAACCAAAGCTCGCACGTGCACTGTCTTTTGCCTTGATAGCGGTAGTTACCGTGGTCAGTGCGGTGGCTGCATTAGACGTACTGGTCAGACTGATGGCACTTGTGATGCCCAAAGTAGTAGCCGTAACATCAACGGTACTTACTGCAACACTTGAAGCGGTACCACCGGAATCAACACCAAAGTGAATCGTCTGCGAACCGCTTGCGCAATCGAGCATGCTTGTCTCATTAAACTCCGTTCTCTGAGCGATACGTGTGATTTCATCCCTCAGTTCGCCAAACTCGTTGTTCATAATCCGGCGCTGCTGGTCGGAATACGACCCTGTAGCAGCCTGTTCGGCAAGCTCTTTCATCCGGATGAGGGTGTCATCAATCACAGCCATCGCACCTTCCATGGTCTGCAGCATGCTGATACCGTCCTGTGCGTTTCGTGCACCCTGCTGAATCATAGCGATATCCGCTCTCATCAACTCACGAACAGCCAGTCCGGCGGCGTCATCCTTTGCACTGTTAATGCGCAAGCCGGATGACAGCCTCTCGATAGACTGAGCAAGAGCATCGTAGCTTAAGCCCAACTGCCTTGCTGCGTTTTCCGCCATAATGTTGTTTTTAATCGCTAACATGTTCCTAACTCCTTCATCAAAATGTTAAATTGCCCCTGTCAGGACATAAACTGAACAATAATCCGGCCTCAGAAAAGCGCGGCCCAAAAGCCGCTTAATCCGTGCCACTTGGAATTATCGACAAATGAGCAAACCACTTGAAGGGTTTGTTGAGGGAAAAAGGAGTTGCTACGATTACGACCGATAGTGTTTGTACAGAAGGTATTGAAAGTGCAAGAGTGGAGAGAAAAAAAATTTTTTTTATGAACAGATTTTTTTTTAATAACCCTGAACTTATCCCAAGATGCAAAACAATCAAATGCAGCACTTCTTATATGTAATATATACTCTACAGAAACAAAAATATTTTTGATAAACAAACTTTCTAAAACCGCGATATATTGGAAGATTTACTCTACGGCAGTCCGATACTGTAAATTTTACTTGCATTTATGACATCCTCCGAGCTGTTTCCCTGTAACCTGAGATTTACAAGTCTGCAAATTTCCTCAAATTGACCGATGGTCGGTTTGAATATACAAAAATTAAAATGCAAATGCCTTGAGGCAGGAAAGTATAAGGCAAAATTGCCGAATCCACCTGTGGCCGATGACTCTGCGCTATGTTGAGTGCCCCCCGGGCAGACTGTATTCGGCCTCTTACGCGGCTCGGCTTCTGCTGGTATTATCGGTTTACCGAAACAAAAGCGCGGCGGCGCAAGCCGCCCGAAAGATAATTTTACTATTCCTTCGTAATACTACGTCCGTGAGGGCGTAGATGGAAGTACCCGACAAAGTCGGGCGAGCTTTAGCTCGTCCCGAAAAATGCCACATCCGTAAGGGTGTGGAAATTTACTATTCCACCCTTTGATTCGGCCGCTTGGGCTGCGGCGAGACCGCGTCTCGACGGGTGCGCGGGCACAAGCATTGAAGATTTTAGATTTTATATTGAATTGAGATTCTTCGCTGCGCTCAGAATGACATGTGGGCGCTCAGAATGACCCTGCGTGAAACGCAGGGCTAAATTAACTGGATGCCGGATTAAATCCGGCATGACAATAGAATCACCAAAACAAAAGCGCGGCGGCGCAAGCCGCCCGAAAGATAATTTTATTATTCCACCATTTGGTTCGTCCGCTTACGCGGCTTGGCTTCTGTTGTTATTATCGCGCGGTAGTTCCATCCCTTTGGCCGAAGGGCTGCCACCCGGCGCCAAACGTCGCTTGTCGCTCGGTGCTCGTGGTTGAGATTCTTCATCCGGCATACCCCTATGCATCGGGATATATGACGGACTCAGGATGACAACAAAAAACGGTCAGGTTGAGTTCTTTATGATGTATTAAAGTAATTCGCACTCAAACGGCAACCGCTCTCCACCCCTCATTGACCTTTTTCAAAATTCCAATGACCTCGTAAATCATCTTTACGTCATTTTCAATATTTGCCTGTGTAAGATGTGCGTTCATAAAGTTATAAATCTTTCGCAGGTTTTGTGCCACCTCACCGCCGGCTTCCAGGTCCAGAACGGTATTCAGTTCAAAGATAATATCCTTTGCTCGTTGTATGTTTTTGCTTTTTGCTTCAAGGTCTCCTGTCTGCATATCTATGACAGCCTTATTCAGGAATTTGATGGCGCCGTCATAAAGCATGACGACCAACCGACCTCGATTTTGCGTTGTTACGGCTGTATCTTCGTAAATTCCGCTGTTATTCATTTTGCTGCTCCATAAATATTATCCCCGTAATAATGTCAGGGCCATCTGCGGCATTACATTGGCCTGAGACAACATCGAAATTCCAGCCTGTGCCAGTACCTGGTTTCTTGTCATTGTTGCCATTTCCGTAGCCACGTCAACGTCCGATATACGGGACTCCGCCGCCATCATGTTCTCCGCCTGTATATCAAGTACCGTTGCGGTACTTTCAATACGGTTCATTTTATAACCAAAACTGGCCCGGGCGCTATCCTTTACCCTGATTGCGCTGCCGATCATACTCATTGCGGTTGTAGCGTTAGCTGCAGTAGTGATGTCGATAGCACTTGTAATACCCAATGCAGCAGCGGTAACATCCACCGAATTAACCGTAAGAGTGGAACCTGAGCCAAAGTGAATTGTGTTTACACCGGTTGCACTATCCAGCATAGTTACGGTGTTAAACTCGGTTTTCGTCGCGATACGAGTGATTTCCTGTGCCATCTCCTGGAACTCGGCATCCATTATCCTGCGTTGTTGCGCAGAATATGTCCCAGTAGCCGCCTGCTCGGCAAGTTCGTTCATTCGTATCAGTGCGTCATCTACGGCAGCGAGAGCACCTTCGAACATCTGAAGCATACTGATAGCGTCAGAGGCATTACGTGAACCTTGCTTAATTACCGCGATATCAGCACGTATCAGTTCACGAACAGCTAATCCCGCGGCATCATCCTTTGAGCTGTTGATACGCAAACCGGATGAAAGCCTTTCTACAGATGTGGCCAATGCATCGTATGCTCGGCCCAGATGTCTGGCAGCGCTTTCTGCCATAATGTTGTTTTTTATAGCTAACATCTCATTATTCTCCTTACCAACTATTTCCCAATAGAAAAATCAAGCTTCTTACATTGTTTACGTTTACGTTCTAAAAACCCGATAAAATCATCATTTGCTGCTGTGTTCAAAGACTATTATCGGAAGCAGGTGTGCCGACTTAAGCACTTTGTCGTCCTATAAAAAGGCCCGTCATATAACATATTTGCAAAACCGTCGTTTTTGGTGCCAAAAACAGCGATTTTGCAACATAAAAGGTCCGAAAAAATCGAGATAAATTTTTGGAATTGAAGGTTTTTATCGGGCATGAAAATTGAAGTGTGTGATTAAATACGAAATGCAGAAAAAGATATATTGAATGTATATGCTCTTTTTAGGGAGTGTTATAATGCATCTATTGCGCAAACAAATGGCTGCTCCTTTTTGGAGCAGCCATCCGCCTTATTCTTATAAGCAATTCAGCCTTAGTTGTCGGTTTATCCCCTTAGCAGATTCAATGCCATCTGCGGCATTGTGTTTGCCTGGGCAAGCATCGATACGCCCGCCTGTGCAAGGACCTGCGTCCTTGTTAATGCTGCGACTTCGGTAGCCACGTCAACATCTGATATACGTGATTCCGCCGCCAGCATGTTCTCGGACTGAATATTAAGGACTTTTGCGCTGCTTTGCAGCCGATTCATCGAATATCCGAAGCTGGCACGGGCACTGTCTTTTACCTGAATAGCCGTATTTACCGTGGTAAGTGCGGTGGCGGCATTACTTGTAGTGGTGATGTTAATAGCACTTGTAATTCCTAACGCCACGGCCGTTGCAGCAATAGAATTTACAGTAATACTTGATGCCTCCCCACCTGAACTTACTCCAAAGTGAATGACTTGTGAACCTGTTGCACTGTTTAGCATGGCTGTGGTGTTATACTCAGTCTTGGTTGCGATACGTGTGATTTCAGCCGCCATTTCCTGAAACTCGTTGTCCATAATTCTTCGCTGCTGGTTGGAATATGTCCCGGTGGCGGCCTGTTGGGCAAGCTCCTTCATACGGATAAGGGCGTCGTCAATTGACGACATCGCCGCTTCCATAATCTGCAGCATGCTGATACCGTCCTGTGCGTTACGAGTTCCCTGCCGAAGCACTGCGATATCAGCACGGATCAATTCGCGAACAGCCAGGCCGGCGGCGTCATCCATTGCGCTGTTAATACGCATGCCGGACGACAGCCTCTCGATAGACCGGGCAAGATTATCATAGCTTAAACCCAGTTGCCTCGCGGCGTTTTCCGCCATAATGTTGTTCTTAATAGTTAACATATTCTTTTCTCCTTACCAAAAACCACAACCATAAAACCTGTAATTTTCATCCTGCACATACCCTTGAATTCAGAGTTAAACTTAAAATTAAAAACCGATAAAATTAACTATCTTTACTTTTTTCAAGTGTTATTACCGGAAGCAAAATAACCGGCTTAACCAACTTATCGGAACCTGATAAAAACACCGATAAAAAAAAACAACTCATCGTCTAACAAACTGTATTATCGGAGTGGGACCTAAAGTCTTAAGCTTTTTTATCGGGTCAAAAACCCCCTTTTCGACAATATAAGGGCACAATATTGGACGTTTTGTAAAGGTCCCATAAAAGAGAAAAGGTTCCTTTGGATGGCGAACATTTATCGGACAGAGTTGGGTTTTTGTATCGGACCTAAATGAAAAAAATTTGAAAAAATTATAAAATTAAAAGATTATACCCCGCCGCAGGCTTGTATCAGAGGTCTTGAGTCTATATAAGCATTGCGCATATTTTGTTTTTACGATTCATCAATGTTATCGAGAATCAGCATGTGCTGATAAGGGTTGGCCTTAGTATATCATAAGACTTGGTTTTGCGAGTTGTCATTGCGAGGCCGGCGAAGGGGGCCGCGGCGATCCTGAACAACCGATAGCCCCAGGTTGCTTTCCCGGCGCGCCGGGATGGCACCGAAATAGCGAATTTTACCAAATTTTACGAGTGCCACTGGCAAGTGCAGTCTGGCCCTTTAGAATAATTCCATCCCTTTCACCTTCGGCTCCGGGTCAATGCCCAGGACAGGCTCCCAGGCTGCTACCCGCAACCACCCAAATAAAATAAAACACCATGTGTGGCAGCCTCTGAGCCGACAGGCTCAGGAGATGGTTTGCCCGTGGTACTGAGGCAAATAACCTTTTCCAGAGAAAAAAATGCAGCCGTGGCACTAAGCAGAACGTCAATTCCCCAAAGTACATGTAACAGAGCATTAGTTCTTCGGGGATGATCCTGAGGTTCCGGTAGAAGTCGAAGTGCTACAATCACAGGTCAGCAAGGCAGCAAAGATGTCGAAGACGGTGATAATTCCATATACCTTTCCCTCCTCATCGCTGACGGGCATGCACCGGCCGCCATGTTCATTCATCACCTGCATTACCGACGATAATTTCGCATCCGGCCTGACGGTGCGAACGGGCCGGCTCATAATCCATTGTGCCTTTATTTGCAGGGTTGCAATGTCCATCGAAGTCCGCCATTTCGAAAACATCGATTGAAGGTAGGGACTCATAGCCCCGCGAATATCAGACCTCGATACTATGCCCTCCAGATGCCGGTTTTCGCCGATGAGAAGATAAGCGGTGTCGTTTTGCTGCATTTTATCAAATAACTGCTCCACTGTTTCGTCCGGGGCTGCCCAGACAATATCGGTTGTCATCACATTCTTAGCGGTAAGTCCCGTCAGGATGGCAGAGCAATCGGCACACTGACCCGGCAAAAGGGCCTCTGAACCGGTCATTCTGGCGATAGCATCGGTAACAGGTCCACCCTGGCACTCCTGCTGCTGAGGCTCGGAGGCCTCTTTTTGTTCGTTCTGCTCTTCAAATGTGTTGGTTTGGTCCTCGCTGGCCGGCTCCTGTTGTGGGGAGACCTCCTGGGCTTCTGGAGGCTGGTCTGTTTCTTCTGCGGAGGTTTCCGGGCCGGATTGAGACTGTTCTGTTTCAGAAGCATCTGTAGCTGGTTGGTCGGCTCCGGATTGCTCACTGGAGGATTCTTCTGCGACCGGCTCGGATGCAGTGGTATCTTCGGCGGCAGATACTTCGAGGTTGGATTTGTCTTCAGCAGAAGCTTCGGCGGCAGCTTTGGGCTTCCCGTTGTCTGTGTCGGTCTGGTCATCACCAGCAGGCTCTTCGGTAGCATCCTGGGCGGGCACCTCTTCAGCGGGTGTTTTTTCGGCTGGTGGTTCGGCATCTTGCCCGGATTCGGCATCGGCGGCGTGTTCTGCACTTTCCGCGCTTGTTGTTGTGTTGTCTGTGGAAGGTTCAAACATCGATTTCGGATAGATTACCCCACACTTGAAAGCCGGTAAAGGTTCAATAGTCATTTCAAGCGTAATAATCACCAATTCCGTCTCGGAGTCAAGACCGATATTTTCTTTGGATTTGACCCATGGATTACCAATGAAGGTATCACCGAGTACGAAGTGCTTGTGGCCGGGCATTTCCTCAAGAAACACCCTGTCCCACGCGGCAACCATCAAATTGGTTGCTTCTGCAACTGCATCAGCAAGTTTGTTTGCCTTGGTTTTTGTGCCTGTCCGGCGGTTTTTCATAATAGTTTGCTTGGACTGTTTAGCAAACTTGCCGGCCAGAGTAAACAAACCTTCGGTGCCGAAAATGACCTGGAACCTGCCTTTTAACGCTCCCTCGGCCTTAACGGAACAAACAGCAGTTAATTTCTTATAGGTATTTTTGAGTTGCTTTGTGGTCCCGGCAGCAATGTCGAGTTGCTCGACACCGACAGCGGTGTCAAGCATTGAAGAGATGTCTTTGGTGAATGCGTCAAACGCCCCGGCCGTAAGCTCAGTTGTCAGGGATTCAAGCTCTACCTGCGATTGTGCCATTTTCGATAACGAATTTAATAATTTGTACGTAAGGATACTCCTAGTGAAAAATCGTCTAATAAAATGCGGGACTTTAGAAGATTTTCGTAATGAGGTTCTGTAGTGCAATCCGCCGGATGACTTATTCACAACAAATGCAGCCCCCCGCCGCCGTGGCACGTTTAACCATACAAAAACTTTTAACTATCAACCTGCCTGACCACCAACACACCGCCTTAGAAATATCGGTTCGAGTCAGAGGTCGCTTGCCAGTTGCGATATTTGTGCCTCGGATAAAGCTTCGTCAAATATCCTTATATCGTCGATTGAGCCGTCATAATAGTCCTGACCCGGACGGTAACCGATATACAAATCGCCGGCATTGTCGCGTATCGGGCCTGTTATCGAATCGCCAACCGAGCCTGTTTCGGCTCCGTTGAGATACAGCTTTGA
>DUZQ01000074.1 GCA_013349435.1 Planctomycetota bacterium | reverse complement strand
TGAGAGTTTTTTGGCCAAAGTCTATTTGTGATTTCAAGTCGATCACAACCATTTTTTCTCACAACCTATTATATTTATTCGTCTTACAACAATTTACTCGCAAGTTAATGGGACAGTAGTGAGGACAAGGCTATGTTTATAGTTCACGTATTTGTACATGTTAAGCCCCGGAAGGTTGAGGCGTTTCGGTCGGCTACGTTGGAAAATGCCCGTAGCAGCATCCAGGAGCCGGGCGTTGCCCGCTTTGATGTTATCCAGCAGGCCGATGACTTGACGCGTTTCGTACTGGTGGAGGTATATCGAACTGCGGCTGATGCGGCCAAACACAAGGAAACCGCCCACTATCAGAAGTGGCGTGATACCGTGGCGGATATGATGGCCGAGTCGCGAAGCAGCATCAAGTACAATAATGTGTTTCCTGATGAGCCGGGCTGGGGATAGACTGATAGGTGGCGTCTCTTTATATATTCAGCCTTAGAGCCTGTCCCGGGCTTGAACCGGGGCCGCAGGCGAAAAAGATGTATTGAAACTGTTTTGGATTCGGCGGGTATCAAAATGGACTTTGAATTTGCCACAGCGGGGCGAATCATCTTCGGTGCCGGCGCGGTCGGCCGGGTGGGAATCGAGGCCGGCAAGATGGGCAGGCGCGCATTTATTGTTACGGGTCGCAGGAGCGAGCGTGCGCTGCCGGTGCTGGAACAGCTTTCCAGGCACAAAATCGAAAGCTTCATTTTTAACGTTACTGCCGAGCCTACTACAACTTCGGCAAAATCGGCTGTGGATGCGGCGCGGGCGGCGAAAAGTGATGTGGTTATCAGCATAGGGGGCGGTAGCTGTATCGATACCGGCAAAGTCGTCGCGGCAATGTTAGGTAACACAGGCGAACTGGAAGACTACTTGGAAGTGGTCGGTGCAGGCAGGCCGCTTAATCGGCCTTGCGCAGGCCATATTGCGATTCCCACAACGGCGGGAACGGGTGCGGAGGTTACGCGAAACGCGGTTTTAGGTGTGCCTGACAGAAGAGTAAAGGTAAGTATGCGAAGCGTGCGGATGATCCCGCCCCTGGCGGTGGTTGACCCGGTCCTTACTTTCTCGATGGGGCCGGCTCTTACCGCAAGAGTAGGTCTTGACGCCCTGACTCAGGTTATAGAGCCTTTCGTTTCAAACAGGGCGAATCCTTTGACGGACGGCATCTGCAAAGAAGGAATGATTCGTGCCGGTCGGTCGTTGCGACTTGCGTATGAAGACGGACACAATTCAGCCGCCCGCCGGGATATGGCACTGACGAGCCTGTTCGGGGGACTGGCTCTGGCAAATTGTAAATTAGGAGCGGTTCATGGTCTTGCAGGTCCGTTGGGCGGTATGATTTCGGCACCCCACGGGGCGATATGCGGCTCACTTTTGCCCTGGGTAATGGAGGCTAACGTCCGGGCATTAAAGAGTCGCAAGCCCGGCTCAGCAGCTCTGGGCAGATACGATGTGACAGCCCGGATATTGACGGGTGATGCGGATGCGCGGGCTGCTGACGGGATAAAATGGGTGAAAGATTTGTGCATGGCTCTGAAAGTGACAGGACTGTCGAAACTTGGTCTAAAAGGGCAGGATTTTACAACCGCGATAAAAAAGTCCCGCAAATCGAGCAGCATGAAGGGAAATCCGGTTGAACTGACCGATGATGAATTGATTCAGGTGCTCAGGCAGGCCTGAATTCGGTGTTGTCTGCACGACCCGGTCCCGCCCGTCCAGCACGTAAGATATCTCGGGAATACATCGGGGATTATTTCGGGACGGCACCGGAGTTGGATTAGTAATAAAACGGTCTATAGTTTAGAACAGAATGTGTTTTTAGCGTAAAGGCGCAAAAAAAAGCAGGACGGTTTTAGCTTATCCGTCCTGCTTTTTTTGTTATGACTCTTGCCTCGATTACTCGGTATCTTCAAACTCGGGGTCATCGGGTGAGCATGTTACAAGAGTCGTTTTAATTACAGGCGTTTCGTCGAGCGGTTTGGAAGGAATATCTATCTCAAACGCCTGCTCTATACTGTTGTCATTCTTAAACGTGGCAAGTTTTGCAGACCAGTTTACCATAGAAGCGGTCTGAAGCTCTGCCTGTCTTTTCTTCAGAGCAACCAGTTTCCGATTAGACTCTTCACGCGCCGCCCTGGCTTGAGCCAGGGCACTTGCCAGGTCGGTTCTTTTCAGAGCCATTGCATAGTTTTGATCGGCCGTGTCGATTGCGCGTTCGGCCTTGACCTGCTGTATTCTCGCGTTGAACCTGGCCTTTACCGCATCAAGATGGACCTGAGCGGCCTGGCGTTTTGAGGAGTTGGAAGCCAGAATAATATTCATATCGGCCTGTGCGGTTGCAAGTTGTGCATCAATGTCGGCGTTCTCGCGCATCCTGGTTGTGTTTGCGTTTGCTATCATCCGGTCGCAGATGGCCTCGCCCTTTATGTTCTGGCTTAACGCAAGTCCCTTGTCACGCTCTATCTGGGCCTGCAATATTGTGTGCTCCATGGTAAACTGTGCGTTGGTTCGGCTGATTTGGGCATCCGTTTTCTGCCTGAGAACCGCCGCTTTTGTCAATGCCTGCTGATAATCGGCTTGTGTGATTCTTTGTGCCGATTGTATCGAATTTTCAATCTTTGCCAGTTCCGCGCCAAGATGTCTTTGTGCAGCATCAATCTGTGCGTCAATCTTCAGAGCAAGGGCTTCCTGCGAATCCGAGACACTTTTTGCCTCCGTTATGAGTTCGGAATACTGTGCGTCTCCGCGTTCTTTTACGGCCCAAAGCGTAACTCTTAATTCCTCTACGTCATTTTGTCCGCACTTGGTAACGGCCTGGGCCTCTGCAAGAAGTTGTTCTGCGCGGGCGTTGGTAATCTGCTCCATCGCGTCGGCCTGACTCTGAATATCCATAACTTCGGCTTCTTTTTCTTTGCGGAAGGATTCGGCCTGAACCACTTGCTGGCGGTATTTTGACTCGACAACATCCATTTCATTTTCGGTTTTGGTTTTAATTTCACTGAACCTGGAACGAGCCTGCGCTTCCAATGCATCTGCGATGCCCAACTGTTCGGATGCAATGGCATCTTCCTGTTGTTTTACGGCCAGAACATTTGTCTTCGCTTCCGCAAAGGTCGCTTCTGCAACCATTTGATGCGCGTCGGCCTGTGCTCTGATTCTCATAACCTCCGCAAAGCTTTTCCGGTATTCTGCAATATGTTCGGGTTCTATTCTTGCTGCAACCGGCTTGACCTGTGGAACATCAGGCACCCTGTGCAGCTCGTCGGTCTGCTGAGCTACCGGGGTGGTGTTCTTGTTTTTTTCAACTTTGTTGCATGCTTTTTTTGCCGCGATTTCTTCCAGAACTTCCTTTTTGATTCTTGCCGCTTCGGCTTCGGCTTCAGCGATAATCTGAAGCTTTTGAGCCTCTGCAACCGCTTCGGCGTGCATCGCTGTTTGACGCACGGCCTCTGCACGAGCGGCGGCTTCGGCCTTTACAAATTCGGCACGAGCGACCTCCTCGGCCCTGTCTGACCTGATTCGGAGCTTCTTTACCTCGTTGAGCTCATCGTCGAGTTTTGCCTGTATCTCAGCAAACTGTGATTCGTAGTCGGCTTTTGTATTGTCCTGGTGATTTTGAATCTCTGCCCGGAGCCGGTCGATTTCCGCCATTGCCTTTTCAAAACGAGTAGGCGCATTTGCTGACTTCTCCTTTGTCTGGGCCTGCGCCTCTGCCTTTTCGGAAGCGGCTTTTGTCAGTCTTAATTGATACTCCTGGTCCGCAAGGTTCGCCTGAATCGTAGCAGCTTTTGTACGAAGCTCCTTTACCTTGGCGACCCCGGTCTTCAGTATCGCTTCGCGGGAGACTGTGAGTTTTTCAGCCTCGGATTCCGTCTGAACCTTAACAGATTTTATTTGCTCTTCAAGTTCATCTGCCCGAGCCTGCGTTTCCTGTTGTATCGCACGGGCTTTCGCCTCAAGTTCCTGTACAGTGGCGTCGGCCCGTTCGCGGGTTGCTTTCGAGGCTTCCGTCATCTCAAGGATTTTGGCATTGCTTTCGACTTCAATCGCACCGAGAACCTGTTTGAGCTGTTCAATGCGAGCCTTTTCGCTTTCGAACTTTTCACGCGCACCGGCTACAATATCGTCACTCTTGCTGTTTTGTTCTTTGCCTAATGACGCTACGATTGCTTCTTTTCGTTCGATGAGTGAATCAAGCTCCGTTTCTCTTGCCGTGATTTGTGCCATAGCCTTGCTGTATTCTTTGTTGTACTTTTTACGGAGAGCCTCGGCTTGTGAAAGGTTTTTGTTGACCTGAGCCTTTACTTCCATACGCCGTGCATTGAAATCAGCCACCTTTTTATTAAGTTCCGCACGCGCTTGAAAATCAGTTGCATCGGCTGCTTCCAGGGCCGCTTCGACCTTGGAAACACCTATTTTACCTTCACTTACATACCTGAATGGAAGGTCTGAACGGTTAGCCATGTCGGAAAACTCTGAATGGGTTTTCGAGATTACAACACGGTCGTTTTCCGGCTCGAGCACCCGTCCGTACCTGCTGCATCCTGACACGACCAGGATAAGCATCAGATATATGCTTACCCTCGCCAAACGTTGAACGATCCGGCGCTTTTTTATGTTCTCCATCTCATGTCCCCTAAATTATGAATTTCAATGTGCCTTTGGGCCTCGAATCACCATATAACGGGCCCAATATTTGCTCTTTCGTCATAATAAAAGAGCCACTTTAAGAGGTAGAGGTAATTTTCAGAATTTTTCCAAGAGAATAAGGGAAGCGTTCAAATAAGGGCTTTTTTGTAATTTATGGAGTTATAATACTCGAAACAAAAAGCGTTTTTTGGATTAAGCTTGGGTCGGCAAATTTTTTAGCTTATTTGGCCTTTTTGGTCCAGATGTCCGGTGGGAATTCATCTATTTTCTGGGTCCAGTGGTGTCGCCCCTTTGAAAATTCCACCGTATCCTGCTTTATTTTGTCGATTTTTACACCGTGTATCTCGTTTCCTTCGTGAAGTATCACATCGTCAATAACAACAGAAGAACCCCGAAGCGTGTAAAGTATTGCTGTTACCAGGCCACGTGTGGATTGTTCAGGAACGGTGGGTTCGGGTTTATCTTCTACTGGTACGCTTTTTCTAAGTTGCTTCTCAATCGCGGACTTGGAGGCAAGCTGGGTTTTCAGCTCATCGACACGATTTTGAAGCCTTTCAATCTGAGCATCGGCCTGTTTAAGCTTCGTACTTGTGCGACTGAGGTGAAGCTTTAAACTTGTTATTGTCTCTTTTGCTTCCTTTTGCACCCTGCTGGTCGCAAAGCCGTAGTTTATTATAAATATGATTGCGATTCCGGCGGCCAGAATTTTGATTGCAATACTTGTTGTGGGTTTCATAAAGTCCTCGTTTTCAGTTCAATACGCCAATTCAAAGGATTGTGTTTATATCGTCCGTATTCGGATACTTGTTTTTGTTTTTTAAGCCAATCTTTGAGATTATTCTTGCTCTTTTCTATTTCGTCAACTATTTCGTCCGGATTAATAATTTCCTGTGAATTGTTAGGTTAATTTAACACAACAACCTAAGCGTTTACCTCGGGTTGGTTAATGCCGCTATGTTGAAATATTGTTTGACAGAAGCGCTGTGTGATGATTAGCATACTACCGATGTTTCTATAGTTTTGCCGTAACGTAGAAAGGGGGTGCAGTCGTGGACAGAAGAGATTTTATGAAAACGGGCCTTGCCGCTGGTGTGGCGATTCCTTCGGGCGCATTTACGAGCGAAGACGCAGGAACTGAGCAGGCTGAATCATCAAAAAACAGTAAATTCAGGCTGAAGTACGCTCCGCATTTCGGGATGTTTCGCAATCACGCCGGTGATGACCCGATAGAACAGCTTAAGTTTATGGCCGATGAGGGCTTCAGTGCGGTCGAAGACAACGAGATGATGGAAAGGTCAAAAGACATGCAGGAAAAGATTGCGAACCGGATGAGCCGATTGGGTTTAACGATGGGTGTTTTTGTGGGGTACGCTCATTGGGGGCGCAAAACCTTTGTACGCCCGGCTAAGAGCGTTGGTAAAAAGTTAGCAAAACAGATAGAAGATGCGGCCGAGGTAGCCAAGCGAGTTAATGCAAAGTGGTTTACTGTTTTGCTTGATGAGTATGATAACAACCTTGAGTGGGATTACCAGACTGCTAACGCAATTGATAACCTCAAGGTCTGCGCCGAGGTCTGTGAGCCATCGGGCCTTGTGATGGTGCTGGAGCCTTTAAATCCCTGGCGGGACCATCCGGGACTGTTTTTGACCAGAATCCCGCAGGCGTATCAGATTTGCCGGGCGGTCGGCAGCCCCTCATGCAAAATACTAAACGACCTGTATCATCAACAGATAACCGAGGGCAACTTAATACCCAATATAGATATGGCTTGGGACGAGATTGGATATTTTCAGGTGGGTGATAATCCCGGCCGCTGTGAACCTACGACCGGAGAGATCAACTACAGGAATATTTTTAAGCACATATACGAAAAGGGCTATAAAGGCGTTATCGGCATGGAGCACGGCAACAGCAAAGAGGGCAAAGAAGGCGAGCGGGCCGTGATAGAGGCCTACCGCAAGTGTGATAACTTTTAGCGGTTGGTTTCACAAAGAGCAGGACGAACGAACAGATTGGGCAAGGAGTATATAATTATGCAGAAGAATATTTCGAGGAGAGAGTTTGTAAAGACAAGTGCGGCCTTATCGGCGGCGACTATGCTTTCGGGCGGCAGTGGCGTTTTTGCCGCCGGTTCGGATAAAATAAGAGTCGGCCTGATTGGCTGCGGCCAACGCGGCACCGGAGCCGCCTGGGATTGCGCTCAATCGGCACCGAACGTACAAATTTATGCCCTGGCGGACGTATTTCAGGACAAGATCAAGTACACATTGAATAAGTTCACCAAATCCGACCCGTCAGAAGCTTCGGAGTACTTAGGGGGAAGGCTCAAGGATGAGCAGATGGACATTTCACCGGAGCGTTGTTTCGTCGGTTTTGAAGCTTACAGGAAGGTGCTGGCCACTGATGTGGACCTGGTTATTCTTGCAGGCCCTCCGCATTTTCGCCCGAGACATTTGGCTGCTGCCGTAGAGGCGGGAAAACACGTATTTATGGAAAAGCCAGCCGGTGTTGACCCGCAAGGTATTCGTTCTGTAATAAAATCGTCCGAAATTGCTCAAAAAAAGGCCCTTGCCATCGTCGCCGGAACACAGAGACGACATCAGAATCATTATATTGAGATTATGAAGCGAGTTAGAGCCGGAGATATTGGAAAAATCGTTGCGGCACAATGCTACTGGCTCTGGGGAGAGACCGACTGGCATCTGAATAAA
Source organism: Planctomycetota bacterium (assembly GCA_013349435.1). Lineage (GTDB taxonomy): Bacteria > Planctomycetota > Phycisphaerae > Sedimentisphaerales > Anaerohalosphaeraceae > QNBT01. The sequence continues at coordinate 7,984 of DUZQ01000074.1, read as the reverse complement.
AGGCAGCCGGGCTGGAGCGATATGGAGTGGCAGCTAAGAAGCTGGCCGTATTTTACCTGGCTGTCCGGCGACCATATAGTTGAGCAACACGTGCACAACCTTGATGTAATTAATTGGGCATTAGGTTCTCATCCGGTTCAGTGTATCGCAATGGGTGGCAGGCAGGTACGCACCGGCCTGGAATATGGTAATATCTTCGACCATTTTGCCGTCGAGTATGAGTACCCGGACGGTGTGCGCGTTGCCAGCATGTGCAGTCAAATCGAAGGAACAACCAACCGGGAATCCGAGAGAGTGGTTGGCACAAAAGGTTGGGTAAATACAGACGCCGGCAACGGTTCCATTGAGGGACAAAAACCATTTATATACGACGGAACTTCACCCGACCCTTATATCCGGGAGCATGCCGCTCTTATCGAAAGCATCCGACGCGCCGAGCCGATCAATGAGGGCCGTAAGGTTGCAGAAAGTACACTAACGGCGATAATGGGACGAATGAGCGCCTATACCGGGCGAGCCATAAAGTGGGACTGGGTGATGAACGCATCGAAGCTGGACCTTTCGCCCGAAAAATATGAACTTGGCGATTTGCCCGTCAGACCTGTAGCTGTGCCGGGTAAGACCCGACTCGTCTGATATAAACATCATCAGCCGACAAGAGTCTCGGCCCGAGCGAAGCGATACATTGTGTCATTCCGCACTTGATGCACAATCCGGCATTAAAACTAAGTGGCGACCTGTAGCACCGTACCTAGTAGAGCGAAGACGTAAGCGGCTCCTCAGTTTTTCGTTTCCTGTCCGCCATAGCCTCGTGCGAAGGCGGATCTCTTTACACTTTTGGCTTCCTATGTCATTCTGAGCGACAATAGCCTTTAGCCCTGCCTGCCCTCCGTAGCCTCGTGCGAAGGAAGGAGCGGAGCCGAAGGTGAAGAATCTTAATTCCAACAGAGCCAGAGATTCTTCACTTCATTTCATTCCGTTCAGAATGACGATTTTAAGATGTTTTCAACAGAGCAAGACTTTTCTAATTTCTGTTTTATACCGGAAATTGAGATTGCCGGCTGCGTAAAAATCGCTTGCAAAAAGGCTCAATGGCTGTACAATTAAAAGCTCTTTGGCGACCAGGTGGCGGAATAGGCAGACGCGCTAGGTTGAGGGCCTAGTGGGGTTAATACCCCGTGCTGGTTCGACTCCAGTCCTGGGCATTTTACTTTTGAGACTGCTTTGCAACTTATCTGATGTCCTTTTGAGCATATCTGCTATGGTTTTTCACCTGGCCTTTTTTATCATTCCAAACCTGCTCTTTCTTTAGGGAAGCCGAAGGGGTTTGGAATCCATCTGCTAACTGAAAACCTTCTAACTGTAGCATCCTTTTTTTTAGCCCGCGCCCTCCTGCTGCACTGAAACCGCCGATTCGGCGGTTACTGCGTATAACCCTGTGGCACGGAATAATAAGAGGCACGGGATTCCTGGCCAAAATATTACCCGCCGCCCGCCCTGCCTTTGGCTTGCCCGTCAAACCCGCCAATTGCCCATAGCTTATCGTCTGACCATATTGAACCTTCCGACAGGCCGTCAGTACCGCCGTGCCAAAATCACCAAGGCCGTCCAAAACCACGGGTATTTTTGCAAAATCAACGCAAACACCCTCAAAATAAGCCTTAATCCCGGCCTGAAGTTCCACAAAAAGTTTCCTGTCATAAGAAGCCGCCCAAATGTCTTTTAAGAGCGCACTTTTAGCTTTGCTCCTTGTTGAAATAGGCAAACATGTCCGCAAAAGCCCCCTCTCGGTGCCCAAAAGGCCGAACCAGCCCCACCGGGTCCGAAAAATAGCGTATCTCAAGCTGCTGGCCATCAATTCTTCCAATCTTCTGACCGTTCTATTCTTCAAGAATCCAACCTCACACATATTACCCTCTGCGCGATCCAAGTCAATTCATGTGTGGGAATTGAAATCCATTCGGCATTTTCTTGACGCAAACGTGAATTCATGTTAAATATAAAATTATTCGGTAAAATAATTCAATTACAGTACATAATCCGGCTTTCCGCCAGATTTGAGTGGTTCAACAATGTCTCTTGAAGAATTAAGAAAACAAATCGACAAGGTTGACTCAAGGCTCATCGAGCTTTTGAATGAGCGTGCGCAAATCGTCATAGAGATAGGCAAGCTCAAGAGCAAAAACGCCGGCCCGATTTACGCGCCGGACCGTGAGAAGGAGGTCTTTGACAAAATTGTAAAGTCTAACAAAGGCCCGCTGCCTGACAAGACATTAACAGCTATCTGGCGCGAGTTAATGAGCGGCTCCTTTTTTCTTGAACGACCCCTGCGCATCGCCTACCTTGGACCTCAAGGCAGCTTCAGCCACACAGCGGCTATGCTGAAATTCGGCCAAAGCGTGGAATACGAGGCGGTTACGGATATCAGGAGCATCTTCGATGAGGTCAGCAAAGGCCACAGCGACCTCGGAGTCGTTCCGATTGAAAATTCCGCCGGTGGCGGCGTCGGCGAAACACTTGACGCCTTTGTAGATTCTGATGTGCTGATATGCGCCGAGGTTTTCATGTCGATTCATCATAATTTGTTGGCAAACTGCTCACTGGCCGAAATCGAAAAGGTTTATTCTAAGCCGGAAGTATTCGCCCAGTGCCACGGCTGGCTAAGCTTGACATTCAAAGAGGCAAAGACCGTATCGGTGGCCTCATCCGCACGTGCCGCTCAAATGGCCGCCGAAGAAAAAAATACCGCAGCCATCGGCTCAAAAGTTGCAGCGGAGTTGTATGGTTTGAAGGTAGTATGTGAAAATATCGAAGATATTGCAAACAATGTAACGCGATTTCTTGTTATCAGCAAAGTCGATGCCAGGCCCACCGGTGACGACAAGACCGCAATACTGTTCAGTACCGCTCACAAGGCGGGAGCTCTGGTCGATGTCCTTGATGTCTTTAGAAAATACGGACTGAACCTTACTAATATCGAGTCCCGACCCGGCAGGAAAAGAGAGTGGGAGTATTATTTCTTCGTGGATTTCATCGGACACAAAGACGACAAAAACTCCCAAAAAGCGCTTGATGCCGCCCGCGGCCACTGTCTGCAGCTTTCGGTCCTGGGCAGCTTCCCGAGGTGTACGAGTATGTTGTGAGTCGGTGAATCGGTGAATCGGTTGGATGGTAAGGTGTGTTAAAATTTGGGAGAATTAGAATGAGAAAACCGTTTATCGCGGGCAATTGGAAGATGAACACCGACCGTGCCGGTGCGGTGGATTTAGCAGGTGGTTTAGTAGGCCGGCTAAAGGATGTCGAGACCGTTGATATGGCTGTGTGTCCCCCGCATGTATATCTTGATGCCGTGGCAAAGGCCCTGAACTCCTCGAACATCGCCCTGGGTGCACAGAATGTTTATTTTGAGCCGAAAGGCGCGTTCACCGGCGAGATAAGCTGCAAAATGCTAAAAGACGTGTGTTGCACATACGTAATCATCGGCCATTCCGAGCGACGCCACAAAATCGGTGAGACCGATGAACTTATCAATAAGAAAATTTCAGCCGCTATCACAAGCGGCCTGTTGCCGATATTCTGTGTGGGTGAACTTTTAGAGCAAAGAGAAGCAGGCAAAACCGCGCAAGTCGTAACCGAGCAGATTAAAGAGGGTCTGGCCGGTCTAAGTGCGGAGAAGGTGCTCGCTGTTACGATAGCATACGAGCCGGTATGGGCGATAGGCACAGGTGTAAATGCAACACCCGACCAGGCCCAGGATGTCCACGCGATGATAAGAGAGCTTTTGGCTGATATGTATGACAACTCGTTGGCCGGCCAGATGCGAATTCAGTACGGCGGCTCCGCCAAGCCGGCCAATACCGCCGAGCTTATGGCCTGCCCCGACGTGGATGGCCTTCTCGTAGGCGGCGCCAGCCTGAAGGCGGATGATTTTGCAACAATGATCAAAACCGTGGCTTAGGTCTAGGCCTTAAGCAAGCGAACACGGTTTGTCTTTCGATGGATGCCGGGGACGATTTTCTCGGCGCAGCAAATCCCTCTCAGCCCCAACCGGACTAAAAAAGTTTCAAATTTTTGCTCTGTCATATTTACCTGCTTTCATCCGTCAAAAAGGCCAACACGAATCGGGACATCCGTACCCCGGCATAAAGTAAATATGTTCAACAACGTAGCGGACGAAAAAAACAATCCAACGCCCGAAAAAACACATTGATCATCCCAAAAAAGCAGTTTGTGCAAGAATGGATACGCAAGCGGTCGGATGTTGTAGTCATAAACCAAGCAATAATGTCTCAAGCAATAATGGCAGCTACGATAGTTTGCCCTATTATAGCATTGGCGGGCTGGTCCCGGAATGACCAGATGAACATCAAACTTCAAATCAATGTGGGGTGACGGTTATGAAATACGGTAGTGCGAGTATTTTAAAGTTTTGAGTTTTGAACTGTGGTTTTTCGCTTTGATATTTACACTTTTCGCTTTCATTGTCCTCTGCGGCCAAATAATCTGTGTCCATCCGCTAAATCCGCGGTTAAAAAAATATTTGACAACCCCCCTGCCGTCGGCTAAATTAGCTGCCTCGTTGGAAAACTCGAAATTCCGTATCGTTAAATAACGCATAAAGTATGTATTAAGGGAGACTTACAATGGCAACAAAGGTTGCAATTAACGGCTTCGGCCGAATCGGAAGGGCTATAACCAGAATATTAATCGAAAGGGCCGGCGAACTCGACCTGGTCGCCATAAACGACTTGGCACCGGCCAACAGCCTGGCGCATCTTTTTAAGTATGACACGGTAATGGGCAAATGGTCCGGCACAGTCGAGGCCAAAAATGACGCACTCGTAATCAACGGCAAGACAATCAAGGTCCTGTCCGTCAGGAATCCCGCCGAGCTTCCCTGGAAGGATATGGACGTATCAATCGTCGTCGAATCTACTGGTATTTTCCGCACAAAAGAATCACCCAAGGGCGGCTACGGCGACCACGTAAAAGCAGGCGCCGACAAAGTCATGCTCACCGTCCCGGCCAAGGACGACATCGAAGCAACGATAGTCCTCGGTGTTAACGACGACCAGCTTTCGGGCGATACGAAGTTTGTCTCCAACGCCAGTTGTACAACAAACTGCCTCGCTCCCGTGGCCAAGGCCCTAAACGACTCCTTCGGCATCGAACACGGCCTCATGACCACTATCCACGCCTATACCAACGACCAGAAGGTTGCCGATATGATTCACTCCGACCTTCGTCGCGCCCGCGCAGCCGCTGCAAATATCATCCCGACCACCACCGGGGCGGCAAAGGCTATCGGAAAAGTTATCCCGGAACTGGACGGCAAACTCGACGGCATGGCTGTCAGGGTACCAATACCGGTCGGGAGCATCGTTGACCTGGTGGTCAGTGTTAAAACTGATGTTACGGTCGATAAGGTAAACGCTGCGGTAAAAGCGGCAGCCCAGGGACCGATGAAGGGTATCCTGGTTTACTGTGATGAGCCGATTGTCAGCAGTGACGTCGTTAACGACCCCGCTTCGAGTATCTTCGATTCTCTGTGCACAATGGTCAAGGGCAAAGTCGTAAAGGTAGTAAGCTGGTACGACAACGAGTGGGGTTATTCGAACCGCACTGTTGACCTGATGGAACTGATGGCGAAAAAGTAAACCATCTGCCCGGACAACCGTACCGGCTGATGCAGGTATAATCAAGGCCCGCGCCGAGCCGCGGGCTTTTGACTTGAAAGGCGAATAATATGGCTAAAAAAACAGTAGCGAATATCGACCTTAAGGGTAAAAAAGTTTTAATGCGATGCGACTTCAACGTTCCCCTGGATGCAGACGGTAACATTACCAACGATGCAAGGATAACAAAGGCACTGCCCACGATAAAGCACGTAATTGACAACGGCGGGGCGCTGATTTTGATGAGTCATCTCGGCAGGCCCGAAGGCAAGCCCGACCCCGGCCTCACCCTGGCTCCTGTAGCAAAACGGCTCAGCGGCCTTTTGGCCAAAGACGTCATCTTCGCCGACGACTGTATCGGCCCCGATGTCGAGGCAAAAGCCACGGCCCTGAAACCCGGCGATGTCATGCTCCTGGAGAATCTGAGATTCCACAAGGAGGAAACGATAAAAGACTCAGCCGCCAAAGAAGACACCCAGCTCCGCGAAGCAAAGGACAACTTCGCCAGACAAATCGCCGCATTAGCCGACGTTTACGTTGACGACGCCTTCGGAACCGCACACCGCGACAATGCAAGTATGTACACGATTCCGGTGGTAATGGAAGGCAGGGATAGAGTGAGCGGATTTTTGATTGAGAAGGAACTGAAGTTTTTGGGCGAGACAGTCAGCAGGCCCAAAAAGCCTTTTGTGGCGATATTGGGCGGAGCAAAGGTGTCTGATAAGATTGGAGTGATTGAAAATCTGCTTAGAAAAGTGGACCGTATTTTGATAGGCGGTGCGATGGCTTATACTTTCTTTAAGGCGCAGGGACGGGAACTGGGAGACAGTCTTTGCGAAGCGGATTTCGCCGACAAGGCGAACGAAATTTTGGCTTTGGCAGAGGAGATGGGCTGTGAAATCGTTCTTCCGACAGATACCATCGTTGCCGATGAGTTTAAGGCGGGTGCAGAACATAAGGTTGTCAGCGGTGATATCGAGGCTGGCTGGCAGGGTCTGGATATCGGGCCGGAGTCGAGAAAGCTGTTTGCCGACAAACTTGCAGGTGTCAGAACCATAGTATGGAACGGACCGATGGGTGTTTTTGAGCTTGAACCTTTCGATGAGGGGACCAAGGCGGTGGCGCTGGCGGTTGCGGAAGCAACGAGTAAAGGTGCACGCAGCGTTATCGGCGGCGGCGACAGCGCAAGTGCAATCGTGAATATGGGACTTGAAGACAAGGTGAGCCATATATCGACCGGCGGTGGTGCGAGCCTGGAGTTTCTGGAGGGTAAGAAATTCAAGTGCATCGAAATCCTCGATGACAAATAGGTTCTTTGTGAACAGGCCCGAAAATCGAAGGGCGCCTCCGTTTCCCACAGAGGCGCCCTCTTTCCTCACACACTTCTCAATCTGTGCCTTTAAGAGGCGGTTGATTCAGTCGTTGTTTGAACCTGCAGCGGTTCAGCCATTGCCTTGGCCTCGGTTTGTTTAAGGTTTTGAAGCTCTTCATTTACATTTACCGCGAGGGCTTCGGTATCCTTAACTTCACCGGGCTTAAAAGGCAAGGGTTCGCCGAACCGCACCGCTACCCGGCGTACAAACGGGCTTAGCTCGTCAATCCTGCAGATGTGGCCGGTGCGCATGAAGTTTTCCAGATCAAAAGCCTCATCGGCGCCGTAACGGGGAACGCTGAAGCGGGCGGTAATATGGTCGCCCGTCCTCGGGCAACCGTCCGCGTAACAGGTAAACGCCGCGCCGCCGCTGGAAATATCGACCATCTGGCCCTGGGTGAGTCTGTCGTTATAGTCCTCGCCAAACCATATCGGCCAGTTATAATGCAATCTTCTTTCTGCTCTTTTGTCCTGTGTATTGTCCATTGTGCAACCCTCTAAAGAAAAATCCTCCAAAGTTGGCGTTTGTATCGGCTGATTCGGGCAAGCTCTTAACAACCAGCGAACACAAAATCCGCCCACAGAAGGCTGATATGTACAATTTGTGTCTTGAAAAGCTCTTTTACAAAATAGGGAGAAAAAAAGGTTCCGGGCAAAAAATTAAAAAGTTTCGCGCTTGTCCGATAACGGCAAAATCAGGCTTGCCCAATAGCAGTAATGCGCTAAGTGTGACTTTTTATTTGAGGGGGCATTTTCTGTAGAGCTTTGAATTTGTGGATACCATTGTATCACTTACCGTCATTGCGAGCGAAGCGAAGCAATCCGGGGCTTTCGGAGGTTCGAGATTACCGCGGCCCGCTTCCCCGGCCTGGCAATGACAACTCGCAAAATCAACTGTTATGATGTACTACTGTCTTGCTGCAATCTACGCCAAATC
>DUZQ01000073.1 GCA_013349435.1 Planctomycetota bacterium | reverse complement strand
GTGCGGGATGTTTTTGCTCCCGAAACGATTGAAAAGGTATTTAGAGTAACGGGCTTTTCCGGGCGGATTGGGGCTGAAAAGTTTTTCCTGCCGTTAGGTGAATTTGCACGGGACCGGCCCGGCAAGACAACATAAGTCTTTATTTTGCCGGAATATATAACTTTATGGTGAATTATCTTGCATAATCCGGATTAGCTTATTATATTTTCGTTTCAAATATGGCTTGATTGAACTAACATCCAACTTAATGCGCCTTGTTGGCGTTGGAAAAGCGGCCCTGTCGGCGAGAAGCCGGTTTTGGCATAGGAAAGGCAGGTGAGCGTGGCGAAAAAGGCGAAGAAAATATCCAAGAAAAAAACAAAGGCAAAGAGGCCCCGGACCAGGAAGAAATCCCAGGCGAAAAAGAAGACCGGCAAGAAATCACCAAGGCAGCGGAAAAGGCGAGCTCTTACAGCCGGGGAAATCCGGCGATTCAGGCAGTTACTCATCAAGAAATGGCTTGAAATCGTAGGTGATGTGGATTCCATCGAGAGCGAGGCGCTTAAGAAATCACGGCTCGACGCCTCAGGCGACATTTCGAGTATGCCTATACATATGGCGGACCTGGGCACGGATAATTTCGAGCAGGATTTCGCACTGGGTCTGATGGACGGTGAGCGAAAGATATTAGCTGAAATAATTGATGCTCTGAAGCGTATTGACGAAGGGGTTTACGGTATATGCGAGGGAACCGGCCAACCCATTTTAAAAGCCAGGCTGGAGGCGAATCCCTGGGCGCGGTATTGTATAAAGTACGCCACCATGGTTGAGCAGGGCCTGGTAACCAAAGGCGAGAGGGTATATTCCGAACCTGAAGAAGAATACGAAGAGGATGAGGACGAGTACGAAGTTCAGGCGGATGAGGAGGTGCAAGACGAAGATGAGTTCAATGAAGACGAAGCTGAAAAGCCGGGCTATGAAGTCTATGAAGACCCCGACGAAGAAGAATAGATGTGAGAGACGAAAAACAATTGCTGCAGATATGGAACACTTTGGGATTTACAAGATTGTTCCAGAGTTTCCGAATGGCTGTGGGGCCGACAAAGCTGGTCTTGGCTATGCTGACGGTGATAGTTGTTTGTCTTATAGGTTGGGTAATGGACATCTGCACCGAGGCCGGGCCGGTCGGCGGCAAGCAGGAAGCGATACTTACACCGATAATTCTGTCTGTTGTGGATTTTGGCAAGGCGGCCCAATTTGAAGTGTATGTTACCGAGCCGGAAAAGACCATCCGCTCCATAGAACAATACAAACAGCATGGTCACCAAAGGGGTGTGTTCTCTACGCTGTGGAACTTCGGTGCGGCAAGATTCAACGGGGCGACGGTTTCACTGCTTAAACTGGATATTGCAAACGCACTGGCCAATATCTGGCTTTGTGCGGTCGGTCTGGCCTGGGCGGTCAAGTATCATACTGCTTACAGCATAATCTACTTCACCATTGTTACCATAGTTATCTGCGTTTTCGGAGGGGCTATTTGCCGATGTGCGGCCCTGGAATTCGCCCGCGGTGAAAAACCCGGCCTCACTGAGGCGTTCAGATTCAGTGGAGCGAAGCTGTCAAGTTTGTTGGCAGCTCCTTTCGTCCCTGTCGGTATAATACTTTTGTTGGGTGCAATGGTTTTCTTTCTTGGGTTGATGGGCAATTTGCCGGGCGGATTTGGCGATCTGATTACAGCTTTGGGGCTGGGGGGCGCTCTGTTAATCGGTCTGTTGCTGGTTTTTTTGCTGAGCGGGACGATTGCAGGGGCAGGGCTTATGCTGCCTGCGGTTGCATACGAAGGTTCCGACGGACTTGATGCGATAAGCAGGTCCTTTATGTATGTTTTCAATCAACCGTGGACGATGCTTCTATATACGTTAACGGCTACCGTGTGGGGAACAATCTCTTACCTGCTTGCACGGCTATTTGTCTTTGGGGTAATGATTGTAACGTACGGTCTGTTGTATCTGGGTTTTTCGTGCCGGGTCGGCGGAACCGAGAGACTGGCCTGTATTTGGCCCAGACCACAGTTCCTCAACCTGGCCGGCCCTGACATTGAGACCGCAATAAACTGGTCGCAATCAGTAGCTTCGTTTTTGATTCACCTGACGACTCTTTTCATCGTTGGGCTGGTGGTGGCTTTTGTGATAAGCTTTTATTTCTCTGCCTGCACAATAATCTATGCACTGATGCGAAACGGTGTTGACAAGGTGGGCACAGATGAGATTTACATTCAACTTGACGAGATTAGAGACGAAGCTGTCCCGCCAAAGCCAGGCGCATCTGCTCCCGGAGCATCCGGCGGGTAACAGGCTACCGGGAGTAACGGTTAACGCCAGGAGCCTGCCAACGGAGCCGGGGGTTCAGCTACGGACTGAAACCGCGCCAGCAGGACGGCATCACGACCTTTGATTGAGATAATCGGCATCAAGGCCCTGTCGATAAGGATTTGCATTGCGCGCTCCGTTAGAAAAGCCTCCGCACAAGGCGTAACATGCTTTTCGTCGCCGGATTTGTAAATATGCATCGGCAGTTGCCCCAATTCGCATCCGAGGCCGCGTGTGAACGACCAGCCGAATTCACGAAACGCCTCGGCTAAAAGGCAAGCGCAGACAGCGGCGGGATTACCCCAAAGGTATTCCTTGTGGTTGGGGGGGAGCGATATCTCCTCAAAATCGAACCGTTCTGTCTGTTCCGTGTCCTTTCCGTAAGGCAGGCGAAGGAGGACTCGCGGAAGCACCAGGCCGACAAAGGCCGACTCCGGCGAGCCGCGGAATTTTTGCCATTGCCCTGCGACATCTGTGTCGGGTCTCCATTGCCAGTCGTCAGGGTCGGGTGTGGCGGCGAAGGATTCGCAACCTGCAAAATGTGGACAAGCCGAGGCTAAGAACGGTGCACCGGCAGAGCGGGCCACCTGAGCGATACTGCCAAGCAGTTTTATATCCTTTTCGGTCTGGTCAAAACTATAGCCGCCTACCAACAGTGCCCACGGCTCGGTCTTGTGTTTGCCGGCGCTTTGCTCGATTACAAGTCGATACATACCGGTCGATTGTAAGGGATTTGCCGAGACTAAATCAGCGGAAATTTCGTCTTTGCTTATGTCCAATAAATAGAACTTTAAAGTTTCGTCGGTTTCGACCCTGCTGATGAGCAGGTGCAGGGTTCGCCAGGCGGATTCCAGCGATTGAAAATCCCGATTATGCATGATTGCGCGCATCTGGCCGCTGATGGCCTGATCGACCTGAGCGACAAGCTCGGCCTGCTGAGGGTCGGGTGCTGGAACAATATATGGTCCGACCATCTCCCGGATCAGTTTGTCCACATCAACGGACCGACCTGACGACAGGCGCTGTTCGCTCGGGGATTTCCCAAGGAGCCTTTCGACCGTGTCCGCATCAGATTCCTGCTGTTGCGCGGCACTTTTATCGGTTTTCACTTCCGTGTCCTGCACCTCGGCAGGCTCGGTTGTTGTCCATGACCGCACCTGTGCGGCTGCCCGGTCGTACGATGACGGGTCCTGCAGATTCTTACGGATTAGTTTGAGCTTTTGGAAGACTTCGAGCCTGTCAAATATCCGGTCGGGGTGAAAGTCTTCCAGGCTGCCGAACCGGATAGTCAGTCTTGGCCCATCGGAATTACCTATGGGGATGTGAAGCTCGGCGCCGAGTTTTTGGGGTAGCTTGTCGAAATTGTCCACATCCACCAAAGTCCACCGGCGGGCTGCAAGCGAAGCGGCTGTCTGGCACAAACCCCGGTTCCCGCGGCCACTAAAGTCAGCCATTATCGCTATGCAAAAGGGTGTTTGCTCCGAGGTTTGCTCGGGGGCGGGTTTGAACGATGTGGTTAATTCAAAATCCGTTTTTCCGGAATAAAATTGCATAGCCATAACAACATACCTCCCAATACAAAAGCGGGTTAAAATATGCTCTGCTTAATAATTCCTTATCTTATTAGGTATAGGTTTATTTTTCTGCAGTGAGTTTTTCGGGCATAAAGACGACCCGGAAACCAATGTCGTTATTAGCTTTTTTGAAATCGTGTTCATAGTTCCCGGACGAGTCATCTTCATCGAGCACATATTTTGTCTCGTCAATTACATATTCCCTGGGAGTCAGGCAGGAAAAGCCGCATATTGCAGGTTTCTGAGAATCGTTGCTTATACACCACTCCCATACGTTGCCAATCATATCATATAAGCCCCAGTTGTTCGGCCTGGTGTTTGCGCTGCCTGTGTTAAAGGGCCAGACATACTCAAGGCCTGTTTCAGGAAAGTAGCGGTCGGTGTCGGTGGAAAGCTCGTCTCCATACTTAAAACCAACCGGTCTTACCGCTCCGAGCGGCTGAGGTGCGGGTTGAAATGTTATCGTGGGGGTTTTACCTTTCTCGTCGTTGTATTTTGCCGCGGCGTCTGCCCAGGCTGTGCCGGCCAGATGGGTATATGCAGATATTTGCGACAAGTCGTTTCCCCACGGATAAAGACTCCCTGTACCCGCTTCGGCGGCATATCTGTGTTGCTCGGCGGTAGGCAATTCGGTACCCAGCCAGGCCGCATAGGATTTTGCCCCCCCAAATGAAACCCTTGTAACAGGTGCGTTTTCAAGATCGGACTCTGTAACGACAAAAGTACCTGTTGACCTTTCCCATTTTACGGCGCAAGGCGGGTTGCCGGCTTTACTTATTAAAATTCCGCCGTCTGCGCTTTTTATGTACAACCCGCTTGATTTTGCACCGGTTTGTCCCAGGAATTGGGCGTATTGGGCGTTACTGACTTCACGTATGGCTATGTAGAAAGGTTCGTTGCGATAAGGAATGAATCTGAATATCATGGTGTCGCATTTGCCGGAGCTGACGTACTTAGGCCAAAAGCCGGCATTCTCATCATCCCCAATATGAAAGAACGTATCCACCAGCGGATTACCCTTCGTTTTCAAATCCACCCACTGCTGACCGGTAGTGAGGAGCTTGAAGTCGGATGCCTTTGCAGGTTCCCTGTCCGGCGACAGAACAGGTTCGAAATTCCGAAACAGAGCCTCATACTCAGCGGCAAAACGGACGTGTCCGTCGATAAACTCGACATACTTACAGTACTCCGGCTTTAATTGATTTCTGATGCCTCTCAGTCGCTCCTCGAACTGTGTAAAGTCGTTCACAATCATTTCCCGGTGAAGCTCAATCGCAGGATAAGTTTGCCGGGAGTTTTCGAGGTCTTCAGCGAGGACAGCGAGGTTTTCTTTAAGGCTCTTTTGTTTTTGGGGGTCTTTTTCGGCTTCTATTTTTTTGGCGAGGTTATCAATGTCTTCCGTGGTATTGCCGCGCGGGTCGTCGAGTTTTTTGTATTTTGCAAACGTGGTTTCCCACGCCTGTACGGCGGTCATCCACTCTGTGGTTGTTAAAAGCTGCCGGGGCTGAGCTTTGTCTATGGCTGTTATAAACAGGTCCCTGCGATAATTTTTGTTGTCGTTCCATTCGGAACTCTGCAAAAACCGCGCCAGCCGGTCTGCGGAGTCAGCGAGGGCCCTGAGATTATTGATTGGACCGTCCAACCGGCTCTTGAGCGCTTCCAGAGTCAAGGTTTCGGCGTTAACGCCACTGAGGTCCGCATTATATTGCTGAGTATTCGTTTCGGCATAGGCGGCGAACGCGTTAAAAGGCCGGCAGGATACCGCCTGGCTTTTCACAACGTTAAGATTTTCTCTCAGACCCGCAGTTAAATTACTTGCAATTGCCGTGGACAGGATTTTCTGTCGCTCCTTACCGATGCTGTTCAGTTCATCGGTAAGCTGTTCTTTTCGTCCGGCGTCAAAGATACTCTCAAATCCGGCACTAAGTATCGTGCGGATATTTTCTTCGGTATCACCCTCACCCGGTTCGGGCCACGGGGGCGATTTCATTGCACCAAGCCTTTTCCAGGCGGCGTAAACGACTTCAGTCCGAGAACCGGTCCGGGTGGCTGTTCGGGCAAGATACACCCTGTCGTCAGAGGCCGCGATTTCCCGGAGTTTTATGATTCTGCCTTTGATCTCCTCAAATGCGATCTCGACAGGTGACGTGCCGGCAAAGACGTCCGCAACATCGCTTTGCCCCTTTAATTCATTGTGCAGGTTGATAAATTCATCCGCATTTTCTTTTACCTTAGCATCATCAGGCAGATAGCAATTTGCAAAACTTCTGCTCAATTCATAGAGTGTCCCGGTGAGTCTGACCAAATCATCGCCGTGGCTGCTGAATGTGTCCAACTTATCGTGCCACTGAGGCGTAAAAGAGTCAGGGTCATCTGTCCGGTTTTTCGCTATATCCGGGACTTTGCCCGGCGGGAATTGACTTATGACCCGGCGGAATACTTTTTCCCTGGCCAATTTATAGATGTTTGTCAATTCGCTTTTAATATCGATGCTGCGGTCCGAAGGAACGGGCAGGTCGTCAAACTTCTGGTCAAGGTCTCTTCTTTTGTTATCGATTTTTTGCAGTCTTGTCCAGTACTCTTCGAGGTCCGGCCTGACTTGGCGTAGCTGGTCTTGATCATCTTGTCGCAGTTTCGCCTGCACATCGGCTGAAAGAACATTACTCCGTAACCGGTTCCAGGTTTCCTGAAGGATTTGAGATTCTGTAAACCGCAACTGCATTTGTCTGACCAACCATTCTGCGGGAGGTACCAGTTTGGCAACCTCAATAGACACTTCCTGCTGGAAATCGTGGAGCTTGCTGAGCAAATCGTCCAGTTTCTGTTCGATTTTGGGCCTGTCCCTTACTATGAAGTAAAGGCCCTGGTCTTCGAGAGTTTTCGGGAACTTATCGAAACGGTCGTCGATGCCGCCTAATGTTTGCCTGAATTTCTCACCTTCGGCTGAAAACTCGGGGTCTGCCTCAAGACGCTTGATGTCTTCTTCCAACCTGCCGCGAATATCCTGCCAATCACTCTCGCCTCGAGGGTCTGTTATCCTCTGGTAGTCTTTGACCGCCCCGAGCCAGTCGCCGGGCGAAGATTTGTTTGTAAGATTCAGGTTCTTAAAGTCTGCGGCGAAAAGCTCTTTGTGCAACTTATGAGGTTCAACGATGTATCCGGCAAGGGCCTCAATCCGGTTCTTAAGTTCCCGGCTGTCACGTGCGAGTGTATCAAGCTCGATTCGAAGAGTATGTTCCTGTTCATCGTACTGTATAGCGGTATCCTTAACGGCTTCGGCCAGCCCGGGAAGTTCAGATTTGATTGAACGGGTACACATTGCAAACGGTTCGCCCGCCGTTTCTATTGCCGCAATATCTTTATCAAGCTTGTCTATACTGGTATAAATATTCTCAATGATACTGTGGGAGGCAACAATCTCGTCGACATTTTCAGCTATCCTGCTGTTTTTATTAATTTGCTCATCCTCGAATCCGGGTCTGTTCTCGGGGGGCTGAACCGAACTGATTATATCCCGAAAGGAACCACTCAGCTCGCTTAAGCCGAAGTTTTCAAGTCTAAGTGCCAATTGGTCAACCCTGCTCAGGACAGGCCAGCCCTGGGGGTTCTCTTCTGATTGTGGCCTGAGGTATTGTTTAATCGCCGCAATTGCCTTGAGGGCATTTTTGGTTTTTCCGGTTTCCGCATTTTCCGGATACCTTCTTACGGTCCGGACATCAGAATCTTCGCTGTCGGCTACCGTGCGGGGATATGCAGCGGCTTTGATATTATCTGCAATTTTGGCCAGATGTTCATTCTGTCTCCAGGGCGGTGAAATTCTGTCAGACAAATCACCAACCCACGCCATATATTCCGTGCAGACCATGTCCCAGTCCGCCTCTTCCGGCGGCTTGCGGGTGATGTAGCTGTGAACCAAAAAAGCCCCGATACCAGCGGCCACCATAAGCAACGCCGCGAAAATCCATCGGCGTAAATAAGCCGTTCTTAATTTTTTGAACCTTTCGAGTTCTTCGAGAAGTCCTTCAATGGTAATGGCTTCGGGCCTGTCCGGGGCACTCAATAATCGATTGCAAAGTTCTATCCAGTTTTTTGCCGTTCGGCCCAGGGTCTTCCATTCGTCGGTTTGTGATACCTTCCAGCCGTGCGCAGTTGGAGTTGAGCGGTGCATTATGAGTTGATAAATCATCTCTCCTACGGCCCGCAAATCATCCGTCCAATGATATTTCTTTACCAGTTCATCAGGTAAAGGGTCGCACAGAGCTATGTTAAGGTCAGCCGGTTTGCCCTGGCCCCCAATGAGGACATTCGCGGCCTTGAGGTTGCCGTGAGAACGATTGCACGTCTTCTTTAATTCTGCTAAACCGAGAGCAACAGATTCGATAATTTTGTGAAGCACACCGGCCGACGGCCTGGCACGACCGTCGATAAGTTGCTGAAGTGAACGGGCGTAGTAGTCGGTTACGTAAAAAGCACCCCCATCGGTCGAATCGCACTGATGAATCGGTGCCCAGTGCACACCTCCTCCGGTCTGTACCGACTGTTGTGTGCCGGCACTGCTGAGAAACAGCTCGGACTCGGACTTTGCCTGTTCGGCCCCCGCCAGCAGGGTAATAGGCTCAAAGACTTTTACGGCAAAGTCATCTTTGCCTCCGGCTGCCGGCCGGGCACGATATACTACTACAAAACCTTTTTGGTGAAGCTCTGAAACAGTTTCATAGGACCCAAAACCGGGCATCACCAGCACCTTTCTAAACGGAACTCATAGCAGGCGCTAATCAGCCATGCACTGTGGCTTTAATTTTGGCATGGTTAGAGAAACAATGTTGGCCGCTTCGATGCTGAGACCGATTTCACCTTTTTCCCAACAACCCTTGTCCAGTGGCAGACACAGGCGCCTCGCATCGGCGTTGCCGGACAAGTCTTTGAACTTTGTCGCGCCCCGAGGCAGGTCAGCAAGCACAAACAGATATTCTGCACTCCTTGCTTTCCATATAGTCCAGATCGGATCCTTGTTCTCTTCAGCTAAGATTTTCCGGCAGGGCGTTTCTCCCTTAAGCGGAGCAGCAGACCTGACGGGAAACTGGATAGTATATCTGTATCCTTTAGAGCTTTTCCTCAGGTCACTTCCGGGTTTCCAATACTCCGTCATTGACACCGATTCCCACCGGCTTTTCTCGAATCGGTTGACACCTACCAGGTGAACCTCGACCGATTTTTTGCAAATGTCATCGGTAGCTGTTACTACGATGGTTCTGCACCCTCCCATCAATAAAACAACCACAAGCAATGCAAAAACCCGACCTTTCAACAGTACTGCTCTCATTGTCAACTCCTTAAATCCTCAAGATTAGTTCATCCTTTTTGCGGCTCAGTAAAACGGCTGCTATTAAGGTTATATCACCGCGGCCTCTGTTGTCTATTCGAGGTAATTGTCAATCAAATTACAGATTTCATAATTGGATTTCCAGTCCGCGACAATCAGGCTGCGGGTTTTCAATATCAGGCCGTCCAAATCGGCTATTGTACGCTCAAAAACCTTGTGAAGGCCCCCTTGCCGGGCATCACCATAATCAATGCATTCGCTGTCATTTCCCAATCCGGGGAACATCCGTACAACCATAGCCAGGGTTTCCCACCACAGTTTCCCGGTAACAAGGCTTAAGGCCTCCTGGGGAGCTATCCGGTCAAAAATCAAATGCTGCGGTCCCAGCGTCTCAATCCATCTGGAATCACTGGCAAATATGTCCTTTATCCGCTCATCCAGGCTGATGTTCTCGTCATAAATGCTGTTAGTCTGCTTCGCCAGGCTTAGCATCTCATCAAGTGCCACAGGCAGGCTGTTCGTATTATCGACAAGAAGAATCCTCGCCGCCATCACCGCCAACGAGTACAAATCACAGGGACTGCTCAAAAGCGGTATTATCTCAAAAGGTATATCGGACATCGGCACACCTTCAGCCGGACGCAAGGCCGAGGTCTGAGCATCGTCAAAAAACTGACCAATTGTTCGGAATCGCCATTCCCCCTGCGCCATTGCCGAGTCGGCTTCAAGGTGAGCATACAGGTCAATATCCCTGTGGGCAAGGTTAATCCTGAGCCAAACAATATCGCAGCTTGCAATATTGATGCGCTCCTGGGTGGAAAATGTGCCTTCGAGAATGGTTGTGTCGCCTGTATCGGGCAGCACCTGTCGTATTCTGATTGACGCGCGTCCTTTGGTCGGCAGGGAGGTAATCAGCGGTCGATAGACCGACGTGCCCACTGCAAGAGACGGCAGATAATACTGCCTGTCGCTTCTTTCAATTGCCAACGGAACGGCATCCCCGGGGCGGGCAAGCTCCGCCCTTGCGGTCCACAGGAAAGGTAATCCCCGTCCGGGCCGGCCAAGAGAAACACGCCAGTTGTCCGGGTTAATGTTAAGTAAGGGTTGCTGGAGATGTCGAACTATTGAGTGGACGGATGATACAATATCGGCGAGCAATCTGAGCTTCAGGTGAAATGTTTCGACGAGCCGGCCGCATATTCCGTGAGATTCAAGAAAAAGCCGGCCCTGGCGCCTAAAGGCGGTATCATCCTTTTTTAATCCGTTAACAGCGTCGCCGAGGTCAATCAGAGAAGCGCCGTGTTTTAAGCCGTCCCAGGAAGCATTGCTGAGAATATCAATAAAAGTCTCCAGTCCAATCGGGGCGTGTTTTCTTACCATCATAAACCCGGCAGCAGCGTTAAATGGAACCATACGATTTGTGTCGAGGCCTATTTCAGACATCGGTTTTGTCGAGGAATTTGTCGGTGCCTCTGATGTAAGGGGTACCAGGTGGGACTCGGAGCCAAGGGTCGGTAAATGCAGGTAGCGATGCAAAGAATCGCCGTATCCGCCCAGGCCCTTTTGCCCAAGCAAACCTTCATCGGTGCACAACTGCCAGTGCGACCCGGAATCGGCATCCTTGGGATGAATCGGGGCAGGGGCGTTGATGTCAAGAAAAGTCGGCAGTGGGTGGCTGGTTTCCATGCCGGTTTTTATTGCTGCCGCCTTGTCGAGCTTTTCAAATGCTTCGACCTGCCGGCGCCAGCGGTCATCGAGAATACGATTTGATAGTGATTGACGAGCCGCCGAGACCGTGTTGATGAGGGTTTCGTTACACTGAATCCAAAGTTCGAGCCATTCCAGAACATCTCCGCCGGCGTCAACAGTACACCCCAGATATACTTTTGCATTAATAGTATCACGAATCAGCACAAGATGGCCGCCGACAGTATCGGCCTGCTGTTTTGCCAGAACACAGATTTTCAGTACCGCCGACTTCTGGTCTTCGCTGACGGGTATGGCAACGTAACCTTCGGGGAGTTTAAGAGCACTATTTGTGTCGGAAAACGACATAGGTAATTCGCCTTAACAGCTATCAACCTTTTCTATACCGCCATCGCCTTTATTCAACGGCTTACGAGCATGGCCCAAAAGACTATCGAATGTATATTCCTGCTGCATTTTATTGATTGACGAACCGCTGTCAAGTGGAATATGAAGATATAATCGTCCCAAAGATTGTGGGGGAAATTTTCGGAAAATGCCCTAACCTCTAAAGTTCAGCAGAGGCAAAAACTTTTCGATGGAACAATGTAACGAATCATTATTTAGCTTAATAAAGCGGAGCGAAGAATTTCCTGCTTTCTCCTTGTCATTCCAGCCAAGCCTGTCCCTGCGAAGGAATGTCACCCCTGCGGAGGCAGGGGCAGGGAGCTGGAATCCACTTTCCTAAGTCCCGGATTCCGGGTCAAGCCCAAAATGACAGAGACAAAGGAATGAGATTCTCCGCTCCGTTTGCACTTTCTCAAGGGTTACGAATGGGGGTCGGTCCTATGCGTTCTTGAATTGTGTAACCAACCGGCGCGTTTGGGGTGATTGGTCTTTGTGTGCTTGTTTGAATGCCTGTTCGGAATCCGCACAGGTGCGCTTGAAAAGCTCGTTGCCTTCGATAATCTCCCTCAGCGCCTTCGACTTTACCCTCGCCTCACTCAGGAACCTTGCCGCCCTTACGCCATAGACTCCGCCGAACAGCGCCGCGATGCCGATGCCTAACTCCATCGCACCGTCGGCCAGGTCCCACGCATCCGGCCGCTTGCGAGCCTCGGCCAACGCAGTCTGTGCAATCTGCTGATTCGACTGTGCCAAAATCGCCTCGGCAGAATCGGCGGCAGGGAACTGGTCCGGCAATCCGTAATCCGCTGTAAAGGCCCTGCTTTGAACCTCGCACAGCTTCGTCAGGCCCTGAAGCTCGCCGCTTGAATCCTCAAGCTGAGCAACATCAGCCGCCATTCGCGCGGTCTGCTCGTGCAGCCAGGCGTTTTGCTTTTGCGACTCGCCCGGAGCAAATCGAAGGCTCTCACACCCCGCCAATAATAAAACCGACACCACTGAAACCAAAATTACCTTTGACATAAAAAACCTCCTTCTGAAAAAAGAATCCGACTTACAGACATGCCGAAACAATCGACCTGTCACCAAAACGTGTCTGAAAACAGCGATTTGTTAAACGTATCTCCTGAGACTACAGATTCTGGAATGAGCTATTCAGGCAATTTCGTAACTGCCTATCTAAGAGGGCATTATGACAACAAGGACTTCCTTACCGCCTTTTGTGACGGTATTATCGGAACCCGTTGTGAATCGCATATTAAAGACAAAACTATTTGCGACTCACATTCCGGCAAACATGAGCCACAAGCGATATTGTGGCTCATCTACTAACCTTAAAATACCTTTTTGCCTTCAGCAATATTCAGCAATTCACTGAATGTATATACTCCGGAGCGTCTTCCTCTGGCCTCTCTTAACGGCTTGAGGATTTTCTCGGTACGTAAAATCGAAAGTATTCTCGTAGCCGTTGGTTTTGGAATCTTTCCACAATTCAGAAAAGCACTGGATCTAAATATTGGCCGTTCAAAAATAAAGTCGAGCGAATGAATCGCATATTGGGACCGTGTGAGCTTTATAATCTGGTTCTTTTTTGCTTCGTAAAGATCCAAAACGCTCTTTGCCTTATCGTGGTTATCCTCAGCCTGGATTTTTAAGGCTTTGAGGAAGAAAGCACACCAACCACTCCAATCACTGTCCCGTGAGATTGCTAACAGTCGCTCATAATATTCATCACGATTTGCTTCCAGATATGCACTGACATAAAAGATTGGTCCTTGAATTAGTCCGGCTTTATATAAGAACAAAGGAACAAACATACGACCAATTCTTCCATTTCCATCCAAAAAGGGATGTAGTGCCTCAAATTCGGCATGGAGTATCGCCAACTGTATTAACTGGTCGGGTGCCTTGCTGTGGATATACTTTTCCCAATTGCTCATACCCTCTTCCAACTTGTCGGCAGAAACAGGAATAAAGCGGGCATTGTCAATCGTGCATCCATGAGACCCAATCCAATTGGGAACCTTTCGATACTCACCCGGGGACTTATCTTGTCCTCTTACTCTCTGAAGGAGGGTTCGTTGTGCTTCTTTAATAACGCGTTGACAAAGCGGCGATTCTTTCAACGCATCTATTGCCTGCCAAATAGCTTTCCTGTAATTCAGGACCTCGTTAATATCAGCTTCTTTCTCAGGGCTTAGACCGGCTGTAGCACCCTGAGCCTCGTACTCAAGAATCTCCCCCATTGTTGACTGTGTTCCTTCAATCTTAGAAGATATAACAGCCTCTTGCGTCGTAAGCGGAGACAAGAGCACGGCCGGGTTGGGTATAGAGGAGAGCAAACCATCATAGCGAGCCAGGGCGGCGCTTGCTGGGCCAATATATGGAATTAGTTTCTCCCAGTCGAGCTTTGATGGTGGAAATTGACCATAGTGATATTCTTCTGGTTTGGCCATTTAGCTGAGCCTAAAAAAATCTTCCCTAATTTCATCAGTCCATACACCCAAGGGACACCGTACTACCCTCAAAACAAGAAATAGACCCTTTTACAGATACTACCACAATGACCTGACTTGAGTCAATAGTATAAAAGTTCCAAAAGACCGCTATTAACTTGTAAAAGAGCACTAATTGGAGCCCGCCTCAATCGCTCCGTTTGAACATTTTTCTCCTGTCCGGCCCGTCCAGCAGAATGATTGTGCAGTGCTCGCACAGCCGGGAAGCAATCCTCTCGTCGAAGGTATCCGCCAACTGCTCGACCGATTTATTACTGCTAAACCACGTGGGCCGACATGCCTCCAGCCTGCCGTCCAGGATAGTCAGCAGAACCCTCAGATTAAAGTCCGACTCGGTGCCGCCGGTGCTGGTTGTCGTTCCAACATCCTCAATTATCAGCACATCACAATCAATCAGAGGCCCTATCAGGTCCAGCTCCGAGGTATGATTGTTTTTGAATGTGTCCCGTATCTCCAGCGACAGTCTTTCCCACACCACCCGCCTGACGTTATAACCTTCGGTTATCATCAGTCTGGCAATTGCACAAAGGCTGTATGTTTTACCTCTGCCCGGTGCACCATACAGATACCCGCCCCTCGCAGGCACCAGCACCAGGAGCTTGTTCCTCACGACTTCGCCCAGGTGCCTGATATGTGCACGCCTGAACAGTTGCGGTATCGTAGCGACCAGGCGCCTCCGAAGTATCTGCTGTCGAGCCCTGCGTCTGAGGCGAATTTGACGCCTCTGCCTCTGTGCCTGGTGCCTTTGCTCACAGGCCCGACACCTCGCCGGCCAATGCGGCCTGCCCGGCCGCCACTCAATCGGTATCGGCTCTATCTTCGCTCCACATCCGCAATAGCGCTCCTCAGACATTGACAACTTCGACTCCACCACCTCCTTTGTCATACCAGCCCCCACACTTTGTCATACCGGCCACTCCCCTTTGTCATACCGCCCACTCCCCTTTGTCATACCGGCCACTCCCCTTTGTCATACCGCCCACCACCCTTTGTCATACCGCCCCCCGAGCCGGTATCCAGAATAAAACAGCATGGCGAAGCCATTCCACAGTTTTTCGCTCTCCACTTTACATTTTACGCTTTTGTCATCCCGCCCAAGCCTGCCCTGAGCGAAGCCGAACGGGAGCCGGTATCCAGACGCACTGGACGCCGGATTAAATCCGGCATGACAGAGGAGCACTCAGACAGCCGCTGCTCAGACATTAAGTACCGTAACTCCTTCGGCTACAGGCTCAGGCGTGTAATCCCGCCTCCGTGCCGAACCGCCTGCCGGCTTTTGGTATTGAGCATATCCTGCTTCCTTTGCGCTTCGTGCTTTCCAGGTACGCACCGCAGCTCGCCAGTTGCGCATCCTGTTCTTGCCAACCATCCAGCCCTTGGCCTCGTAGAAATCCACAAACCGGCTGCCGTCCAGCTCAAAGCCTATGCTCTCGGCATATTTACTAACCTCATCAGCCGAAGGCCTTTGAAATTTAGAGAGAGCCTTCTCTCTTTCTGCTTGAATGTCTTTATGTTTATTATTATTGTTTATAGTAGCCGCACATTGTGGCGTTCGTTCAGCAGCCGTTGTGGCATTCGCTGTCCGTTTGTAGTTTCCCGGAGTCTGAT